>JANPBK010000227.1:0-86444 GCA_031430395.1 Cyclobacteriaceae bacterium
ATGAGAAGAAACTCTCGGGTCTCCAAGAGTTGCTGCCATTGCAGTGAGTAACACAGGTGTCATTCTTGTTTTAGCTGCTTCAACGATAGCCTCCTTTAACTCAACTCCTTGCGAAATCAGTAGATCTGTAAACTCTACTAAAAGAATTCCATTCCGCACAACAATACCTGCCAATGCCAAAAGGCCTACTCCAGACATCACAATGGATATCTCCATTTTAAATAATGAGAATCCCAGCAAAACTCCAATAATGCTGAAGAGAATTTCCATTAGAATAATAAAAGGCTTACTGGTCGAATTAAACTGTACTACCAATATCATCAAGATCAATCCAAACGCTGCCATTGCGGCAACCCCTAAAAAATCAGTGGTCTCCTTTTGCTGTTCTTGCTCTCCGGTCATTTTAATTTCTACACCTTCCGGTGCGGAAAATGACTTCAACTTGCCCTGAATTTCTGCGACTACCTCATTCGCATTAAAATCTGTTAATACATTGGAAGACAATGTAATCACACGCTTTTGATCGATTCGCTTAATCCCAGCATAGCTATTCGTGTATTCAATAGAAGCAATGGCGGACATAGGCACTTGACGTACCTGCCCACCCATTGTCATATCACGAAAAGTAATCGGCATATTCATCAATGTATTGATATCATTTCGCTGATCTTCCCGAACGCGCATTTGAATCGGATAATCATCGTTGTCATCGCGAAACTTAGAAACCTCTGCACCGTTGATTGCATTACGCAACGCCATCCCTATCGTTCCAGTAGCAATTCCTTCTCGATTCGCTTTTTCTCGGTCAATGTTGATGGTAATCTCAGGCTTGTCACTTTGAAAATCGGATTTCAATTCTTCTACACCCGGAATCTGAAGTCCATCTAAATACCTTTTCGTCTTATCAGCAGCAGCCACTAATACATCAAAATCATCTGCCGCAATTTCAATATTAATTGCTTTACCGGTAGGAGGTCCTCCTTGCTCTTGATTAACCGAGATTGTTGCGCCCGGAATATTTTTTATTGCTTCCCGAATTTTAGTTAAATATATTTTGGAAGATTGACCATTGCGCTTAGCGAAATTAACAAATGCTACGGTCACTTTTCCAAGATGAGGCTGCACATTATTACCGGACATCTGGTCTTCAGAAGCACCGATGGCTACGTTCGAAATAATTGATTCCACAATATCATTTTTCTCTCCCACTACATCAATCACCTTCTTCTCGACAATCTGAGTTATGGAATCTGTTACTCGTTGGTCCGTACCAATCGGCAGAGTAATGTAGGTGTATACAAAATTAGGATCTCCTTGAGGAAAAAACACAACCGGAGGTTTTCTGATGCCTGTAAAAATAATAGAAAAGATAAATAAGAAAATTACTCCCACCACTACCATAGCTGGTCGATATCCCTCTAGACACCATGCAATAATTTTTTTGTAACCATCTTGTACACGTGGCCAACCATTGGTCTGAAAATTAGAAATCAATTCTTCCAGGAAGAATCGGTACAAAGAATAAACTCCGAAAATGAATATGGTAAAATTACCTAATCCAAAGGAACCAGTTAGATACCAAACAATAGCGAGTGCCAGGAAAATCACTCCGGAAATTTTATAGCCCTTTGTGAATTTAGGACGACTGTGATCATGATCATGTACCGTCATAAAATCAGCGGCAAACACAGGGTTGATAATATACGCCACTACCAACGAAGCTAACAGCGCGACAATGAGCGTGATGGGCAAGTATACCATAAATTCACCAATGGTACCTGGCCAAAACGCTAGCGGCACGAAAGGTGCCAGCACTACCATAGTACCTGAAAACACCGGCATGAATACTTCACCGGCAGCAATCTTAGCTGCTTTTCGTATTGGCACTTTTCCATTATCGAATACCCGATGGGTATTTTCAATGACTACAATCGCATCATCAACTACTATACCTAAGGCAAGTAAGAATGAGAACAACGTCATAAGGTTAAGTGTGTATCCCAGCGCAGGGAAAAACAAAAAAGCAATAAAGCTCGAAAGCGGAACTGACAATCCCACAAAAATTGCGTTCGTAGCCCCCATGAAAAACATAAGGATAACGGTAACCAATACAAAACCAATAATAATGGTATTGATTAGATCATGCAGTGTAGTCCTTGTATTATCGGATTGATCACCTGTGATGGTAATCTTTGCTCCCTTCGGTAATATGTTGTCCTGAAACTCTTTAATAATAACATTGATTTGATCTGAAGCGGCAATCAAATTTTCACCTCCCCGTTTGACAATATTTAATGTTATGACATTTTTCTTATCTAGCCTCGCAAAACTTTCTTGCTCTTTGTGTGAGTCAATCACCTCAGCAACGTCTTTAAGATAAAGTTTACCACCCTTTATTGAACCTACTATCGTATTGGCGATTTGTTCTGCATTCAAATACTCACCATTTACACTTAACGATCTCTTCATTCCACTAACAGATAATTGTCCTCCTGACACGATTCTGTTTTCATATGAAATTGCGTTATTAATATCATCTAAACTTACACCGGCCAGAGCAGCCTTATACAAGTCAACATTAATTTGAATCTCCCGATCTAATGCACCTACAATATCTACACGTCTGATTTCCTTTAAGCTTTCTATACGGTCTTGCATTTGTTCCGCATACTTTTTTAAAGTCTGCAAATCATAGTCTCCTGACAAATTAATGAACATGATGGGTTGAGCGGAAAGGTCAATGTCAATTACTTGTGGGTCATCCAATAGGCTGGAAGGCACCGGAGGTAAATCCACTTTCGCCTTATCAACAGCCTCTTGTACTTCTCGTTTTGCTTCCTTTACTTCCACATCCGTTTCAAATTCGATAATAACACTTGAAAATCCTTGTAGAGAATTACTCGTTACTTTCTTTACCCCGGCAATTGACTTAACCTGCTTTTCAATTTGTTTTGAAACTAGGTTTTCCACGTCTTTGGGAGATGCACCGGGAAATATGGAGGTAACAAATATCTGAGGCAGTACCACTTCTGGGAAATTCTCCTTTGGTAAACGATTGTATGTAATCATTCCTGCGAGACAGATAAACACCACAGCAACATAAACTGCTACTTTATTATCAATAGCCCAACTAGTGGGTCCAAATTCTTTTTCAAGGTCTTTCATTCGTATAGACTTTATTTTTATTGTTAGGGCAAGGGCAAATTGAGGCTAAAGGAAAATAATTAGCGGCAATTAGCTGCTTACATTTTTATCGGCTCTCCATCATTTAGTCCCTGATAACCAACTGTAATTACCTTATCTCCTGCTTTTAGTCCAGAAGTCACTTGTGCGAAGTTGTCATAAACACCGTCAATTGTAACGATCTTTCTTTTTGCCACTAGTTGTTTGCCCATAGCTTCAGCCACATAGACGATCTTTTCGCCATTGACTTCTTGTACAACATTAACCGGTACACATAGTGCGTCTGTACTTGTACTGAAAATAACTTTTAAGATAGCTGTCATATTTGGTCGGAGTTCATTTGAAGAAGGCAATTTCACTTCAATCGTAAACGAACGAGACAACTGATCAATACTTCTGCCCACAAAAGTTACTGGAGCTTCGATTTTCTTATCATAGTCAGAAAAACTAACTATTGATTTATTTCCTTTTCGAATGGTGCTAATATATGCCTCTGATACTTTGGCTGAAATGCGCAAATCATTGCCATTAATTACTTTAAACGCAGGTTGACCCGGAGCAGCATTCTCACCAATCTTTATATTCACTTGATCCACTGTGCCATTGATAGGCGATTTAATTTTGCTCATCTCTAATTGCTCATTCAATGTGGCGAGTCTTCGGTCTAAACTTTCTTTATTATTTTTTGCCTGCAAGTATTGCACTTCAGTGCCAATTTTTTGTGTCCACAAGTTTTTTTGTCTTTCATATACTGTATTCACTAAATCAAGGTTTGACTTTACCTCTTCAATTGTTCTTAATGTTAACGAGTTGTCAATTTGTGCCAGTGTTTGCCCCTTCACCACAGCATCTCCCTCACGGGCAAATACCTGAGTTAGAACACCCATCGATTTAGCGCTTACCATGATGTTATCCGTTGATTCAACTGAACCTTGCGTTTGAACATATTTATCAAACTTGCGTGGAGCTAATTCAAGAACCACTACTTCTTTTGACTTTACATTAGTAGTAGAATCCGGATTACTTGTAGCTATTTCTTTCTCAAGAGAAGCAACTTTTTTTTCTATGGCAGTTTGTTCTTCCCTTAATTTCTTCAATTGAGCTGACTTATCAGCGGAAGCACTACAGCCTGCTAAAAAGGAGGCAACGGCTGCAACTACGATGAAGGATTTGTAATTATTTATTTTCATATGAGTGTTGGTTCTTAATTAATTTAATTCTTTGCTACTATCGGAATTAGTTTTCCATACGCCTTATCGAGATCCACTTTTGCAACCATGGCATCGAATAAAGCGGAATAATAATTTGTTTGTGCCTGACGCAAACTATTTTCCGCATCAACAACTTCTAAGTTGGAGCCTACCCCCTGCTCGTATTTTATTTTGGTAATTCGAGCGATATTACTTGCCAAATCCATGTTTTCCTTTTGCGAAGTCAAAGATGTGATGGCATTTGCAAAACTAGTTGAGGCTTGCTTCGTCTGTAGATCAATTCCTTGCTTCAAGCTTTTGAATCCATTATCAATCTTTCGAAGTGTTAGCTTTTCTTGTTGGATTTTGTATTGACGTTGAAACCCGGTGAAAATGTTCATATTCAATGAAACACCAAATAATGAATACCCATACCATTTATCGGGGCCCACTCCTGTCTGAGAATTATCCGGAGCGTTGGAATTTGTGGTAAAAAGCCCCGAAATATTATTTGATTGAGTAGAGTAACCTAAGTTTGCAAATCCGGATAGGGTTGGTAATGCACCTGCGTATTGATTCTTAATATTCAATTGCTGAAGTCGTTGATTTGCCTCCAATACTTTATAATCCGGTCTCGACTTATAATCCCAACCCTCTAGATAACTTGTGAGGTCTGACTCCACTTTAATATCTTCAATTTTACCCTCCACATTGATGGGTTGATCCATAGGGTAATTCATCTGAAACTTTAAAAGTTCTTTGCCCAGATCACTCAACTTTAAAAACTTATCTCGCTCAGATTTTAAATTATTGTAGGCTACTCGAATTCTATCCACGTCAATGCCTTCGGCAAATCCATTTTTATTTAATGCAATAGTGTTCTTTAACAAAGAATCCAATCTGGCAATATTGTTATCAAACAAATTAGTTCTTTCGTGATTGATGAGAACCGAATAGTAGGCTTTTGTTACTTGCTCAATAATTTGCTCTTTGGTTTGATTAGCTGTTTTAAAAGATAGGTCTTTATATGCTTTTGAAGCTTGCAGTCCAACTAAGTAATTTCCGCTAAATATGAGTTGATTAATGGTAATTCCTGCATCTCCTGAACTTTGAAGTTGAAAGGGACTTCTAGCTGCTAAAATATCACCTTCATTGGCGCCTGGAGTAACAGGGAAAAAGCTAAATGATCCTGGGGTTGTGGTGTATCGTCCAAAAAATCTTCTTAACTGCTCATTATGTTGAATAGCCACATTTCCTGATACTTGGGGCAAGCCAAGTCCTACTGTTTCCTTTACTTTAGCAGAGGCTATCTCTTGATCGATCAGTGAATTTTGTGCGTTGATTGAATTCTTCAACGCATATTCGATACATTGTTCCAACGTAAACGAAGTGGGCGTCTGTTGCTGTGCATCTGCCACACCCGCCACGAGCAAGGCCATCACTACGAGAGTTCGTTTATAAAACTGATTCATTCTTATGGTTGGTTATGGGTGTCGTTGTATTCTCTTTGTATTTCTGGTATAGCCTTCTGCCTTTGTCCGTGCAAAGACCATATACGAAGTGGTCAAAAAATTGTGACTGTACTTCTACCAGGTTAAACTTGTCTTTAGGGAAATGCTGATCGTCAAATGCCGACTCAATTAAAACTAATCTACTGATCGCAATTATTTCAGGATTAATTTCTGCGCGGAAGTACCCCTCTTCAATTCCTTGATTTAGGTTTCTGACAATTGAATGCATAATGAAATCATTCTTATGATTCAACCAAAGTGCCCATGCTTTAGGGTGAAATTTTTGCAAATCAAAAAGCAAGGAAGGATTCATGTCTTCCATGTCACACCTCAACTGCACCGAAATTCTATTGAGTTCATCGATGGAGTTTTCAGAAATCTGGTTGATTTCTTCATACTCTTTCACTTCGCGTTTCATGTGTTCTTGAGACATGACCGTTACCAACTCATCCTTATCGGCAAAGTGCTGGTAAAGTGTTTTCTTTGAAACGGAGAGCTGCCTTGCGATGTCATCCATAGAAACGCTACGAATTCCGTATTTCATGAATAGCGTTTCTGCTCCTGCCAAAATCTTATTTTTTACCTCTTGTTCTTCCATAATCGGGTGCGAAACTAAGGAAACTTTTGATAATACAAAAGTTTCCTTAGTTTCCCACAACGCCATTTCTAGCTCAGGGTTACAGTTTTAGAACAATTTTTTTGGGATTTTTTTATAATTATGCGCCTCAATCGATTGAAACACCTGCATCCCGACCTGTATTTCTAGGTACTGGAGAGCACCATTTATCTTTCATTTTCGCCTTGAAACGTTCTCGATCCTCAGGGGTCATACCTTGCCATTTTTGCTTCCAATAGCCTCTCCATTGACCGTTGTGGCGATGCCCACCTTTTCCAAAACCCGAGAACAAAATCTTACTTAATATCAGCAACCCTAACGTTTGCCAAAAATCGATCAACGGTCCATGAAATAGATCAGGCACCAACCAATTCCATAAATACATTGTCACAAGTGTAAAAGCAGAAACCGCCAACACACCCAACACCACCATTCCTCCAATCCACAATCCTTTTTTCATAACTTTTAATTTTAATTTTTATTTTTTGACACAAACTGAAATGCGTTAGATGAAATCTCGCACTAAAACAGTCTTATGTCTTACGTCTAACATCTTAATACTAACTAACCACATCATCATAAAACCTTTGCAACCTTTTACGAAGAGCGAGAATCGCATATCGCTTTCGCGAAAGCAGGGTATTGATTGATACTCCAGTCTGTTCAGAAATCTCCCGAAAACTCTTTTCTTCCATTTCATTTTGGATAAAAATTTCTCGCTGATCTGGGGGCAATTCAGCCAGCGCATCTGTTATTTCATCCCAAATAGCCTCGCGCAGCAAAGTTGATTCAGGTGTATTATCCAGGTCAGGTAAAATATCCTGCAAGGTCAAAGGCACATTATCATCTTTACCAGAAATCAATTCGAAATCAGTTCGCTGAGGGCGTGAGGCATCTCTTCTATAGCGATCTATTATTTTGTTGCGAGCCACACTGTATAACCAAGAGGTTACCCGATCCAACGACTCAATCGTTTCGAATCCGGAGACAAACTGAAAAAACACATCCTGAAGTATATCCTCCGCCTCTTCCACCGTTGACACTCTGCTACGGATGAATCCGAGCAGTTTGTCCTTCTCTTTCAGGAATGTGTTTTCTCTTATTTGTTGCATAGCCATATCCATCTGCCGCGCCAATTTTCATCATAGACGGGCAGGTTGATGAATTTATTTTACAAAGCTGGTAAAAAGTTAGAAGTAAGTAGTAATCGCCAAACTCGCTACTTTTGCGGCTTGACCGAATGCAATAATATACTCTACCAACATTCTAAGTTATCCTATACTAAATCAGGGAGAGGCCAAACAGCATTGCTCCTATTTCATGGTTTTGGACAAGATCATCGGGCTTTTCAATCTTGGATAGAACCCTTTAAGGATACCTATACATCTTATTCATTTGATTTATTTTTTCATGGTCATAGCAATTGGACTAGCCGTGAAGCATTGGAAAAAAGTGATTGGAAAGAAATTGTCAATCTCTTCTTAGAGAAGGAAGCTATCCACGATTTTGAGGTAGCTGGCTTTAGCATGGGTGGCAAATTTGCCATGGCCACACTGGAGTCTTTTTCTGATCGGGTTAAAAAGTTGATTTTATTAGCACCTGATGGGATCAAAACTAGCTTTTGGTATAGTCTGGCAACGTATCCTATCGCGATTAGGGCATTGTTCAAAAGTATGATTTTACATCCCAATCGATTGTACAAAATTACCAAAGCATTGCGTGCTTTGAAACTTGTTGACCAAGGACTATTGAGGTTTGCTGAAACGCAGATGGGCACAGAAGAAAAAAGAAGGCGTGTGTATTTTTCCTGGGTCTATTTCCGTCACCTTAAATTTGATTTGAATAAAATCGCTTTTATATTAAACGAAAGGCACATTCCGTTACTTTTAATAGTCGGTCAATTTGATAAAGTAATCCTATCAAAAAATATGGAGCCCTTCTTAAGAAAAATCAAGTCAAAAAAATTTGAAATAATCGAAGCTGGTCATAATGAATTAATTTTGAATAGTAAGAACATCATCATCTCTAGTTGATAATAAAGTGGTATCCAAAACTAATAGTTACCGGCCATGGTCTGGTGAGTCCAGTAATTGCGGGATTGCTTTTTAGTGCGTCAAAATAAGTATCAAATTCGGCAGGACGAAATGGTACAAGCAATTCAATGTGAACATAATTTTTCTCATTTGCTTGGGGCACAATTTTCAATCCAAACCCTAACGTTGGACCGTAAAATATTTTATTAAATTGAGATGCTCCTACTATTGCAACAGCAGCGTTATATCCATACATAAAACTTAAAGTGGGTGAAAGTCTTTTGTCAGGATTAGCCATTAAAAGTGCTCCGGCATTATATCCAAAACCAGCCAATGCATAACCACCCCCAAAAAACAAACCAATATGCTTTTCTGGTATTAAGGTGAGTCTCCCTCCAATTCCACCATAATCCTGCCCCAAGCCTATTCCCGCACTTACTGATGTTGGAGTTCGTGTTTCATTATTGCCGGTATAATTATTGGTAGGACTCCCTTGATTATCAATTATCTTTCTATTTACTGCAACTTTCGCAGAATCTGAAGGCTGCTGCTGTCTATCGAGCACATAAACAATAACCCCAAAATCTAACAACTTTGTAGCTGAAGCATACTTCTTCTTGAATTCGTCTTCGGTAAAGAAACGGACAGAATACACTTCTGTTAGATTAAAACTTCCCGCCCCGGTAAATAGCGAACGATCTGAAATATTAATTATGTCAGTTTTGACTTTAGTGCTGTCTATTAAAGTGACCATGGTACTTTGCGCACCTACTTGATCCAAACTAATGATTATCAATGTTCCAACGAGCAAAAAGAGGGTAGAACATCGAGCATATTTTCTACTGCCAAAATTCATGATGCATTTGTTTTTAAAGTCTTGCAAAATAGATGAAATAATCCTTCAATCCATGTAAATTTACCACTTCAATTCGTTCCATGATTGCATTCTTTCACTCACCTGCCAATGTAATTTACTCCGTTGGCCATTTGTCACCATTTTCTGTATCTGATTTCGAAAAACTAACCTGGTTGTTTGGCGGTGCCAAACCACTCATTGACAAATCACTAAACGGAAAATTCATCGGGCCTAGAAAAGAAATGATCACCCCTTGGAGCACCAATGCGGTAGAGATTACCCAAACAATGGGTATTTCTGGCATCGAGCGAATCGAAGAGTTCTTCGAGTCTACTTCAGCTGTACCAACCTATGATCGGATGTTGCAACACTTATACGAAACATTGGATCTGGATATCTTCACCATTCACCACACACCCGAGCCGATTCTGGAAATTAGCGATCTAAAAAAATACAGTGAAGAAGAAGGACTTGCCTTAAGCGAAGAAGAAATTGAATACCTGAAAGATGTCAGTTTTAAATTAGGAAGAAAATTGACTGATAGCGAAGTGTTTGGCTTTTCGCAAGTCAACTCCGAACACTGCCGCCACAAGATATTCAATGGAACTTTTATTATTGATGGCGAAGAAAAAAAATCGACACTCTTTCAACTGATCAAAAAGACATCGAAAGAAAATCCAAACTACATCGTATCTGCATACAAAGACAATGTAGCATTTATAAAAGGTCCACGGATCGAGCAGTTCGCTCCTACCAAACAGGATGTTCCAGACTATTTTGCCATTACCGATTTTGACTCGGTCATCTCTTTAAAAGCTGAGACCCATAATTTTCCAACCACCGTAGAACCCTTCAATGGTGCAGCTACCGGATCGGGAGGAGAAATTCGCGATCGGCTTGCTGGAGGTAAAGGGTCGTTGCCGCTAGCTGGAACAGCTGTGTATATGACTTCCTACTCGCGACTAGAAGAAAATAGAAGTTGGGAAAAGAATTTATCGCCCAGAAATTGGCTCTATCAAACGCCTGCAGAAATTTTGATCAAAGCCTCTGACGGGGCCAGTGACTTCGGCAACAAATTTGGGCAACCACTGATCTGTGGTAGCCTGTTGACTTTTGAGCATATCGAAAACAATAAAAAATTTGGTTACGACAAAGTAATCATGCAAGCGGGTGGCATTGGCTTTGGCAAAGAAAAAGATAGCCAAAAAGAACACTTGCAAGCGGGTGATCAAATTGTGATGATGGGTGGCGATAACTATCGCATCGGTATGGGCGGTGCCGCTGTATCATCTGTCACCACCGGGCAGTTCGCCAACGCACTCGAACTAAATGCAATTCAGCGCTCCAATCCGGAAATGCAAAAGCGTGTGATGAATGCGATTCGCGCAATGGTAGAGTCTGACAATAATCCGATTGTTTCCATTCACGACCATGGAGCAGGCGGGCACCTAAATTGCTTCTCGGAATTACTGGAAGAAACAGGAGGCACCATTGAAGTCGACAAAATTCCAGTGGGAGATCCAACTCTTTCGTCAAAGGAAATTATCAGCAACGAATCGCAAGAACGGATGGGAGTTGCCATTCACCAAAAAGATGTAGATGCACTGAAGCGGGTATCGGATCGCGAGCGTGCTCCCATGTATGTAGTAGGCCATGCAACAGGAGATCATAAATTTAAATTTGCCGGCTCTAACCACTCGATCAATCCGGTGGAATTGGAGATGAATCATTTGTTTGGTTCCTCCCCAAAAACCATTCTTACTGACAAAACTCCAATAGCTAGCTTTTCAGAAATTAATTACGATGCTGCTAAGCTGCAATTTTACATTGAACAAGTTTTGCAATTAGAGGCCGTTGCCTGCAAAGACTGGTTGACCAACAAAGTAGATCGATCTGTATCTGGCAAAGTAGCCACCCAACAAACCTGTGGCCCCATTCAGCTTCCGTTGAACAATGTTTCAGTAATGGCGTTGGATTTTTTAAGCAATAAAGGAATTGCAACTTCCATTGGACATGCTCCGATTGCTGCACTGGTTGATCCAGCCAAGGGAAGTAAATTGGCGATAGCAGAAGCATTAACCAATTTGGTCTGGACGCCACTAACACACGGACTTAAAGGCGTATCGCTGAGTGCGAATTGGATGTGGCCCGCAAAAAGTGAAGGGGAAAATGCTCGACTCTATGAAGCGGTGGATGCCGTCAGTCAGTTTGCATGTGCTTTGGGCATCAATATTCCTACCGGGAAAGATTCACTTTCGATGACACAAAAGTATCCGAAAGGAGAAGTAGTCTACGCACCCGGAACGGTAATCATTTCTGCAGTGGCGGAAGTCAGTGATATACGCAAAACAATTTCGCCCGCATTGGAGCCAATTGTTGGATCGCAACTCATCTATGTTGATTTCTCAAAAGACGATTTCAAATTGGGGGGGAGTAGTTTTGGTCAAGTGGTGAATCAACTTGGCAAGGAAGCTCCTACTATTAAAGATGATGCTTATTTTATCAGGGCGTTTGAAACCGTTCAAGCACTGGTTGGCGACCAACTTGTTCTTGCTGGTCATGACATTTCTTCAGGAGGGTTGATCACAACGCTATTAGAAATGTGTTTTCCCACTTTGAATAGTGGTATTGAATTGAATATTGACTCGTTAGGAAATGATTTAATAAAAATACTTTTTTCTGAGAACCCTGGAGTTGTCATTCAAGTTAACTCTGAGCAAGCATTACAAGTCTTGAAAAATCAAAACTTAAGGTACTACATCATTGGTACTGTGACCAACGACCACCAACTGACTATCTCAACTTCAACATTCAACATTCAACATTCAACATTCAAAATTTCTGAATTACGAGATAAATGGTTCCACACCTCCTACTTGCTTGATAAAATCCAACGGCCAAAAGGTCACGCTGAAAAGAGGAAAGCGAATTTTAAAAAGCAACCACTCTCCTACCAATTTCAATCGGGTTTCGATGGGAAGTTTTCTACCTATGGAGTCGATCCCAAACGAAGAACACCATCTGACATAAAAGCCGCGATCATCAGAGAGAAGGGAGTGAACGGAGATCGCGAAATGGCCTACGCACTTTACCTCGCTGGCTTTGATGTGAAAGACGTCCATATGACCGATCTTGTAGCAGGAAGGGAAGATTTAAGTGGCTTGAACATGATTGTGTTTGTGGGTGGCTTCTCTAATTCAGATGTGTTGGGTTCTGCAAAAGGCTGGGCTGGTTCATTCTTATACAATCCGAAAGCAAAAGCTGCATTAGATAATTTCTATGCTCGCCCTGATACATTGAGTTTAGGCGTGTGCAATGGTTGTCAGTTAATGATGGAATTGGGGTTGGTCTATCGTGAAATGCCAATGGCGGATCATCCTAAAATGCATCACAACGGTTCCGGCAAATTTGAATCAACCTTCATTACGATCAGCATACCAAAAAATAATTCAGTCATGCTCTCCAGCTATGAAGGCGCACAACTCGGTGTTTGGCTAGCACATGGCGAAGGGATGTTCAAATTAAAAAATCAATCCAACTATAAGATTGGAGCAACCTTTACTTATCCCGAGTATCCAGGTAATCCTAATGAAAGTGAATACTCGGTTGCTTCTTTGTATTCCACAGACGGAAGACATCTGGCTATCATGCCACATATTGAGCGCAGTTTATTCCCATGGAATTGGCCTCATTACCCTAAGAACGGAAAACTACAACACGAAATCTCTCCTTGGTTTGAGGCCTTTGTAAATGCGCGGAAGTGGGTAGAAAAGATTGTATAATCCGTTTAGAAAACTCAAAATTCATGACTTAGAAAAAATTAACTGAAATCGTAAACCTAAACTCAAAATCCTCGTTAATAGTATTACTTATAAAAATAATAGTAATGCTACCAAATATAAAAAAAGCATTTTTATTCACCCTAGCAGGGCTTTTTTTGTTGTTTGGAACAGGTTTAGATCAATTTGCTCTTAAGTCCACCGGTCAGTCACAACAAGCAACCGAAGAGTCCATTGAGACGGAAATAGACCTAGCGATAGAAACAAAACGGCACACGTTACGAAAAGCAACGAAGTCTTCAGTTAGTTTTATTTCGATCTCTACACTTGCCGATTCTACCCCGGCATCCCGGTTTTCCTTACCTGTAACACCCTCCCTTCAATCCAATAAATACCTCCTCTATCGATCTCTTTTGATTTAAAAAATAGGAACCTTCAGTTTGCCGTTTCGCCAGAGCGTAATAGCGACATGTTCTTATTTAGTCAAAATCAAAAAAAAATCGATATGAAAAATTCAGAAAAATCCCTTGCGGGCAATTCAATTGCTTGGCCCTTAATTGTGCTCTACTTCGTAGGCATGTCTTTACTTTCATTTTCACTAGTATGAAAACGAGATGCAGCATGTTAGACTACTGCAAGAAGATCTTACAGTGTGTCAGCTTTGATGTCCGGCTCTTTCGTAAAGAATACAAAAAAGCAACCCGCTGGCTAGCACCCGTAGAAGCTAAGGAATTGAAGCAATGGCTTCGCCAAAGTAGATCAAAAAAAATTTCCACTTAAAAAATATTTTATGAAAACTCTCATAGTAACAACTTACCTATTATTTGTCATTCTTTTCACCAGCTGTGCTATTGTTCGGCAGGGCGAAATAGGAGTAAAAAGAAAAATGGGAAAGCTTAATCCAAATTTCAGCGGCCCAGGGCCTGTTGGTTTCAATCCTTTTACTACTAAAGTTATCAAAATGCCTATCCGCACCATGAACATGGAGATCAATGCTAACCTACCTTCGAAAGAAGGCCTAAATGTGGTGGCGGTCATCTCCATATTGTATCGGATGCAACCATCGAAAGCACCGGCAATTATTGAAACAATTGGTATTGGCAATGAAGTGAACGTGATCAGCAGCGTTTTCCGATCCTCTGCCGCAGATGTATGCTCTCGTTTTTTTGCAAAAGATATGCATTCAGCGCAACGTGCAAACATTGAAAAGGAAGTAACGGAGCAGATGACAAAAATCCTATTGCCAAGAGGCTTTGAAATCGAAGCCGTGTTGTTGAAAAATATTCAGTTGCCGCCAGGCTTAGCAAGAGCTGTAGAAGAAAAGCTTGAAGCTGAACAACAGGCACAGCGTATGGAGTTTCTGCTTGATCGTGAAAAGCGTGAAGCGCAGCGGAAAATAATTGAAGCCGAGGGAATTCGCGACTCACAAAAGATCATTGCCGAAGGGCTGACCAAACCCATCATTGAATGGCAAAGTATTGAGGCCTTTCGGGAGTTGGCCAAATCACCGAATTCAAAAATTATCATGACCGATGGAAAAACACCATTGCTAATCAACCCAACGATAGATAAATAAACCAAAAAGGGGGGTAGAACGAGGATACCTATCCCCCAATTTAATACACTGTAAAAAATAGAACATAGAATATGAAAGCCAACTTATCGATTGCATTGCTTACTAGCCTGGCGCTTCAATTAACTTCACTCTCATCAAGTGGACAGCTGAGTATTGGCAACACTCAATTCAAAACAATAAAGGCTGCATTTGCTCACCGCGAAGAAGCTTCTTGGTTGGATCTCAGCAATCAAGGATTGACGGAGTTTCCAGATTCACTGTTTGCTCTAACAAACATTCATTACTTAGACATAAGTAAAAATCACATTGAGTTTATTCCAACAAAAATTAGAGAACTCAAGAAATTGAAATACTTGGTTGTTTCTTACAACGAGATCAAACAACTTCCATTGGAATTGAAAGAGCTAACGCTGTTACAAAGTCTTTATCTTGATCACAATAGAAATCTCGAAATAGATCAGGCGATCATTGTGTTGGCAGCGCTACCCTCTTTAAAAATGCTAAGTTTGGCGGGCGACAATATATCAGTTGTCCCTCAGAGCATCACAAAAGTTAAACGACTTGAAACACTTGACGTTTCGGATAACCTAATCTCTAATCTCCCTGAAAACATACCCGAACTTCGCAAGCTCCGTGTGCTTTACATCAATAATGACGCATACTTCAACCTGGAAAAAAATGTACGACTAATTAGTAAGATGAAAAGCCTCAACGAGCTCCACGTTGAAAATGACGGTCTTACAAGCGTTCCTTCAAATATAAATGAGCTAACGAGAGTAGAATATCTATTTCTCGTAGGTAATAAAATAAATGAGCTGCCCCCAGAAATTAATCAAATGAAACATCTTAGATTCTTAGATGTATCTGACAATCCATTACCTCCTCTTCTGAATGAAGATCGCAGTGTGGATCCAAAGCTTGTGATTCGATTAAACAGACGAAACTAGACAACAATTAAATTTGAAACACTCAACTAAAGAAAATAGTCATGAAATGGATCGTGCTGGAAGAAAATCCACAACCTGATAATTACATTGCAGTTATGGTCGCAGAAGAGAGCCGCGTGGTTCTGGCTGAGAGTAAGCCTTGTGCCACCTTCAAATACAGTCATGAAGCTATGCTGCATGCAAGGCAATTGCGAGAGCAATATAAAATAAGAAATATTCGCATTTTCTATATGGAATCAGGTTCAACTTTTATGCAATGAACATTTATCAAAAATCCTATATCCTGTAAAACCCAATGAAGAACATTTTAACAATACAAAAGACTTTCTGTTTCATTGTCATCGCTATGGCAACAGAAATGGTATATGCACAAGAAGGAACTCAGCTTGATTTAGACAAGGTAAAAAGGCAATTGCAAAATGAGCGGGAAACGATCTTCATCGAAGCTTTAAAACTATCAATATCACAAGCTGCCGTGTTTCACCCGATTTATGTAAAATTCAACAATGAGAAGCGTCTTCTCGATGACCAACTGATTTCTCTTTTTGTCAACTACGGCAACAACTATCAACATTTAGATCTCAAACTGATGACTACTTTTACCGCCCAATCAGAGCAATATCTGCAACGAGAATTAAGCGTCCGTAAAAAATACTATAAGATTTTAAGCAAGGCAATCAATATTGAAGTTGGATCTCAGTTCTATGAAGTGGATGACTTCATTTCGACCAGTCTTCGATTGAACATACTTACCGGACTACCGTTTACCGGATCCATCAGTAGGTTGAGGGAAAAGCAAAGCACTTCTAACTAACATATCAACCATTTTTAAGATTTCTTTCACTACCCAGTAAAAAATAAGACCTAATGAGTGACGTAACATTACTTTGGATCGTCTTCAACCTATTTGTACTTGCCATGCTGGCTTTAGACCTGGGCGTGTTTCACAGAAAATCTCATGAGGTTTCTGTGCGCGAAGCACTTACCTGGACGTGCGTTTGGATTACACTTTCCATGCTTTTCAATGTGTTTATCTACTACTATTTCGATCGTAGCAAAGCACTGGAATTTTTCACAGGCTATCTCATCGAAAAGTCACTAAGTGTAGATAATATTTTTGTTATCATTCTCATTTTCTCCTATTTCAAAGTGCCATCTGCCTATCAGCACAAGGTTCTTTTTTGGGGCATTTTAGGCGCGCTCGTCATGCGAGTTATTTTTATTCTTGCTGGTGTCGAGCTTATCCATCGTTTTCATTGGTTGATTTACATTTTTGGCGGGTTCCTGGTCTACACAGGCATACGCATGCTCACGTCAGGTGATTTGAAAATTGATCCGGAAAAAAATCCGTTAGTGAAACTAGCCAGAAAGGTCATGCCCATTACCCCTTCCTTTTTAGGTGATCAATTTTTTGTCAAGCAAGACGGTAAAACATGGGCAACCCCCTTGTTCTTGGTCGTGATCTTAATCGAGACAACCGATCTCATCTTTGCGGTTGATTCTATACCTGCTATCCTTGCTATTTCGGATGACTCATTTATCGTTTACACCTCGAATGTGTTTGCCATTCTTGGTTTGAGATCACTGTATTTTGCGTTGGCGGGAATTGAAAAATACTTTGTGTATCTTAAATATGGTCTATCAGCCATCTTGGTGTTCGTAGGAGTAAAAATGTGCATCGCAGATCTATTCAAGATTCCAATTGAAGTTTCTCTCATTATTATTGGATTTACGTTGATGATTGCCATGGTCAGCTCAAGGCTATTTCCGGGTAAGTCACACGGAGAAAACGCAACTCCTTAACTTATCATTTATATTTTCTTACCAATTCAACAACCTAGATTAATCTATTCAAAACAACATGAGACTTTTACGTTTTTCATTTTTAATTACCATTCTATTGATTTTGAATGCTTGTTCAAAATCAGTTGACTCATCAAACACTAAATCAATCAACGAGTTTCCTGTTACCCAAGTTGTCCGAAAAGACACTATTCTATTTCAAGAGTATGTAGTTGATATTCATGCCATACGCAATGTAGAGATTAGAGCTCGAGTTCAAGGATACCTCGATTATATCTATGTGGATGAAGGCCAGTCTGTGAAGGCGGGACAATTACTTTTTAAAATTAATGATGAAGAGTATAAGGCAGAGGAAGCCAAGGCTAAGGCATCTGTTAATAGTGCGATTGCCGAAGAACAAGCTATGCAACTCGAAGTGGAACGAGTTTCTATTCTAGTAGAGAAAAATGTAGTATCTCAAACTGAGCTAAAGCTTGCCAAAGCAAAGGTTGAGATGGCCAAGGCAAAAGTGGAAGAAGCAACATCGCATTTATTGCAAGCCAGCATACGCTCTACCCATACAATGATAAAGGCACCGTTCGATGGAATGGTCGATCGGATTCCTTTCAAAATTGGAAGTCTCATTAATGAGGGTCATTTATTAACTACCCTCTTTGATTCAAATTTTGTTTACGCCTATTTCCGCGTTTCCGAAAAGGAATACCTTGAATATATCAAAAGTCATCCGGACGATCGCAGATCAAATAATGTTGAGCTTATTCAGGCAGATGGCAATTTGCATCAACAGCCTGGGAAAATCGAAACTTTAGAAGGTGAATTTGATACATCGACCGGTACTATTGCCTTTCGGGCAAAATTTCCAAATCCACAATATATATTGAAACATGGCTCCAGTGGTAAGATTAGATTATCTAAAGCCATCGAAGGTGCATTGATGGTACCGCAAAAAGCAACATTCGAAATACAAGATAAGACCTTTGTTTTTCTAGTGGGAGCCGACAATAAACTGAAAGTCAAAAGCTTTGTTCCCAGATCTAGATTATCGCACTTCTACATCATTGAATCTGGGTTACAAGAAGGTGATCGCATTATTTACGAAGGCATAAAAGATGCACGTGATGGAATGCAAATCACAACCTCCAAAATGTCAAGCGATAGCGTATTGGTGAATTCATCCACCAAGAAAAAAAAGTAACTTCTTAACCCATATTAAAAAAGCTATAAGCCTTATTTATGTTCAATAAATTTATCGAACGTCCGGTTCTTTCATTGGTGATCTCACTATTCATTACGCTTTTAGGATTATTGGCATTGATCGATCTTCCGATTACCCAATTTCCTGATATTGTACCACCCACCGTTACCGTTACGACTAATTACACAGGGGCCAATGCAGAAGTAGCTTCTAAGGCAGTAGTGACCACGCTGGAGCGTGCCATCAATGGTGTGCCAGGAATGACGTACATGACATCTGTTTCAGGAAATGATGGAACAAGTTTGATTCAAGTTTATTTCAAAGTAGGCACTGACCCCGACTTGGCGAATGTGAATGTTCAAAATAGAGTTTCAACTGTATTGGATGAACTTCCAGAAGAGGTTATCAAAGCTGGTGTGAGTGTTGAAAAAGAAGTGACTAGCATCCTCATGTATTTGAATTTATTGAGCGATGACCCATCTGCCGATGAGAAGTTCATTTATAACTTTGCTGACATCAATATTTTAGCAGAACTAAAGCGAATAGAAGGTGTTGGGTATGCGACAATTGTAGGCGCACGTGAATATTCGATGCGAGTTTGGTTAAAGCCTGATCGGATGGTTGGCTATGGAATTTCAACGGAAGAAATTATTGCAGCCATACGTAATCAAAACATTGAAGCGGCTCCTGGCAAAGCGGGAGAAAGTTCCGACAAAGCCCCGCAGATGTTGCAATACGTGTTGCGATACACCGGCAAATTCAATGAACCAAAACAATATGAAAACATTGTGTTACGTGCCGATAAGGAAGGATCTATTCTCAAACTGAAAGATGTAGCAGAGGTAGAATTTGGTGTACGTAACTACAACATTCTATCAAAAGAAGATGGTCGTCCGTCTGCGGCAATTATGCTTAAACAACGGCCTGGCTCTAACGCCAAAGAAGTAATCGAGAACGTAAAGAAGAAAATGGAGGAATTAAAAAATTCCTCCTTCCCTCCCGGGATGAGCTACAACATCGGCTATGATGTATCGCGTTTCCTAGATGCTTCTATCTCAGAAGTAATTCGTACGTTGATTGAAGCATTCATTTTAGTTTCCTTAGTTGTATTTCTGTTTCTACAAGACTGGCGCTCTACTCTTATCCCAGCCTTGGCGGTTCCTGTTTCACTGGTGGGCGCATTTTTCTTTATGCAATTGCTGGGCTTCTCTATCAACCTGCTCACCTTGTTTGCGCTGGTACTTGCGATTGGTATTGTGGTCGACAACGCTATTGTGGTAGTAGAGGCTGTCCATGTGCAAATGGAAACCAAAAATCTTCCACCTAAAGAAGCCACGCTGGCCGCCATGAGCGAGATCAGTAGTGCGATCATTGCCATCACGTTGGTCATGTCGGCAGTGTTTATTCCGGTTGCATTTATGTCAGGCCCGGTGGGTGTTTTCTATCGGCAGTTTTCGTTGACCTTGGCCATTGCTATCGTAATCTCAGGAATTAATGCGGTTACGTTAACGCCAGCGTTGTGCGCCATTTTGCTAAAGAACAATCATGGAAAAAAGAAAACAGGTTTGCTGGATGCATTCTTTACAAAGTTTAACAATGGCTATGATTCGCTATCTGAGCGATACCAAAAGTTGGTGCGGTTAATAGCCGGAAGGAAATCTGTTACATGGATATTGCTCATTGTTTTTTGTTTCGCTACATGGGGTGTCAACTCTATTTTGCCTTCTGGATTTATTCCGTCTGAAGATCAAGGAATGATTTACGCGAATGTGACTGCTCCATCAGGCGCAACAGTAGAGCGCACAGAAGAAGTGATGGATCAAATACAAGCAGTGGCCAAAGATATGCCTGCAGTGGAATCGGTTTCTACTTTGTCCGGATTCAGTTTGATCACCGATGGCGCGGGTGCTGCCTTTGGTATGGGAATGGTGAACCTGAAACCATGGGACGAACGTAAAGAAAATGTGAATGAGTTAATTGCACAGCTTCAAGAAAAAACCAAACACATTAAAGATGCGAGTATTCAGTTTTTTCCTCCGCCCACCGTGCCGGGTTTTGGCAATGCCAGTGGCTTTGAGGTGCGCGTATTAGATAAAACAGGTACGGGTAATCTGCAACAAACATCTTCTGTAACAAATCAGTTTATTGAAACTTTAAAAAAACGACCTGAGATTGCCGATGCGTTTACCAGCTTTGATGCAAGATATCCACAGTATATGATCCACATTGATCAGGACATAGCGGGGCAGAAAGGAGTAACGGTTGAAAGGGCGATGAGCAATTTGCAGACGCTTATTGGCAGTTATTATACCACCAACTTTATCCGCTTCGGCCAAATGTACAAAGTGATGGTTCAGGCGGCACCGCATTATAGAGCAACGCCTGAAGATTTATTGAAGCTTCATGTAAAGAATGATTTTGGCGAGATGGTTCCTTATTCCTCGTTTGTCCGCTTAGAGCGTGTGTATGGACCTGAGCAATTAACCAGATACAACATGTTTACCTCGGCCATGGTAAATGGCGATGCAGCAAAAGGATATAGTAGTGGCGATGCAATCACCGCCATCAAAGAGGTAGCAGACAAAAACTTACCCAGAGGTTTTTCCATTGAATGGTCGGGCATGACACGCGAAGAAGTATTGTCAGGCAACCAGGCCGTTTACATTTTTCTGATTTGCCTTGTCTTTGTTTACCTGTTGCTCGCTGCTCAGTATGAAAGTTTCCTTTTACCTCTACCTGTTATTTTATCATTGCCTACCGGAATTTTCGGCTCCTTTCTGATGCTTCAGCTACTAGGCTTGCAAAACAATATTTATGCGCAAGTAGCATTAGTCATGTTGATTGGTTTATTGGGCAAGAATGCGATCTTGATCGTGGAGTTTGCGATCCTAAGACAAAAAGAAGGACGTAGCATTTTAGATGCGGCTATCGATGGAGCTACATCACGTTTGCGTCCCATCTTAATGACCTCGTTTGCCTTCATTGCTGGACTGATTCCTCTTTGTATTGCAACCGGTGCGGGTTCTATGGGCAATCGATCTATCGGAACTGCCGCGGCAGGAGGCATGTTGTTCGGAACAGTGTTCGGAGTGATAATTATTCCCGGACTTTATGTGGTATTCGCCAGCATTGCCGAAAAACTCTCCAAAAAAGAAAATAAATCAGTCACTATTGTAGAATCTCATTCGTAATCTTTATGTATTTCAATTCATATAAAATAGTAGTTGTTAGCATTGTTGCTATTTTTTTGAGCGGGTGTAAGCTGGCAGAAAATGTACACGAGCCGTACCTCGCTAAAATGCCAGAGCAATTTCAAACTAACTCGGAGCCCGCACAAGGTCAATCACTTGTGACCTGGCGTGTGTACTTTAAAGATTCTGCATTGGTAGGATATATCGATGAGGCACTAAAAAGTAATCTCGATTTTAAGATAGCATTACAACGTGTGAATATGACTCGAGCTAACGTGAGTATGGCGAAAGGCGCGCTTCTACCTTCACTCAATGCAATTACTTCTGTTGGGCAGCAGCGATTTGGCGAGTACACCATGGATGGCGTGGGCAACTTCGACACCAACTTATCAGGCAACGTCCCTCCAGACAGAAGGATTCCCGTCAATATGCCCGACTACTACCTGGGTTTTCAAAGCAGTTGGGAAGTTGCCGCCTGGGGCAAACTTCGCAATCGAAAAAAGGCAACATCCGCTCGGTTCTTTGCAAGCGAAAAAGCTCAGCACCTTATACAAACCATTTTGGTTGCCGAAGTGGCACGACACTATTACAATTTACTTGCACTCGACAATAAGCTTTTGATCATTCAGGAAAACATTCTGTTACAGCAAACGGCTGTCACTCTCATCCAGGCGCAGAAAGCCGCAGGTCGTGCTACGGAATTAGCCGTAAAACAATTCGTTGCACAACTACTGAATACACAAAGTTTGGAAGCGTTGGCTCGGCAGGAAATCATTCGACACGAGAATGAGTTGAACCTATTGCTTGGTCGCTTTCCACAACGAATTGCAAGAGGAGAATCAATTTTAAAGCAGACGCTGCCACGGGAGTTACAAACAGGAATACCTTCTCAGCTACTAGTCCAGCGCCCCGATATACGGCAGGCAGAGTTTCAATTACTAGCTTCACGGTTAGACGTGCAAGCAGCAAGGGCTGCATTTCTACCTTCCATAAATTTGACAGCTGGTGTAGGCTTACAATCCTTTACAACAAGCGTATTGTTTAATCCAACTACCTCGGGGGCTTACTCCATCTTGGGAGGTTTAACAGCTCCTTTATTTAACAGAAATATGATCCGCTCAGAGTATCGCAAAGCATCGGCTTCACAACTTGAATCTTTTTACGCGTATCAGCTGAGTATTTTGAACGCCTATCAAGAAGTATCTACTCAGTTGAATAAAATCGACAATCTTCAAAGGTCTTTTCAGTTTAAAGCGCAAGAAGTGACCACATTGGAAGAAGGGGTAGCCACCTCTACTGATTTATTTGTTGCTGGACTAGCATCTTATCTGGAGGTAGTAACAGCCCAAAAAAGCGTACTTGTCGCTGAGCTTGATGCTATTGATACCAAGCAAGAGCAGTTCAATGCAACTATTGATTTGTATAGAGCTTTGGGTGGAGGGTGGAACTAGGATAAGAAACTAATAAAGGGCAGAACTAAAAACCTAGTTAGGTTGGGCCTATCTTAATCCCAAAATATGCATTAGGAATGCATATTTTGCCCAGAGGGTTGACAAAAACATCGCAAGACGATGGTTTTGTCAAGGTTAACCTTGACAATGAAAATCACCAAAAGGGTTATCTAACAAACAGACACAACTTGGTGATTTTCATTCGTCAAATAATGCATTAAGAATCCTAATGCATTATTACGGTTAATCAATTTGTAGCTTTTACATCCCAAAAGAACTTCGAGAAATTCAGTCTGTCAAGCAACTAGAGATTTTAGATTTGCCCTAAATTAAAAAAAACATATAGTATCTATTTAGCTTAGGCTCTACGGAATCTAATTACGCAAATCTAAAAATTCACATGGCCGATTTTTTTGCATTCAGGATGTGAAGATATTTTACCTCCCACAAATTTCTTTGTAGGCACAATACTCACATGTTTTGACTTTTGCTGTTTGATTGAATGGTTGTTTAGGATCAAACAATTCAGTTAACAAGATAACGAGGTTGTTTTCAAATTCCGGCAGGAGATATTTAACGTCCTGGATAAACTCACCTTTCAAGTTGAGGCCATATTCAAACTGATCATTGAAAATCTCTTTTCTGTTGATGAGGCCCGGTTGAAGTTTAACGTGGGAATTGCCCTTCACCCGATCGTATACCCAAGAATAAAACAGCGCTTGAAAAGCCGCTTTGTTTCTTTTATCGTCATCACGATCAAACAAAGAAGTAATTGAGCTAAAGGAATTCTCATCCTTTCCGGTTTTGTAGTCTATGATACGGACAACGTTTTCCTTTCGATCCACGCGATCTATTTTGCCGCCTAGTAGAATAGTCAGTTTCTCATTAATTGTAAAAGAGGTTTTAAAATCCTCCTGTTCCAGCATATCAATAAAGAAAGGCGCATAGGCTTCATCTTTTTTCAATACGTGATCGGCCATCTTTTTCACCATCTCATTGACCACTAATTGTTGCCCTTGGTATTCTACTTTCTTCTTGTCGTTTAAATTAAAGTGCTTTCGATATGCTCGTTCAATGAGCTGGTCTAATTTTTTAGGTAATTCGTTAAAATGTTCTGCTCGTATCTCCTCTATCTCATCATTTGATTTCAAATCTGAATAGAAAAACTGCATCACGTCATGAAACAGATTACCAAAAATGCGGGCATCAGCTTCTTCTTCGACCTCTTTCTCTTCTTTCAATCCGATCAAGTTATTGAAATAGAATTTCAGGCGACATTCCAAATACACATTCAATGTTGATGGACTCATTTCTTTAGTCAAATATCGTTGCAGCTTTTCTACTACGTTCGAATCCTTCTGAATGGTAATAGATGATGGCTGACGTAAAGAAATAGAACTGTATAAAATCTTTTTCGTGTACGGCCACTGGGCCTCATACATGATCTGATATAAGTAACGACTCATCTCTCCACTTCCGAGTACATCAGGTTCGGTATTGTAGTACAGGTTAACTTGCTCACTCCGCTGCAATAGTCGATAAAACAAATAACCATACATGGCGTCTTGATGGGTATAGGTCGGCAATCCATACGCCTTCCTAATGGAATGCGGCAGGTAAGAGCCTTGGCGTGGTGCGGCTGGCCACAAGCCTTCATTTAATGACAACACATGTACGTGGTCAAAATCCAAATTGCGTGTCTCCAACACACCCATGATTTGAATTCCTTTCAATGGTTCACCGCTAAATGGAATCTTCTCAGATCGGGCGATCTGCCTAAATAGCTTTTGAAGCATAGCCAACTCCATTGGCTCGTCCACAGCGAGTTCTTGCAGCTTTGTTAAAATACGATGAAAGTAAAACGCAAACTCCTTATCCAACATGCCATTGGATGGTGCCGTGGCGAAAAGAGTAATCACGTCAAGTAAATAGGGAATGAAATCGGCCTCTTTCACTACTCTAAAAATCGATGCAAGCACAGTTCCCTCTCCTTCAAAAACATGTTCATCGAGGTGCACTTGATTACGACTCGTAATAAACTTTTTCAACGCAGCAACTTCTCCTCCAGCCATTGAATTGAGGTAAGGATGGTTGAGGACAGCCATTACACCTTTAAAATAAAACTCTTCTTTCCTTTTTGTTCGATGGAGGTCAAACAAAAAATCAAGTAGCGAAAAGTAGGGCGTACTCATCAGCGGGAAGCCCATCGTTACATTGATCGATGAAATCGTAGATGGCAGCGAATACAAAAGAGGCATTAATAAACTTTCATCCGGCAACACAATTACGTGACTTCCTTCAGTGTCTAAATCCTTTTGATCCATTAACTCCTGTGCAAGTAATTTTGGTTGTCCTGCTTTCTGAGGAACACCATAGATATTGATTTTCTTTTTTGTTGACAAATTTGAGGCCGGTCGCTCATTAAACGTCTTGCCCAACACCGAATGCTTCCGATACAGACGGAAGAAAGCTCCAGCTTCCCGGTGTTCGGAAGAGACATAAAACTCATCTTCATCCCAGAACACAGAAGCATTCTGGTTTTCCACAAACCAGCACATCATTTTTTCTTCTGCAGTGGTCAACGCATTGAACCCCGCAAATATCATCTGCTTTTCACCGGGAGGAATGGTTTTTGTTGCGAACTGTTCAGCCACCATTCGGTGAATCATTCCCGCATAGGCCGTTCCATTTAGCAACAGGGATTCCCTGAATTCTTTGTACACCGGATACAGATTTTTCCAAAGAGATAAAAATCGATTTCGTGTTTCCTCCGTACTAAACTCCACACTCTGCCAAAAGTCTTTCAGGAATACTTTCTGTTCTTCCGTTAGGTAATCAAAGTATTGATCGACCTCTTTCAAGTTGCTGATATCGCGAAATAAAAATTCCGCATTGACCATGTATTTATCCAACTCATCAAAATCACGCAGTAACATCTCTCCCCAATAGTAGAATTGATCTATCTTCTCAGTGCTGCCCGTTATTTTCTTAAACGCATGATAAAGCTTCACGATCGAAGTCAATTTATCTACCTCTTGTAAAGTAGAATAACTGTTAATTAACTCTTCAATTGTGAGTATATGTGGGCTCCATTTGGGAGAACTCAGGCCCTTTGCTAATTCCTGTTTAAAATATAGTGCAGCCCTTCTATTTGGAAAAACTATCTGAAGACGATCCCAATCTGGGTAATCTCTTTTTACGACATTTGCTATATCTTGTAAAAAACTCCTCATGTGCTTATTTTACTTCCACCCAATTTCTTTCTTCAAAATAAATTAAATACCCAGTCACGTTTTTCCAGCCCATCTGAGTCAAAAGCTCTATATAGTCTTTTACCTGTGCTTCATCCTTTGGAGAAGGAACTCCGGTTTTATAGTCTATCACCCAAACTTGATCTCCTTGTATTGCAACCCTGTCTATTCTCCGTTCCAATCCGTCCGTTGTAAACAGCGATGCCTCCATCTTGCAAATAGCCGCTTCATCAAAGCAAGATTGCAAAACAGGAATATCAACAACCCAATTAATCAATTCTTCTAATTCCAATTTCTCGCTATCGCTTATAGCCCCATTCAATCTTGCCTTGGCAATGACGGCAGAAACATCCTTCTTAGTTCGTAGCTGTGAAAGCAGGGCATGAAGAAAGATTCCATAATTAATTTTTTGCCTTTTCTCAGAGGGTGCAAAAAACTCCATCCCA
Source organism: Cyclobacteriaceae bacterium (assembly GCA_031430395.1). GTDB lineage: Bacteria > Bacteroidota > Bacteroidia > Cytophagales > Cyclobacteriaceae > ELB16-189. Next base: position 27,029 of record JANPBK010000227.1, read on the forward strand.
CTCGTTCGCACTTGTAAACGATCTCTCCAAGGCGTAACAGTGTAGCTCTTTAATGAGATCACGCCATCCATCTTTTCTTGGCTTTTAGTGACAATGTCAATCTCCCCTATCTCTAAAGTGTTTTTCTCATCCGACCAATTTGGCTTTAAGATTGCACTTCGGTCAATCGCTTTATAGGCAAGTTGGCCAACATGAGATAGTTTTAGCTCTTTTTTTGGATCTACTTTTACTTTCGGAGCGAATGCCATCAACCCCAATTCAGCGCGAGTAAAAGCAACATACAATAGATTCAAGTTATCTAAATACACCCTTTTCGTTTCTTCCTGATATGCTTCCTTAAAAACAGTTTGCTCCAACTTGCTTACATACCTAACCGGAATAAACCCGGCATCTTTAAACAGCGGATGATCTGATCTACACCATAATAACACCTCCTTATTTTTATGACCCAGCTCCCAGTCTAAAAAAGGAATGATCACATATTTGAACTGAAGCCCCTTCGCTTTGTGTATGGTAATAATCTGTGCTGCGTTCACACCGCCTGCCACTTGAATTGATTTCTTCTGTCGGTTTAGCTCCCACCATTCTAAAAAGGAAGTTACGTCACTCTTTTCTCTCTGTGAAAACTCTTGAACTATGTCTTGGAATGACTGGAGATAAACGATCTCTTCTGTCACTTTCCCTAAGTTGAAAATTTGAATCAGGTTCTCTACCATCTCAAACAATGGAAGAGCTGATAGCTGCTCACGTTGTTGAAAAAAAGATACCGGAATCCATTTGTCAAGTGAATTTGTTTTTGAATCTGAAAACAATTCATTTAACTCACTAAATGCTTGTGTTGGCCACAACTTTTGATATGCATAAGCCAAGTGCGCACGGGCAATCTGATGGTCCGTATTGTCGATGATCTTCAACGCATTGAGCAATACTAGCACACAGGAGGCACGATCTACCATCAATGATTCATTGGAAACTACGTCATACTGATAGGATTTTTTCGCTTCTGAAGAGGTGCGATACTCCATGAACCGATTGGCAATCAATTTTCCTTCCCGATTATCACGAACGATAATGGCAATATCCTTGATCGCAACACCTTTGTCTTGTAGTTCTTCAACTAGCAATGGGAGGCGCCTCAAAGCGATTTCATCAAATGAATTATCATCTTCAGATTCTAAAAATTGAATTTTTACATATCCTTTGTCAGGATCAACGAAAACGTTCTGATGAGCATCTTTATAAGCTTCCTGAGGGAATTCACTTTCCGAGTGAGTAGCTATTAATTGGGAAGCTGTTTCAAAAAGAGCGTTGTTGAAAGAGACAATATTGCCATTGCTGCGATAGTTGGTATCTAAGTTTTCTGTGGTCGTAAGCGCTTTGCTGATATCTTTCTCCAATTGATTTTGCAAAATGGAAAGATCCCCTCCACGCCAGCGATAAATAGATTGTTTAATATCTCCAACGATCAGACTTGAATAGTTCTGAGCGATGCCGTTCTGAACCAATGGAAGTAAATTTTTCCATTGCAGGCCTGACGTATCCTGAAACTCATCCAACAAAAAATGGCGATAGAATGAACCGACCTTCTCGTAAATAAAAGAAGCATCTTGTTCTTGCATCAGCTTATTCAAAAACTGGGGAGCATCCGAAAGCAACATGAGATTTTCGTCACTGAGGTACTTTCGCTGGGTGCGCAGAATATCAGAAAGCAATCCAAATGAATACAAGTTCCTAAGGACTTGCTCGATGGACAGATAAGATTCCATATTTTGTTGAATAAAATCAACCAACTTGGCGAGATCAGGCTGCCACTTGGATTGCGCCAGTGATTGGACTAATGCAAAATTCTTTGACGACTTGTGCGCCCACTTTTCAGGATCGCCAATGACCTCTGCAACTGTGGGAGAAGGGATAATTACGGTATTAGAAAGCCTTTTGAGATACGAATAAACTCCAGTCGACTTTCCGGTAAAATCCTCGGCAGCTAATTGATTTTTGTCAAATTCTGCCATCAATTCTTTTGCTGTCTCGCTAACGGTTCGCTCTACAGAATACTTTTTTTCATTCAGCCTTTTCCGAAAAGTCTTGAAAAATGCTTTGTCATCCGTTACCTGTAGAACGCCTTCTTCAATTCGCTTAAACTCCTCTTTCTCGATTAATTTAGCAAAGCTGAGCAGCGCTTTTCGCACGTCCCAGTCTTTTCCATCGATCAGTTTCTCCATCGAGAAATCAAGTACCCAGCCACGCAGTTCTGAATTGTCTCTCAATTGAGCCATCAGTAATGCAATGACTTCTTCCTGTACAGCGGCATTATCAACTTCCAATCGGAAATTGCCTAACAATCCGGTTTCGCGAGTAAACGAACGAATGATCCGCTGGAAAAAGGCATCGATGGTACTAATTGAAAATTCAGAATAATGATGTAACAGAAAAGCCAGAATCTCTTCGCTTTTGTTCTTTAAATCAGCAGGTTTTAACTCGACACCTTCCTTACCTTGCTCTTCGATAATTTCAATTGCCAAATCTTGGCTTTCACCTTTTGAAAAGGCACTTAGGTATTGAAGAATCCGGTCCTTCATCTCCTGGGTACTCTTATTGGTGAACGTCATCGCCAGGATATGACGGAAATAGTCTGGGCGCGTTAACGCCAGCCTAATGTATTCCCGAGCCAAAACTCGGGTCTTACCAGAACCGGCAGAAGATCTAAATATTTTGAATGGCAGATGCAATTCTCTATATCGTCTAATCACTATTTGCCTAGAATTACAAAAACTCCAATTTCTCCATGCCCAATCATCTGAATACGAAATTCTATCTTAACTAGTTCCTATTACTCTATAGTTCTACGTAGTACTAATTCAGTTTGAACGAAATTCTTACTATCCTCCCCGGAACTATCAATTGATAAAGAAGACTACCATTCGTATCTAAAATTCGAATTTTTCCCATTCCTAAAGTACCTTCTGCTTCTGCGAGCAAAATTCGCTTGTTTCTTTGGTCAAAATAAATTCCGTCTCCGGAAAAAGAGTTGGTCAAAATTTTTGAATATGCATTCTGCCGTAGATCAAATGAACGCAATGTGTATTCGGAAGCATTTAATTGAGGTTCAAAGAAATACAGGATATCTGTTTCTCGATCAATCGTAACCGAAGGACTAAGTTTGTTTAATGATAAAGTTTGTGCTCCAGGAAGTTTAAAATTGCGATATGTAGAGCTTGTATTGCTGATTAACGTACAATTATTTTCGTAAAATATCAACATGTTATTCTGGCTATCAGTCAAAAGATCAGCACAACTTGCCGTAAATTCAAACTCCGCTATCTCACCATAATTATCAGCATTTAAAACAATGACAAATTTTTCATAACTGATAAAAATTCGATTATTTACCACTGTCAAGGCATATACAGAATCCATACCTATCGCTATGCGTTTCATCAATTCCAAGGTATTCAGATTGAAAACCATTAAATAGCTAATTCCTTGCTCTATTGTTGCTATATATACTTGATTCTTTGTACTTGCTAAATAGGTAGGCTCAGAAAAAGATTGCGGTCTACTAATGATAACAGACTTTGTTAAAGGATCAATAATCTGAATAGAATTTGATAACACCACAATTATCCCTTTGGGAGTAAGCAGCATTTCTAAAATTCTGGTATTATTATTTGGTGGAGCCCCACTTGTTACAATTGAAATATCATTTATTTTACCAGAGGAAACATTATAGAATGAAAGAATAGGACTTCCGCTGAATGAATTTGCAATAATATATTCTGTCCCTACCTCTTCTGGCTCCTTTGAACATGAAACCAAAATCACTAATAGCACAAATTGAAATATATAAAGAGATTTACGGATATAAGACATAATATGAAAGGTATAGTAAACCTAGGAATTATTATGAATCAAATGACTGCGGTAATTAATAACCTCTAATCTCATGATTCAATAGTAATTCCATATGGAGGTATTTAACCAAAAATAATTTCATGGATCCTCAATATAAAGCATTAAACCTAAATCGAATGAGGTAATTGACCAATTATTTTCCTATTTTCGAAAAAGTCTATATGCGCAAACTCTACTTTTTTTGGCCTAAACTGGCCTACTCATTTCCTGTTCAGCTTTTACTGAATAATCTTAGGCGCAATATCGTATTGATGCTTTGCTGGGTACTACTATTTGCAATGATGACAGGCAATTTCGGCAAATACTTAGGCATACCTTATCTTTTTCTCGATCCGGAGTACCTCAATAAAGTGAGCTTTACCAGCTTCTTTTTTATGGGTCTGATGGCGGCTGGTTTTGCCATGGCCTTTCATATCACCTGCTACATTTCTGATAGTCACCGCTTTTCTTTCATTGGTACATTACCCAACCCATTCAAAAAGTTTGTCATCAATAACAGTCTAATCCCCATCGCCTTTCTAATCAGCTATGTGTACCAAGCTATTCAATTCCAAATAACCAATGAACATGGGACTTGGTTAGAGCTATTATTGCGTCTTTCAGGACTTTTTGGAGGTTACATTTTTATGACTTTGCTCTTTTCAATGTATTTCCGTTTTACTAATAAAGATATCTTTAGATATGTCGTCTGCCGCATCGATGAAAAGATCAAACAAAATGTAAAAGCAACGCGCGCCAGTGCCATGAAGAAATTAGACATTGCACGAAAAAAGCAAGTGCGGGTAGACAATTATCTAAACAGTAATCTTAAAATAGATAAAGTACAAGATACAAGTTTCTACGATCGAGCCACCGTATTGCAAGTATTCGATCAAAATCATTTCAACCTCGTTATCATTGAGTTATTCATCTTTTTCATGGTTGTCTTATTAGGGATTTTCAAAGATTATCCAGCATTTCAATTGCCTGCCGCAGCAAGTTTTATGATCTTTCTCTCAATTTTTGTAATGCTCTTTGGTGCTTTCTCTTATTGGTTTGGTGGTTGGTCGACAACCGTAGGGCTCATTGGATTCCTAACGATCAACTACCTTGTGGGTGAAGATTATTTTACAAAAAAATATAAAGCTTTTGGTTTGGATTATAACGTGATGCCCACGCCCTATAATGCAGAGATCATTCAGCAGCAAGTAGATAGCTTGAGTATTGAATTGGATCGGAAAGCAACTTTAATACAACTAGAAAACTGGAAAAATAAATTTAAAAGCGGGAGAAAACCAAAAATGGTTTTTGTCTGCGTAAGCGGTGGTGGAAAAAGGGCAGCGCTATGGACACTGAATGCACTTCAAAAAGCTGATAGCCTCACAGGTGGAGATTTCATGGAGCATAATGTATTGATCACGGGTGCTTCAGGCGGATTGATTGGAGCAAGCTATTTTAGAGAACTACTCTTGAGATCGAAACTAGGAGAACCTACTCAACCTTATGCTAGTAGACACAGGCAAAAGATATCCACCGATAATTTGAATCCACTTATCTTCAGTTTGCTTGCAAATGATCTTTTCGTTGGGTTCACTAAGTTCAATTATGCCAATCAATCTTACCAGTTAGATCGTGCTTACACATTCGAAGATCAGCTTAATCAAATTACGGAAGGGCTGATGGACCGACCGATCGTTTCTTACAATCAATATGAGTCCAAGGGAATTATACCTCTGATGATTTTAACTCCTACCGTTATTAATGATGGTCGTAAAATGTATATCGCCTCAAGGCCAGTTGGTTTTATGAATGCTGAAATAGAAAACTTTAAAGATTATTCGTCTGAAAAAGTGAGTGGCGTAGATTTTCAGCGGTTTTTTAAAGATCAAGGATCAGACCAATTGCGCTTTCTATCAGCTTTGCGAATGAGTGCCACATTTCCATATATCACACCTAATACTACCTTACCTACTGAACCGCCTATACAAATGATGGATGCAGGAATTTCCGATAACTTTGGGCTATCAGACGCGGTGCGCTTTTTATATGCCTTTCGAGAATGGGCTGATGAAAATACAAGCGGTGTCATATTTGTTTCTATCCGTGATTCACCAAAGCTTCAGACAATCACTGAGAAAAAAGGTCAGACGATACTAGATGCTATCACGCAACCTATAAGTTCAGTCTACAACAACTTTGAAAACTTTCAAGATATTACAAGCGATTTATTAATTGGACACGCGCATTCATGGCTCCATTCCCCAATCGATCGTATAGATATCCAATACCAAGCTGAAAGTTATGTTGACTTATTGCAAGGAATGGATAGCATAAGACAAAATAATGCGCGCGCCTCCTTAAGTTGGAGACTTACCACGAGAGAGAAAGAAGGAATTACCAAGAATATCAATTCACCTAAAAACAAAATGGAAATCGCGAAACTGAAGCAGTTGTTGGCGAATTAAGATGATCAGGCATTCGAATGTTACTGATCGATGGTGATAAACCTTAAGAGACTTTTCTATTAAAGAAATTTCAAGAATGATATTCTATTTGAAGATGTTTAAATAATCAGAAATAAACGAAGTCATCGAACTACTTCTTGTACTCGGATTGATAATATTTAATGGCCTTTGATATGATTTGTAGGGCGGTTTCTTTCCCTTGAAAATCGGGAACGGTGACAACTTTGTTTTCCAGTTTTTTATAGCTCTCAAAAAACTCTTTTAACTCAAGCTTAAAGTGACTCGCGAGTTCACTAATATCCTTCAGGTGTTTAGTATTCGCATCATTTTCTGCAACAGCCAATATCTTATCATCGGCTAAACCTTGGTCAATCATTCTCATCACTCCGATCACACGGGCCGGAACTAGACAAAGTGGTTGAATTGGTTCTCGGCACAAAATCATGATGTCCAACGGATCCATATCATCTCCTAATGTTTGAGGAATAAAACCGTAGTTGGCAGGATAATATACTGCAGAATAAAGAATTCGGTCAAGTTTCAACAGGCCCGTTTCCTTATCTACTTCGTATTTAGTTCTCATTCCTGTAGATATTTCAATGATCCCATTGACAAACTCAGGAGGATCAATACCGATAGGGGCTTCGTGCCACGGATGTTTTATCATAATAGAGTGTGAACGTAATAAAAAAATGGTGATCGAGCCAAATAGGTACTCGGCTCGATCACCATTTTGTAAAGTCTAATTATTTCTTTTCAGTTTTCTTGTCTTCTTTTTTCGCCTGTACAATTTTATCCCCATCCTTTAAGCGTTTTGAAACAACCAGGAATGGACCAGTAACTACTTCTACACTATCTGTGAGTCCTGAAATAATTTCAATATTATCATAGTCACTAATTCCTGTTTTCACTTCCTTCATTCTGGCAATTCCCTTTTCATTAATAAATACCACTACTTTGTCCTCTTTTTTCTCTGTTTTCGCTTTATTATCTGTCACCTGAGGCTTCTCATCATCGTCATCCTTGGGTGGGCCATCCTCTACTTTCTTATCTTTTTCAGGATTCCTGGTCGTTACGGCTGACAATGGAACGGATAAAACATTATCCTTTTTAGTGGTAATAATTTCAACGCTGGCAGTCATGCCGGGACGGAAAGGAAATTTATTTCCTTGCTTCACTAAATCCTCATAGGAAGAACGCAAGATCAAAATCCGAACTTCAAATTCTGTGATCGCATCTGAGGATGTTTTATCTCTTGCTGTGTTAGCAATATTTGTCACTATCCCTTTAAATTGTTTTTCAATACTTGCATAAGAATCAACATCAATCAATACGGTATCACCGAAATGCACTCTCACAATATCATTCTCATTTACATTTACCCTCACCTCCATCTTGTTAAGATCAGCGATACGCATCATTTCAGTTCCTGTCATGGTGGCTGCACCTACTACGCGTTCCCCCTTCTTAACAAAAAGCTTTGAAACAATACCTTTCATAGGAGATACTACTGAAGTCTTGGCCACATTGGCCCGCGATTCTCTCACGCTTGCATCCGTGCTATTCACAATATATTTGGATGCCTCCAAGGTTTGGGTTGCTGACTTCAGATCGTTTTGAGCGACTTTATAATTTTGCTGAGCCAATTGCCAATCAGATTCTGAAATTACTTTTTCATTCCATAACTTCTCTTGACGTTTGTAGTCTTGCTCCGCACGCATGAAAGTCGCCTCTGAACGCGAAAGTGAAGCACGTGAAGCTTCTAAGTTAGCTTTTTGTTGACTCAGTGAAGCTTCAGATCTTTCCAGTTGACTCATCCAAACATCAGGACGGATTTTAACCAAAACTTCGCCTACACGTACAGAATCACCATCTTCAACATTGAGATTAATAATTTCTCCCGATACTTCTGGCGCCAGTTTTACTTCGATAACAGGTTGCACAGTGCCGGAAGCGCTCACCTTTTCTGTAATGGATGTTTTCTTGGATTTCGTAAATTCTACTTCCAGGTCACGGGATTTTCCAATCCAGCCTTGCGACTTTCCTACAATTAGAAATAAGATTAAGAAAATAACGATGCCTATACCCCAGTACAGAAGCTTATTGGATTTTTTCTTTTGTTTTGCCATTCGGAATAAGTATTAATAGTCTATTGGTTTACCTTGATAAAAGTCGAGTACTTTCTTTTTGAAAATCAAATCGTATTTTGCTCGCACCTGATCTGATTTAGCCTGAAATAAATTGTTCTCAGATACCTGATAATCGACATAATTGGAAGCGCCTGCATCATAGCGTTGCTTCGTCATTCGAAAAGCTTCTTCCCGTGCCTTTACGGCTTTGGCCGAGGCTGCAAATGTTTTTGCTGCTGCGGAAGCATCATTGTAAGCTGTTTCAATTCCCTGACGCAATCTATTTTCGACATCAGTTAAATTAATAGTCGCTTGTTCTCTTGTAACTTTACTTCTAAGTACGTTCGCACGGGCATTATAACTATTAAAGATTGGAATGGTTAAGCCCAGCGAAATACTTTTTGATACATTATCTGTAAACTGATTACTGAAGGGCTTCTCTACGAATTGAGTTTGAACCAAAGGCTGTGTTGACTTTACTTGATTCAAAACATTGTTAGGATCTGCTCCAATAAAACCTATTACTGGATTAGGATCCACCACTGTCAACCCATTAAAAACTCTTGCCGCACTTGAATAGTTGGTAAAAGCTCCTGCCGTTAAACTCAATCGAGGGTAGTAACTGGCTCTGGCAGATTTTAGGCCATAGTTGGCGCTTTCGGAACGATAAACAGCTGCTTTAATTTCCGGCATATTTTGTCGGGCGATATCAAAAATCTGCTCTGTTGTTTTATCTAATATTTGGTCTTCTACACTTAACGCAGGCACTTCTACTTCTAATGGCGTAGAGGCAGGTAGCTGTAGCGATTGTTTTAGTTGGAGCAATGAAAGATTATAGGTATTCTCCCGTTGAATTAAGTTCAATTCATTGGTTGCATTTTGAGCTTCTAAATCCAACACATTACCTAATGGAACTGATCCAGCCTGTTCTAATTTTTTCGTCCTCTCTAATTGCTGTTCCGTTGTCTTTAATTGAAACTGTGCATTTTGAAAAAGTTCTTGATTAAAAATCACTGAAGTATATAACGTGATCACCGTAAGGATTACATCGTTTTTTGCCTTGGTTAAATCATTTTCCGCAGCTGCCTTGTCATTAATACTTTGTCTAATTCCATTCATTACTCGAAACGCATTGAACAGCAATAAGCTGGCGTTGGCATTGATATTGGCATTATCAATTTTTTGATCAATAAATTGATTGGTGGTAGGGTCAACAGAACGGCCAAAATTGGAACCACTAGAGCCAGACATATTTAACGTAGGCAACATGGTGTATTTGGATTGATCTAACGTAATGTCTGCGTTCTTCAAGCCAAGCACACTTCTTTTTACTGTAAGATTATTTTGAAGTGCAATCTCAATGCATTCTTTAAGTGTATAAACTTTTCTTCCGCCATTGGTTTGAGCCATTGAAGTACCCAAAATTGACAAAGAAAATAAAATAGAAAGGAAAAATTTAATCATAATCTAACGATTGATATCTGGTATATAAATAACTTCTTGTATCCAACTGAGACTCCTTAAATAGTCAAATGTTACAGGCTTAATACCCGAATCCATTTCAATGACCTGGCATGCCAAATCATTTTTTCCCTTCCTTGAAACAGACATCGTTGCAATATTACAATCATCATGTGCAATGACATCTGCAATAAAAGCGATGCTGCCTTTTACATCGGCCGCGAAGATAATAATTGTGTGCAAATTGGCTGTAAAGTCAGCTTTAAAACCATTCACTTCTGCTATATTTATCATGCCACCTCCTCTGCTTTCACCTAATACTTCAACTATTTTTTCTCCTTTTTTTAAAGTAAGTCTTATGGAGTTTGGATGTAGCGTTGATGCATTCCCTACTGACTTGAAATGGTACTTGAGTCCTTTTTCCGCGGCTATCTCAATGGCATCTTTTATGCGCTTATCGTCTGTATTAAAATCCATTAATCCCGCAAGGATAGCCCGGTCGCTGCCATGCCCTTCATAGGTTCTGGCAAACGAATTATAAAAAATAATTTCAGCTTCGTCAGGCAGACTCCCTAAAACCTTGATCGCAGCCTTTGCAATTCGCACTACGCCAGCGGTATGAGAACTTGACGGACCGATCATTACCGGCCCAATCATATCAAAAACACTGCTTTTTTCTGGCATACGCGGGTTTAACGCAGGAAACACGAAAAGGATATTATTTTTATGGTATTTCCACTCCTTTTTCGGGTATTTATCAACAAGCAGTAAAAATAGGATTTTTAGGCCATCAAAATGACCAGCGATCCAGTACTTTATGGACACACCAAGAGGTTACACCCGGGTTCGCTATCTCTTGCTCTAAAATCAATAAAGAATAATTGTTTTAATAAATTTGAATCCAACAATTGACCATGAGACAAATTTTAATAGTATCCACACTAATTTTTGGTGGCATATCCAATATAATTGCACAAGATTCTCTGGTCCACCTAAGTGAAGTGAGCTTTACTTCAAACTATGAAAAAGAGCAACTATTTAAGTTGATCAAAGACAAAAGCAAAGCAACACTTTTACCATTACTGCTGGCCACATCCACCACCATTAATGAACAATTAGGCAAAAGCATTGAATCCAGAATAAGCTCACTTGCGAGTCGACTTGAACGCGATGGTCTAGCCAACAAGAAAAATGAAAAAAAAATCAAAACGGTTTATAACGAAATACACGCTGCTTTTCTAAAAAAATACCAAGAAGACGTAAGGTTCAATGATATTTTCTTGAATGGAAATTATAATTGCGTTACTGCATCGGCTCTATATGCGCTTGTATTCGATCGGCTTGGAATAACCTATGAAGTTAAAGAGGAACCAACTCACGTCTATTTACTTGCCTATCCAAATACAGATAACATCCTCGTTGAAACCACTTCACCACTCAGGGGTTTTTTAGTTTTTGACAACCAGTTTAAGCTAAACTTTATTGAAGCACTCAAGAATCAAAAAATTATTGGAAATGCTGAAATGGCAAATAAATCAACGGATGAATTGTTCAATACGTACTATTTCAAACGCGACAAACTAGATCTTCAGCAGTTAGTGGGAATTCATTATTGTAATGATGCACTTTTCAAGAGAGACAAAAACGACATAAAAGGTGCGTTTCAACAAATGGAGAAAGCCTATTTGCTTTACAAAGCTCCTAAAACAGAATACTTATTGATGCAGTTTGGTGTTGAAGTACTGGCCAAAGAAAAACTCCAACCTTTAGATAGAGCGCTTTTGATCTCCAAGATTTCGCGTTACAAAGATCAAGGTGTAACTTCTGACATGATTAAGGGAGAGTTCATTAATTTAACTAACGATATCCTGGGGAGAGACAATAATAAAAGTCTATATAAGGAATGCTATCAGGTTATGAGCAATGGAATAGTTGATCCTGATTTATCAAGCGAAATTTCTTACATCTATTACTATGAGAACGGTAGGATACTTTATAATCAGGGAAGTTTTTTTGCCTCGAAGCCCTTCTTTGACAAAGCACTTTCTTATCAACCAAACAATACTGATTTAGCCGGTATTTTTACAAGTTCTATTGCGAATACTTTGCGAAACGAACGAAATTCAAAGCAAGCTTATGACACGTTGGATTACTATAAAAAGAAGTTTCCAATCTTATCACAAAATAACAATTTCAATTCCATGATTGCCATGAGTTACGCGTTACTGGCCGGAGAAGCGTATCAAAAAGGTAATATTCCCGAAGCGGAAAAGTATAAAGCTAAATTTGAAGAGATGATTGCCAATAACAAAGACATTAACTTGGTTCCAAGCATCGTTGGGTCGGCCTATTCTTCTGGAAGTTCATACTACTTTAAGAAAGGACAGAAGACGAAAGCTAAACAACTTTTAGAAAAGGGCCTTGAACTTTCTCCTGATAGCTATGAACTTAGGCTTCGTCAACAAATGATCAACGGAAATAACTAGTTTTCGATTGATACAAAGAATTTTTTCTGGGCAAGGTGAGTATTACCCATCCTTGTTTCTATTTCCGCTATAAAATTTAACTCTTGCATCATAAACCCTCCAGGTGGAAGCATATATTTAATCGTTCCTACTTTCTTTTTCGTCTCAATTGAAATTAGGTTATCGGTAAGGCAACCGGATGCTGCCAGATTTCCTATATAGTATTTTACTGACTTTGCAGACTCCGTCAATGATACATTGATTTCATATTCTCCCTGCTGTTTCAAACGGTCAACAGTTGTTATTAAAATCTTGGGATAGTTATCTTTAAGAGTTCCATCCAAGAGAATCTCTTTTAATCCCAAACACGGTCTGTTTTTCTCAAATCTTGCCACGGACATAACAGTACTATTCTCCTTGTATTTCTTGCGTTCACCATCTATTTGGTCATTCTTATAATGTGTTTCCTGATAAAGTGTACCATCCTCATAATACCGCTTTGACATGCCATCACGCTTACCCGCTTTGTAGTTCATCTCTAAACTGACTTTTCCATTCTTGTAGTAGGTCCTGGCTAATCCATTTCTTTTGCCATTAAGAATGGTGAGCTCGATTTTCAACTTTCCATCACCTGTATAGTATTTTTTAAAGCCATCCGTTGTGTCAGCTTTTTTCTTCGAGCTAACGCCCTTCTTTTTGGAATCACAGCCAACTAGGATAGTCAAAACGAGGATAAAAAAAAGAACCAGTACTCTCATACCGCTATTGGCGCCTTAATAGAAGGATGAGCTTGATAGTTTACAATCTCAAAATCTTCGAACCGATACTCAAAAATAGAATCGGGCTTGCGCTTTATTTTTAGCTGTGGCAATGGAAACGGCTCCCTCGACAACTGAAGTTTTACCTGGTCGAGGTGATTGGAGTACAAGTGGACATCTCCTCCTGTCCATACAAATTCTCCCGGTTCTAAATCACATTGCTGCGCAAACATATACACCAACAAGGCATAGCTGGCGATATTGAAAGGAACTCCTAAGAAATAATCTGCCGAACGCTGATACAATTGACAGGATAACTTCCCATCAGCTACGTAAAATTGGAACAATGCATGGCATGGGGGCAAAGCCATTTTATCCACCTCCGAAGGATTCCAGGCGCTCACGATATGTCTGCGGGAATCAGGCTTCGTCTTAATTTGTTCAATCACTTGGGCAATCTGGTCGATTCTCCTACCATCCGGTGTTGGCCAGCTGCGCCATTGACTACCATATACAGGACCTAGTTCACCATTTGCATCTGCCCATTCATCCCAAATAGTTACCCCATTATCTTTCAAATATTTGATATTGGTTTCTCCCTTCAGAAACCACAGAAGTTCATAAATAATAGATCGTAAATGAAGTTTTTTAGTGGTGACCAAAGGGAATCCTTTAGCAAGATCAAAGCGCAATTGTCTGCCAAAGACAGAAATGGTGCCAGTACCAGTACGGTCAGTTTTAGGGGTTCCATTTTCTAAAACATCCTTCATCAAATCCAGGTATTGGCGCATAGGTCAAATTTGAAACAAAGAAAAAGAACTGATACCCATTCTCAAACTTCTATAAAAAAATAAAAAACCCCGCTTTTGGCGGGGCTCTTTACTAAATTTTGATTGTCTGTTCAATTAATCATTGCTGCTGTCATTTTTACCAGTAAATTCTCTGGTCTTGCCATTGAAAGTAACTGTGAATGTATTATCACAAGCTCCTGTTCCATAATCAATCGTGTAAACTTTAGCTTCTACCGTAATAACCAGCACACCTTTTACTGGAAGGTAAACCTTGCTTGTTAATAAGCATGATGCCTTAAATTCAAGAGGAGTGGTAATTTGAACTGAATAGTTCTTACCATATCTGTTTTTACCTGCAGCAGCTGATAGTGCGCCTGCAGTTTGAGAAATTGTAACTTTATCATCTAAAATGTTGATAGACCTAGCCCATTTCCTAGTTCTATTTACAGTTCTTGTTGCAGTGGTTGCATCCGGCCAAGTTGAGGTATGAGAGGCCACAATAGTCCAAGTCAAAGGAGAATCTTGAGTGCTAATGTTAGTCACGGTTCTTGTGCCTGTTATAGCAACGCCATTAATGCTGTAACCATCAAAAGTAATAGAGTGGGCTGAGCCGGCCAAAAACCATCTTCCGCCTGACCATGAAATAACAATTTTGCCCTTTCTAACATTTCCTTTTGGATCTGTACAACCTGCTGGACTGGTTCCACTAAAGTCTATCGTGATCATTCCAGTAGATTTATCTTGACTAATCTCTTTCGTGCGAGTTGCGCAAGATAACCGGACATCTTCTTCTACTCTACCTGAAGGATCTTCTGTATTCAAAGCAGAAATAGCTAGATCGCCAGTTTCTTCTTGTTGAGCATCAAGCGCACCTTCAGTACTTACATTTTGAACGTCTTGAGTAGTAAACGTTGTTTCATCCGTTTTGCTACAAGAAGCCAAGATCATGACAAAGGCAATCATCAAACTTGTGATGACCTTCAATCCAAATACATTTTTCATTGTTTTCATGTGGGTTTTAATTTGTTTTGTTGCTTAGAGGTTTATGTCTTCCGAAGGTTTAACAGTACAAAGAAAAAAATTTAAAATGTTTCAATTTCTTACAAATACAATTGTTTCTTACACTATGAGAAGACTTGTCTGTATGGCTCTGATGGTGGTATTGGTAACCTTTCCAACCTTCTCTCAGCTTAAAATAGCCAAGCTTAAATACAATGGCGGTGGAGATTGGTACGCTAACAAAACAGCTTTATCAAACCTCATCAGCTTCTGTAACAAGGAGTTAGGAACAGAACTAGACGAAGAAGAAGGCATTGCAGAGGTTGGCAGCCCCGAACTCTTTAACTATGCCTATATATATATGACTGGCCACGGCAATGTTGTTTTTTCCACAGATGAAGCCTCAAACCTAAGAAATTATCTCATAGGAGGCGGTTTTCTGCATATTGATGACAATTATGGGTTAGACAAATTCATTCGACTTGAATTGAAAAAAGTATTTCCTGAATTAGAATTGGTGGAAATACCTTTTACTCATCCGGTTTATCATCAAAAATTCAATTTTGCCAATGGCTTACCTAAAATCCATGAACACGATGGCAAGCCTGCCCAGGGCTTTGGGCTATTCTATAAAGGAAGATTAGTGGTCTTTTATTCTTTCGAATGTGATTTGGGCAACGGATGGGAAGATCAGCGCATTCATAATGACCCCGAAGAAAAGCGGCAGCTGGCGTTGAAGATGGGGGCGAACTTGATCTCATATTGCTTTACGAATAATTAGAAGAGGTACGAAGTACGATTTACGAGGTACGAGAGGTACGATTTAAAATCTACCAATTAACTCATCATTCAATCCAAATCGGCTAGAAAATAAAATTCATCTTACTATTTGGAGTTTATAACTAAGTTATTAGTTTTACAACGTAATTAATAGTTCAAGGGGCAAAAATTGATTCCAAAAATGAAAGAACTCACCAAAGCCGAAGACCAGATCATGCAAATCTTATGGAAGCTCGAAAAAGCTTTTGTAAAAGATATTGTAGATCAACTGCCCAACCCCAAGCCTGCCTACAATACCGTATCAACCATTGTGCGGATTTTAGAGCGCAAAGGTTTTGTTGGCTACAAAGCATACGGAAAAACGCACGAGTATCATCCGCTCATTGCAAAAGAAAAATACACACACTTCTATCTGAACAATTTAGTGAAAGGATATTTTGGTGGATCGTTTAAAAGCCTCGTTTCTTTTTTCGCATCTGAAAATAAAATGGATGTACAAGACATCGATCAGTTAGTAAAACAATTGGAAGGACTTAAAAATCAAAAGCCATGAACGCTATGATCAATTATCTGCTCGAAGCAAACGCAGGGTTGCTCCTCTTCTTGCTTGTCTATTGGGCCGTGCTGCGCAATGAAACTCAGTTTTCGTTCAAGCGTGCGTATTTGTTGCTGGCGATGTTGAGCTCACTGATTTTTCCGTTGCTTCATTTCAATACCTTCACATCGAAGCAACTAATTCCGTCCATTGGTAATCTGATGCCTACCTATTGGTTGCCCGAAGTGGTCATCCATGGAGATGGCTCGACTGCACTTCCGACTGTTGCTTCAAATCTATCGGCTTGGGCAATCGCGGAATGGGTTTATTTGACTGTACTCCTATTTTTGGTAATACTGTTTTTGCATCGGCTGACAACAATCGCTAAATTATTTACTGTAAATCCTATTTATCGCTGGAGGAATTATTTTGTTTCTGAATCGAATGAACCAAAGCCAACTTTCTCATTTTTTCATTACATTTTTATTGGACAGGTTGATCAGTTTAATCAGAGAGAGAAAGAAGAAATTCTGCTTCATGAATCTGTTCATATACAAAGACTACATTCATTGGATATTCTCTTCGTGAACATCGTTGGTATTGCATGTTGGTTCAATCCACTAGTGAGCATTTATAAAAAGACACTTGTTCAACTTCATGAGTTTGAAACCGATGCGCGCTCGGTAGAAAACAAAGATGTGGACACGTACTGCGGCCTCTTGGCGAAAGTCGCATTGCAATCGGCTGAGTTTCCACTCGCCAATCATTTCAATAATTCGTTAACAATTAAACGTATCCAAATGATGAAGACCATGAAATACGAAATCCAAAATTGGAAGGTGGCTGCATTGGTAGCCATTGTTCCGTTATTTTTTTTCGCGGTGGCATGTCAGGAGCAGCTGAAAGAAAAAGTAGAAGAACATTCAATCCATTCTGAATCTTTACCCCAACAAGTAAAGGATGAATTGAAATCACTTGAAAAATACTATACTGATTTGAAGGTATTGGAAGTAAATGACGAAAATAAAAAGGCGCTTGATGAGTTAGGCTACTACAATGGTAAACCAGCTAACGACTTTCTCATTATAGTAAGTGGAACTGGCGCAAAGGATGCCGTTGGGTATGCAATAATTGGAAAACCCAAATCATTCAAGGTAAACGAAAGTAAAGTATTTGATTTCGTGGATGAAATGGCAACACCAGTTTTTGGAATGGAGAGGCTTTACAAAAGCATAGCTCACACTTTAATCTATCCGGAAGAGGCTAGAAAAAAAGGAATTGAAGGCAAAGTATTTATCGAGTTTGTTATTCAAACCAACGGTGAGATGTCTGATTTCAAAGTTGCAAAAGGTATTAACGATGCAGTTGATACCGAAGCTCTCCGTGCATTGATGCAAATCGATACACGATGGAGACCAGCCATTCATCAAGGAGAAATTGTTAAGATGAAAATGACTCTTCCAATCGTGTTCAAATTGAATGGTTCAGAAAAAAAAGAGGAGGTCTCTATTATTAAGCAACCTGTGATGCAAGAATTAGTTGCGGTTGGAGTAAAGCCGAATTGATTTGGTAATAAGACCAAACCTCCAAGACCGTCAAACCTTGGAGGGTTTAAAGAGAATTATTTTCCCAAAACTTCCTCCAACTTACTCTCCAACGCAGCTCCTCGTAAATTTTTCGCAATGATCTTACCTGTTTTGTCGAGCAAAATCGAAAAAGGAATTGCACTAATGTTGTAATCCTTCGCAGCCTGATTATCGAAATACTTTAGATCGGATACGTGTGTCCACGTCAATCCATCTTCGGCAATCGCCTGCACCCAATCTTCCTTCTTTCGATCTAAGGAGACCCCATACACTTCAAAGCCCTTGCTTTTAAATCGATGGTAAGCTCTTACTACGTTAGGATTTTCTTGCCTGCAAGGACCACACCATTTTGCCCAAAAATCAATCAATACATATTTTCCTTGTAGCGATGAAAGTTTTACAATTTGGCCGGAAGGATTCGCCATGGCAATCTCGGGGGCTTGTTGACCGACTGCTGTAATCTTTGCTTTCTTCGTCATCTCGTTCAATTCTTTCGTAAAGCGGGAGTTCGGCCAAGCTTTGATAAATTTCTCACTAGCACCTACAAAAAGATCAAGGTGCTTGTCTTTATCGATCAGGTTTGGATCCTGTAGTAAACTAAACAGAGCCAACGAAGCAGGCTGTTCTTTCAAATAGTTGACCAATCCAAGTCTGCCTTTATGAATTATTGCCATGGCCTTATTCTGAAGTTCCGTAATTCTCACATTGTCTTTTTCTGCTACAGCCTTTTCATAATTTGTTTGCAAACTCATCATCTCGGGACCACTTTGTGATTCATTCATCATCCGTTGGACAGTGGTAATCAAATCATGATCCGGTGAACCTTTGATCTCTACAAAACCTTGCTGATTATTGCCATCTACATTGAGCTCCACATTGCTCTTATTCAACATGATGTTGATAATTTGACGGTCATAAAAATTAAGGTTGTAGAAACCTGCTTCCGTTAAATGAAGTTTTTTGGAAAACGAATAATCACTTCGTAATTGGATGGTATCCTTTTTGCCGCTGCCATCCGGTTTCATTTCCTGAATGAATATTTGACCTCCTTGTGGAAATCCAACCTTCCCTTTTAAGACGATGTCCCAACCGTTATCTATTTCCTTTGGTTTTTTTTCGGAAGTGCAATGCGTAAAAATAAATCCGCTGATTAGTAAATTGATGAGAATCATATAGCTTTTTTTCATTTGTGTAGTTCGAAAATTCATTTGTTCAGCTCTTGCAAAATTAATTCTGTAGCTAGTTTTGGATCAGCCTTTCCTTTACTTCTTTTCATTACTTCACCCATAAACATCGTAACAATCACCTTCTTGCCCTTTTTATATTCCTCTACTTTTAAAGGAAACTCAACCACTACTTCCTGTACAATAGTCAGAATATGATCTATACTACTATCCTGTATCAAATTTAGTTCATCAGCTAATTCAATAGGCGATTTTCCATTCGTTGCGAATAACGCTGGAAATAATTTATGGGATGCCACGGCAAAACTTAATCTACCTGTGTCAATCAAACCGATCACATCTGCCATTGTCTTTGGTGAAATGCGAAACTCAACGATTGTAGTATTCGATTCATTCAAATAATACTTGATCGGCCCCATTACCCAATTGGAAGCAGCTTTAAAGTTTAATGTGTGTAAACATATCTCCTCGTAGTACGCAGCAATTTCTTTGGACTCAGTTAAAATATGAGCATCATAGTCTGGAAGGTGGTACACAGACATGAATTTTCGATGCAGCTCACGTGGAAGTTGCGGCATCTTATTAATGATTTCCTCTAACCACTTATCAGAAATTTCTAATGGGCTCACATCCGGATCCGGAAAATAACGATAGTCATTTAACTCTTCCTTGGTTCTCATGCTGTAGGTCTTCCCATCCGCAGCGTTGAAGGTGCGGGTTTCAGATATAACAGTTTGTCCAAGATCCAACAATGCTGCCTGTCGCACCATCTCATATTCAATGGCATGCTGCACATTATGGATAGAATTCATGTTTTTCACTTCCACTTTTTTTCCAAGATTCTTGGCATCCGATAGCATGAGGGAAACATTCGCATCACAGCGCAATGAACCTTCTTCCATATTCCCATCACAAATATCCAAGTAACGGACCAACTTCCTTATTTCAGTCAGCAAAGCAGCAGCATCTTCCGGAGATTCTATGACAGGTTCCGTAACGATCTCAATCAAGGCAACACCGGATCGATTGAAATCAAGCAGCGTATCCGTTTCACCCTCTAAGTGAATTGATTTTCCGGCATCTTCCTCCAAATGAATACGATTCAAAACAATGTTCTTGTCAATTCCTTCTTTGGTAGTAATCGTAACATACCCGCCCATGCATATCGGAGTACGATCTTGTGTAAGCTGATAGCCTTTTGGAAGATCGGGATAAAAATAATTTTTACGATCAAAGATTTGAAATCTTGAAATCGTTGAATGACAGGCCAACCCCATTTTAATGGCATACTCGACAGCCTTCCTATTTAGCTTTGGCAACGTTCCCGGATGAGCCAGGGTGATTACGCCTACATTCGTATTAGGCGCATGGCCATATGCCGCTTCATCCGCATTAAATATTTTACTATTAGTCTGAAGCTGGGCATGAACTTCCAGTCCAACAACAACCTTGTATTTACTTTTAATCGCAGCCTCCACTTGTTACTTCAATAATTCCTTCGCTCTTACTAATACACGATCCAACCCTTCCAACTTCTTCCCACCTGCAACCGCAAAGAATGGTTGACCACCCCCGCCCCCATCAATTTCTTTAGCTAATTCTTTCACCATGTTGCCGGCATGAAATTTTTTGGTTGTTTCTAACTTTTCACCAATCATTACTGCCACTTGTGGTTTACCATCAATCTCTGCTGCCAGAATCATCAACAGATCGTCAAACTGGTTGCGTAAAGCATAGGCGATGTTCTTTAAGGAATCCGCATTTGGAATGCTCACGCGCTCAGTCAGCAACGTATATCCATTCGATTTTATTACCTTAGTTGCCAACATTTCCTTCAGCACATTGGCTTGTTGTTGATACATTAATTCCAGTTTCTTCTCCAGTGCGTGCTTCTCCTCTAGTAACGTTTGAACAGATTCTACAACATTCTTTGGGTTCTTTAATTGAGTTTTGATTTGCTCCATGTTGTGATAGAAACCATTCAAATAATCAAATGCCCCATCCGCAGTGACCGCCTCTATCCTACGTACACCTGCCGCTACTGAACTTTCTGAAACAATTTTTAATAGACCAATATTTCCTGTAGCCTTTACATGAGTGCCTCCGCAAAGTTCTACCGAAAATTTGGAATCGAACGTAATCACTCTTACAAACTCACCATATTTTTCGCCAAACAATGCCATCGCTCCAAGTGATTTAGCTTTTTCTATCGGCACATTCCGCTGCTCATTTAATTGAATATTCTCTCTGATCTTTTCGTTGACGATTGTTTCTACTTTTGAAATCTCTTCACTCGTCATCGCGGCAAAGTGAGAAAAATCAAAACGCAGTATTTTTTCATTTACTAATGAGCCTTTTTGCTCTACATGCTTACCTAAGACCTGACGCAACGCAGCGTGAAGCAAGTGTGTCGCAGAATGATTGTTCATGGAAAGTCTACGTTTTTGCGTATCAACATTAGCTTGAACACTACCTTCCATATTTGAAGGGAGTTTCTCTACCCAATGCACAATCAAGTCGTTTTCTTTCTTCGTATCAACAACAAAAATTTTCTCCGCGCCTATTTCCAAGACACCTGTATCCCCTACCTGACCGCCACTCTCTGCATAAAAAGGTGTTTTGTCTAACACCAGCTGAAACAACTCTTTGTTTTTTTGTTTTACTTTTCTGTAGCGAAGAATTCTTGAAATTGACGTCAATTCATCATAGCCAATAAATTCCGGTTTGTCTCCTTCTGCTACAACAACCCAATCACCTGTTTCTTTAATCGCATCTGCTTTAGATCGAGTTTTTTGTTTCGTCATTTCTTCATGGAAGCCCTTATCATCAACCGAAAATCCGCGCTCACGTGCTATCAGAGATGTTAAGTCAAACGGAAATCCATACGTATCATAAAGCTCAAATGCCTGCTCGCCAGTAATAACTTGGTCAAAATTTTCAATCCTTTTCAATCCTTTTTCAAGCGTCCTCAAAAAAGAAATCTCTTCTTCATGTACCACCTTGCTTACATAATCCACTTGTTGGTGCAGTTCTTTGAAAACATCTTTCAATTGCAATGCCAACAACGGCACCAAGCGGTGAATGAACGGTTCTTTGAAATTTAAATATGAAAATCCATAACGTACTGCTCTTCGCAAAATTCTTCGTATCACATAACCTGCGCCTGTATTGCTTGGCAACTGACCATCTGAAATAGCAAAAGATACAGCACGGATATGATCCGCCATTACGCGGATGGCAATATCTGTTTTGCTATCATCTCCATACTTCACATTTGCATTCACTGCAATAAAATCCATCAGTGGACGGAATACATCCGTATCATAATTGGAAGTCTTTGCCTGAATGGCCATACACAAACGTTCGAAGCCCATGCCTGTATCAACATGCTTATCCGGTAGAGGAACTAGTGCGCCCGATGCTAACCGATTAAATTGAATGAACACCAAATTCCAAATCTCTATGACTTGAGGATGATCACTATTGACTAAGTCTCTTCCAGGCTTGGTCTTTCTTTGTTCTTCAGATCGTAAGTCGATATGAATCTCGGAACAAGGGCCGCAAGGACCACTTTCACCCATCTCCCAGAAATTATCCTTTTTGTTACCGTGAAGAATGTTCTCATCTGCAACAAAAGTTCTCCACAAATCTTTGGCCTCCTCGTCTACCGGAAGATTGTCACCTTTATCTCCTCCAAAAACAGTTACATAAAGCCTGTCTTTAGGCAGATCATACACTTTCGTCAACAGTTCCCATGCCCAGTTGATTGCTTCTTGCTTGAAATAATCGCCAAAACTCCAGTTACCCAACATCTCAAACATGGTGTGATGATAGGTATCTAACCCCACGTCTTCCAAGTCATTATGCTTGCCACTCACTCGAAGGCACTTTTGCGTATCGGCTATTCTCTTGCTGGGGGGCACCGAATTCCCTAAAAAATAGTCCTTAAACTGAACCATTCCTGAGTTGGTAAACAGTAAAGAAGGGTCGTTTTTAAGCACTAAAGGGGCAGAAGGGACTATCTTATGACCTTTGCTTTCGAAGAAATCAAGGAATTTTTGCCGTATGTTGGACGAGTCCATCTGCATTTCGTAGATTTTAACTTTTGGTTAGGAGTACTTTTTCCCTATTTTTATGGGTTCTGAACCCCATGTAAACACAAAAATAACCCATTGGGATCATTATAAAAGGAAACATTCAAAAGTTGGCAATGGCCGAAGCGAAGTTTAGATACAATCCTAAGACACTCAGATATGAGCGTACAAGTATTTCGATACTTGGCTTATCGTTTAGGGTATTTGGCTATTTAGTCTTTGGAAGTTTGTTCTTTATTGGGTTAGTGGTCTTACAAAATTATTTGATTGAAACCCCTTTAGAGAAATCCTTACGCGCTGAAAACGAGGCTCTCCACAAACATAAAATTGTGTTAACAGCCAGCCTCTTAGCGTCTAATAACCAGATTGGTGAATTAAAAAAGGAAGACCAACTTCTTTACGAAAAGCTCTTCGAAACAAAATTAGTGTCGGTCCCTAACTTAAATATAGACAAGGAAGAAATACTGGCTGCTGAACCAGAATTATTTAGTGATTGGGAAGCGGCTACCAATAAGCAATCAACTGCCCTTTGGCAAAAAGCGAAAACTAGTAACATCGTTTTTAGTAGCAGCGCCAGCATAGGCAAAAAAGATTTA
The DNA here is from genome assembly GCA_031430395.1 of Cyclobacteriaceae bacterium. GTDB lineage: Bacteria > Bacteroidota > Bacteroidia > Cytophagales > Cyclobacteriaceae > ELB16-189. The sequence goes on from JANPBK010000227.1 coordinate 50,763, forward strand.
AAAACGCTCAGTCGATTGCCTACCATTGCACCCGTTAAATCCTTTGAATTTGATAAACTAGTTTCAGGATTTGGAAAACGAATCAACCCTTTCCATAAGGGACTGTACCATCATGATGGCGTAGACATAGCCATGCCAACTGGAACTCCCGTGCTGGCTAGCGCTCCAGGCATTATCATTCTCGCAAGACAAAGCAATTTGTTAGCGGGCTTTGGCAATTATATTGAAATAGATCATGGGAATGGTATGATCACTCGCTATGCTCACTTAGAATTACTTAAAGTTAAGAATGGACAAAAGGTAACTAAAGGCGAAGTTATAGGAACAATTGGCACCAGTGGCGGTTCTATTGCGCCTCATCTTCATTACGAAGTTATTAAGAAAGGGAGACCTACGAATCCTGTATTTTATATCATAGGCGGTCTAAGTAGTGAACAGTTTCAAGCTATGTTAGATAATAGCAAAAAGGAGAACCAATCTCTTGATTAATGGCACGAATCAGGTACACATATAATTTAGAAACATGTCGATACGAGCCTATTATCGTGACGGCCAAAACTTTTAGTGCAAGTATTGGTAGGTTTTTGACTGTCGCTTTTTTTATCGGATTAGCAGGAAGCATCTATTTTCATTTTCAATATCCTTTTTTGGATGAGACCATTCAGCTAGAAAAAAATGTTAGACTCAAAGCAGAGTGGCAAGTCATTAATAAACAATTAACTAGAAGTGCGGAACAACTAACTTCTCTTGAAAAAAATGATGATCAAAATTATCGTGTTATTCTAGATTTAGATCCTCTTTCCGCTTCCCAACGAGAGGCTGGTGTCGGAGGTCGTGAAAAAGAAAGTGCCTCCATACCATATTTGATGATTCGTCAAGGCTATGAGAAGTCAGAAAAGATCAAAAACAGAGTAGACATCGAAATCCAATCGATGGAACAGTTGAAAAAAGAATTAGAGAAAAAGCAGAAGATGTGGGCCTCAAGACCTGCTATTCAACCCATCAATAATAAAGACCTAAAACAGCTGCATACCATATTTGGTATGCGTATGCATCCGATTCTTGGCTATATCAGACCTCACAATGGATTAGACTTTACTGCACCTCATGGCGCTCCTGTTTATGCTACCGGGGATGCTGTAGTGATGTATACCGGTTATTCAACCTATGGCAATGTGATTTACCTTGATCATGGCTTTGGTTTTGAAACGCGTTATGCCCATCTCACACGATATATTGTTGAACCAGGCCAAGTGATTAAAAGAGGACAGATTATTGGATACGTGGGCAATACCGGATTATCCTCTGCTCCCCATTTGCACTACGAAATACACTATAAAAATATTGCTATTAATCCAATCAACTTTTTCCAACGAGATCTGAGTAATAAGGAGTATGAAAGACTCATTGAGTTGGGAAGCCAGGCGACCGCCTCATTGGATTAATTAGTTATTATTTTCTCTTGATTGTTAACAATGGAATCGTACCCAGGTATGCCAATGTTCGTGTTACACTTTTTGCGAAAAGTTTTTCTTCCAGACTCAATCGATGAGTAAAAGTGGTGAGTAGATCAGCTTTCGTCTCTCTGATATAGTTATCGATAGCTTTCGGAATATCTTCATCTAAAATAAGTTTGAAATCCAATTTATCATAATGAGATCTATTAATAATCCCCTCTACGATCAGTTTTGCCGCCTCAACCTTCTTGTCCATTACTGGCGTTACATGAATCATATGAACCGCAGATCCGTAAATACGGGCAAATTCTATTATCATATTTAGTTCCTTTTGGGTATCCTTTAAATCAGTCGCGTAAACAATGTGTTGAAGGTTCTTATAGTGCGCTAATTCAGGAATAGCCATAACCGGGACATTGCAATCATCAATGACTGAAACCGTAGTTCCCCCCAGGCGGACCTTCTTAAGTACAGATGCTCCTCTTGATCCCATTACAACAATGTTCGTGGGATGTTTATCAGTATATCGCTTGACCATATCTGCTACCGTATGAGCACGAATTGCCTTAAATTCAATTTTGTAATGACCCTTTATCTCTTTGCGTATCTCCTCAATTAATCGTTTTCCTTCTTCTTCCGTGATACCTACCATAGATTTTTCAATTTGCTTCATACGCAAATTAGCCTTCGGTAAGCCCTCAAAACGAACAATATTTAAAATGGTAAACTCAGCATGCACCGGAGCTGCCATTTTTATGGCATAGGTAATAGCCACTTTTGAAAGGTCTGAGAAATCTGTAAGAATGACAATTTTTGGAACTGACATAAAATAGGGATAGAATTCAAAAATAAAGGATACAACAACATTAAAAAAGAGATTAAGGATGTAAATTTCCCCTCTAAAATCTAATGGTACACGGCTATGAATACGAAAATGTTGTTTCTCACTTTGTTGACTTTTGTCGGCAGCCATGCTAATTCACAAGTTAGCGCTCCATTGATTCATTCACATATTAGAATATTATCGAGCGATTCTTTAGAAGGCCGAGGAACCGGAACTGCAGGTGAGAAATTAGCGATGAGCTACATTCAATCTCAATGGAAACAAATAGGATTAACGCCAAAAGGAGATGGATCCTTGTTTTCGCAAAAATTTTCATTTAAGAACGGCATACATGGTACCGGCACAGATGGCACTGCTTATAATCTTGTCGGGTTTATTGACAACCATGCAGCAACAACAGTAATTATTGGAGCCCATTTCGATCATCTTGGTTTAGGGAATCAAGGCAGTTCACTAGATGCTAATCCTCAAAATAAAATACATAATGGTGCCGATGATAATGCTTCCGGTGTTGCCGGAGTGATCGAATTAGCCCGCTACTTTAAGGCCAACAAAATAAAAGAGTCTACAAATTTCCTGTTTCTCTGTTTTAGTGGGGAAGAACTTGGATTATACGGCTCTAAATATTTTACTGAAAACCCAACGATAAATCTAAATCAAGTAAGCTACATGATCAATATGGATATGGTAGGCCGTTTGGATCCAGCTACAAAAAGTGTAGCAGTCAGTGGTACCGGCACCAGTCCAGCATGGGAACCATTACTTAAAAGTCTGTCCTCCGATAAGCTTCAAATTAAAACTGACTCTGCCGGAGTAGGTCCTTCTGATCATACTTCTTTTTATTTAAAGAATATTCCCGTTCTTCATTTCTTCACGGGTTCACACAACGATTATCATAAACCGTCTGACGATGTGGAGAAAATAAATTCCGAAGGAGAAAAAGAAATTCTTCAGTTGATTATTCGGTTAGTTGAAAAATTGGACCAACAGCCCAAACTGGTTTTTTTGCCCACTAAAAATAAATCGATGGGTGGCTCGCGTGCTTTTAAAGTAACTATGGGTGTAATGCCCAGCTATACTTCGAACGAAGAAGGACTAAAAGTGGATGGCGTTACAGAAGGGAAACCGGCTCAAAAAGCGGGCATTCTAACAGGTGATTTAATTATACAGATTGGCACCTATCCGATTAAAGACATCCAGGCCTACATGGAAGCTTTAGGCAAATTTGAGAAAGGGCAAGTAGTGCCTGTTAAAGTGAAAAGAAATAAAGAAACCATTGAATTCACTATTACATTCTAAACTGAAGAGATTATGAAATGGCTTGGTAGAAGAGAAAGCGGTAATGTAGATGACCAGCGTGGAAGTCGTGGAGGTTTCTCCGGTGGTTTACTCACGAAAGGTGGATTGGGAACCATTGTGCTCGTGCTTCTCATCAGCTGGATAACCGGGACCAATCCACTATCCTTATTGCAACAAACAAATTTAACATCCGGGCAAAATCAAGAAGTAAATATAGCAAGCTCTCCAGAAGAAGATGAGCTAGCTCAGTTCGTTTCCGTAGTGTTGGCCTCTACGGAAGATGTATGGCATGCACGAATGAAAAATTATCGTGAGCCAAAACTGGTTCTTTTTAGAAGTCAAATACAGTCGGGATGTGGCTCAGCAAGTGCTTCTTCCGGCCCTTTTTATTGTAGCGAAGATGAAAAACTTTATATCGATCTAAGTTTTTACGAAGAGCTAAAGAATCAATTAAATGCACCGGGTGATTTCGCGCAAGCTTATGTGATTGCCCATGAAGTAGGACATCACGTACAGCATATTTTAGGAATTACTGATAAAGTTCATGCGATGAGAGAGAAACTTAGTGAGGAAGAATACAATCAACTGTCGGTAAAATTAGAACTACAAGCTGACTTCCTTGCTGGCGTATGGGCCTATCATGCGAAAGATAATCAAGGCTTTATTGAACCGGATGATATTGAAGAAGCCATTAACGCAGCATCTGCGATTGGCGATGATCGATTGCAAAAACAATTTCAAGGAACTGTAATTCCAGACTCATTTACACACGGTACTTCTGCTCAGCGCGTACGATGGTTTTCCAAAGGATTTCAAACTGGCGATATGGCACAAGGTGATACCTTTAGTGCAAATGAATTGTAGAATAGGTAAATCTTCACTAGGTAAATAGCAGGTGGAAAAGAATATCTCAATATATGGAAATCTTAAAATCTAGCCCTCCCTTTTTTTATAATTCATTTCTCCTTCTATTTTTGCTTCCTTAAAACTTAACTAACCAGCACATTATGGGACGCGTATTCGAAAAAAGAAAGCATACGATGTTCGCACGCTTTGACAGAATGGCTAAAGCCTTTACCCGTATAGGTAAAGATATTGCAATGGCGGTTAAAAACGCAGGCCCTAATCCTGATAATAACCCTAAGTTGCGCATGGCTATGCGAAATGCCAAAGGGGTAAATATGCCCAAAGACAGGGTAGATGCAGCGATTAAGAGAGCCTCCTCGAAGGAAGAAAAAGATTATCAAGAAATTATATATGAAGGATATGCGCCTCATGGAATCCCTGTGATTGTAGAGTGTGCCACTGAAAACCCAACTCGCACAGTTGCCAATATTCGACTTCACTTTTCTAAAAGTCACGGAAGTATGGGCAACTCCGGCTCTGTCGCATTTATGTTTGAGCACAAAGGGGTTTTCAAATTCGAACCTTCAAAACTAAACTTAGATGAATTAGAACTTGACCTGATTGATGCTGGAGCTGAAGATATTCAGCGTGAAGAAGAGGAGACTATTGTTTACACCAAGTTCACTGAGTTTGGCCATATGATCAAATTTCTAGAATCAAAAAAACTGGAAGCCAAGAGCTCGACACTACAATATATACCCAATGTCACTAAAGAACTTAGCGAAGCCGAACAAGATGAAGTACTAAAATGTATCGAGGCCTTGGAAGCAGATGATGATGTTCAGAATGTGTATCACAACTTGGCCTAGTTTTACTAAAATATCCTCCATATAAAATTCTTTAGAGTCATGAATATGGTGGTCATCAAACGATTCAATTGACTCCTTTTCTTATTTAAGAAATCATATACTCTATACTAACTGCAAGCTAAATTCTAACATAGTGATAGTTTGCAACTAGCTGATGACCTGAAAAAGCACTTTGATACTCATTCAGGGAAGAACCACTGGCTTAAAATCTGATGAATTGATTGCAGTGAATCACTCTTAAATTATGTCACATGCTACAATCCCGCGTAAAAACAAGGTTCCCCCGCCAACAATAATTTGCGATTAAAAAGCATAAAATAAGGCTTCCAACGTTAAAAAGGCCACGTTGATTTAAGTATTTGTCTTAGTTTTGTTATGAAAGAAAAGGTCAAAAATGATTGAATCGTTCATTTTTGAATCTTTAACCTAAACCTTCAGATCATTTGATGAGGTCATTTCTTGTTATTTTATTGTCTTTGACCCTTGCAAACGCTGTTGGCCAACATGTTGAATCCTTTGGCTTTTTTGCCGGATTCAATATTCCCGTTACCATTGATGAAGGTCTCCAAAAGGATCCCCGTTATTATGGGAGATTTACCATCCGTGGAACCCCAATCGGTTTCTCTTATGGCTATGATTATGTGGGCTACGGCTATTTAATCACTCCTAGTTATTTACAAATTGGACAGAACTTTACCATCAGAAACACGATCGGTGGTGAAATTGGTAGCCGTGATGTAGAGATGGATTATTTTAGCTTACCCATTGCATTTAAAATTCATATTAATGACATGGCTTTTTTTCGATTAAGTGCTGTGGCCGCTCTTAACTTTAACTTACTATTAAATGGAAGAGAAAAAATAACCCATACAGCTTCCAAAGTGATCTATCCGGCTGGAGTGTCAATACCTACTAGCCCCGGATTTATTAAAGCATATGATGGTGTCTTTATTCCTGAATTAACTGATTTTGAATATGTATCGAAAGATAAATTCAATTCATTTCAGGTTTTCGCAGCGCTTGGCCTTCGGTCTGATTTTGACTTAAATGATAATTGGAGCATAAATTTTGATGGACGTGCCAATTTTGGCATTTTAGATCCCCGTCAATCCAGCTATTTAGATCAATTGAAAAACCCAACGGGTCCAGCAGATTTTAATGGAAACCCTGGTTCGCCTGATCTTCCGGGGCAAAGAAGAGAGATTTATCTGACGGTAAATTTTGGCATCTCGAGAATCATTCAATCCAAAGTAAAATTTAAAGTCAAGAAAACAGGCATCACCAACCGGAGCGGAAATAATTCACCTAAACCGCGAGGAAAAAGAAAATAAGGCTACTCGTTTGGGCAGTTATTAGGAAGCACCAGTGTAAACTTGGTTTCCTCCCCTAAGGTAGATTCAACAGAAATATTCCCGCCAAGTTTATCAATAGTATTTTTTACAATGTAAAGCCCTAGGCCAGATCCTTTGCTTGTAATACTTGCTCTAAAAAACATTTTGAATATTTTGTTTTGAAATTCCTCAGCAATACCGACACCATTATCAGTAAACACAATGACTGCCTGCTGTTGATCTACATTAATGTCGATCTGAAGAAATGAATCTTTCCATGAATCACAATAGCGCAGGGCATTTGAGATAATATTATTAAATATTACCAGCAAACGTCTTGGATCTGAGTAAAAGTTATTAACTGCTTGAATTTGCAATGATATATTTACTCTAGCAGCTTCATCCATATATTTTAATGATTCAATGGATTCCATGGCCAGCGCATTAAAATCTATTTCAGAAAACTCTACCTCTAATCTTGAATTCCGTGAGTAATGTGTAATGTCTGTAATGAAATGGTCTAGCTTATCAATACTCTTGTCTATCAAATGCAAATATTGAGAGAAGTTCTCTGTTCCCTGTTCTCTTTTCATAATATTTACCAACCCTTTTACAGACATTAATGGCGCACGCATATCATGCGAGGCACTGTAAACAAAGCGATCTAACTCTTCATTAATCTTTAGGAGTTCCTCGTTCTTCGATTTAAGCAGATGTTCTGCCTCATAATATTGAGTAACATCACGTGAGTAAATGGTGAGTCCTGTGACTACGCTATCTTCGACAATTGGGTATGTTTTAATTTCAAATGTTTTAACACGATCCCCGATTGGGTGACTATCAATATATTTTCCGGGTCTTCCTTTCAAACCATTCGCGTAACGAGTTTTCCAGGTATTACGAAGCTCAGGGCTGTCGTGTGGAACTAAATCAAGAATGTTCTTTCCCTTCGACAATTTAATTCCAAATGACTGTTTGTATCTTTTATAAAACTCCTTATTAAAATCAATCAACTGATAACTTGAATTGATCAACCAAACGCTATTCTCAAACGTGTTTAATATGGAACGAAGATTTGCTTCATTCGCAACAATCTTTTTCTGGTATGCCTTCCGTACTGTAATATCCCTGCTATAAACTGACAATACCTGTCTTTCACCTGCAAGTGTGTTTGATTTGAAATTAATTTCCCAGAAATAACTGCGACCATCCATTTCAAATTCATCCTCTACCTTTATCGGTGTGCCTGCCAATGCCGTCTGACAACGACTTTTCCATAGTTTAGTTAGAGGCTGGTTAATACTATTCATCGATTCCAGTATGGAGGTACCCTTTTTTAATTCAATTCCATAGGCTTCTAAAAAAATCCAATAAAAGCCAGCATTTAAGGTTAATACCTGCAATTCATCATCTAAAATTAGAATATTAGAATCTGCGTCTTCAATAATTGAGGCATATAGGCAATGCCACAGCTCTGCCTCTCTCTCATCCAACATCGTCATTTTTGTGTAGCTTTTTACCCAGAATAGATCACTTTGATTAAACAAAGCAATTAGAACGAAAGAAAAGTTCAGAGGTTGCCTACCTTTTAAGACATTTCTTAAAAAATATAAGTAACACGACAAAACTTGCTTTTACATATTACACTGGAATTGATAAAAAATGATTGGGCTAATAAAAATTACTGGGCAATTAACATGGCAACTCTTTTCATAGCCTCTTCATGGCTCTGTCCGTTGCTAATATTGCTTTGAATAGTATCTATTAGTTCTTTTACCCGGTCTCTGTGATACCCAAATTTAATGGCAAAAATATGAGAGAGTTTTTGTTCCTCCGGATGAATAGATTTATCGATGTTCATCATATGAACCAAGTCATACAATTGGTTAAATTTTTCTTTTGCGTCTTTGGGGACTTCAAATTGAATACTACCAGGATTATTACGGATTTCTTTAAGCTGTCCTTCTGAAATATTATTGCGCTTCGCAATTGCCTTGAGTAGGTCATATTCAATTAAATCGAAATTGCCATCTACAGCAGCCATTTCAATTAGGTTCTTCATATGACTTTTGGCTGTTGACTTACCTAGTCTACAAATGCGCAGTAACTCAGAAAAATTTATCATGGCGAATGTTTAAAGTAACCCAAGCTAAATTGAATTTCACAAAAAATCAATGGCCTTACAGTGTTTATTTAATTATTGCCCTAACCTTAGAAATAGTATCGTTAAACAGCTCAATTTGGCTATTTTAATACATTCTCATTTAATTGAGATTCTTGCCCTATTAATTTTGCAAGCAAATCAATTTGATTTTGTGCGCGCACTAGGTTGTGGTGCTCGTATCTAGCTTTGTAATACTGGTCATTGTTAAAATAATCAGTTAGAAACCGGATCGCCTGCATATAGATAAGAAAAAGACCCGCATAAATAAAAGAATCCATCTCTGCTTTGCTAAGTTCGCCACGCATATTTTCTAAATATCCTGCAACGATGGCCTGAAAGAAATCGTTTCGTATTTTAATTTTCTGAAAATCTCTTTCTTCTTCATTGACTGGCGAAAGATAAGTTCGCATCATATCGCCTACATCACTGATGAAATATCCTGGCATTACGGTGTCTAGGTCAATTACACAAATCCCATTATTATTCTTATCGAATAATACATTGCTGATTTTGGTGTCATGATGCGTTACGCGAAGCCTAAAATTCGAATCACTTAAAATACGATTGTATTTATCCACCAAATACCTATGTCTTTTTATCAGTTCAATTTCTGCGGTACATGCTTTTATCCTCTGTTGATCTCCACTTAATAGAGACTCTTCAAACTGTTTGTACCGATAGGATAAATTGTGAAAATCGGGGATCGTTACGTTAAGCTTAGATATGTCAAGTCTTGAAAATGTTTTAGTGAATTTTCCGAATTGTAATGCCGCTTCATAAGCTTGCTCGGATGTTTCAACCACCTGAATGGTTTTCGAATTCTTTATAAAAGAAGTCAATCGGAAATACCCCTTCTCAGCATTAAAGGCTAGTTCCTCGCCTGCTTTCGTTTTAATTTGTGATACAAGCAAATAATCAGAAGATATAGCTTTTAAATGATCCGCCATCAACCTAACATTCGCGGCAATCTTATGTGGATCTCTAAAAACATTCTCATTGATACGCTGAAGAATAAAGCAGTCCTCACCTGAAGTTACCTTCCAGGTTTGATTAATCAGTCCACCTGAAATTACTTCTAAAGTAGCGTTTAGAAATTGTGAGCCATATTGTTGAAGGATGCTGTTCATATATTCTTGCACGCAGAGTCGCTAAACAATCTTAGCTCTTATTAAAAAGGCGCTGTCAGGTTGAGCCTGTCGAAACCTTTCTGAAGAATAACCGACTTCGACAAGCTCAGTCTGACAGTTTCATAAAAACTACAACACCACATTCACAATCCTTCCCGGCACCACAATCATTTTTTTAGGTGGCCTGCCTTCCGTCCACTTATGAACAATTTCAGATGCTAGCACGATTTTCTCTATCTCTTCTTTGGGCATATCTAAGGCAAACTCCATTTGAGCGCGCACCTTGCCGTTGATGGAGATGGGGTAACTAAATGTACTCTCCACTAAATACTGATCATCGTATTTTGGAAAAGTAGCTGCTAAGATACTTTCGTTATGTCCCAACTTCTCCCAAAGTTCTTCTGCAATGTGCGGAGCAAAGGGAGAAAGAGCGACCACCAATGGCTCAACAATGGCGCGCTTGTTACATTTTAATGAACCCAATTCGTTCACACAAATCATAAACTCGCTGACTGAAGTATTGAACGAAAAATTCTCGATATCCTGCTCTACCTTCTTGATTGTTTTGTGAAGCACTTTCAATTCCTCTCTTGAAGGCTCCGCCTCATTTACTTTTAGATTGCCAGCTTGATCGTGGATCAAATTCCAAACTTTGCGCAAGAACTTAAACACGCCATCAATGCCTTGTGTACTCCACGGCTTGGATGCCTCCAATGGGCCCAAAAACATTTCGTACATACGGAGTGTGTCGGCTCCGTAGTTGTTTATGATTTCATCGGGACTCACAACATTGAAATAGGACTTACTCATTTTTTCAATGGCTGAGCCGCAGATGTATTTGCCATCTTCATATATGAACTCCGCATTCGCGAAATCAGGTTTCCATTTTTTGAAGGCAGCTGTATCTAGTTCGAGACCATTTACAATATTGACATCAATGTGAAGGGGTTGGGCGTTTTCAGGAAGATATTCAACGTTTCCAAACTCATTTTCTGACCTCAACTTTTCACTTAATTTATTTCCAATATTTACAATAAGACCCTTGTCTTCATCTGTTGCAGTACCTTTTTCTATCCTTTCAAAGATGTCTTTAGAAATAAATACAGGAGGAAATTTCTCGCTATCAATTAATTTCTTGCTGGATGATTGTGGAGCACCGAAGTAATGAGATTTTTTTAACAACCTATACACAAATCTCGAATCCCCCGTAATCTTCCCCTGATTAATCAATTTCTTAAACGGCTCATCAAATTTCAGATACCCAAGATCATGCAATACTTTCGTCCATAGGCGGGCGTATAGTAAGTGAGCTACCGCGTGCTCTGCTCCGCCAATGTACACATCCACCTGATTCCAATAGTCGAGAGCTTTAGGATCTGCGAAAGCTGTTGTATTGTGCGGATCCATGTAGCGCAAGAAATACCAGGCCGCACCCGCGTGGGTGGGCATGGTGTTGCTGTCGCGTTTTTCATTAGGCGCAAAGTTGATCCAATCAGTTAGGTTGGCCAATGGTCCTTCTCCATTGCCCGATGGCTTGAAGTTATCAGAAGGCGGTAACTCTAAAGGAAGTTCGCTTTCCTTCATCGCATGCGGCATGTCATCTTTAAATACTACCGGGAACGGCTCGCCCCAATAACGCTGCCTGCTCCAACCCGCATCGCGCATTTTATAGTTTACTTGTCGCTTGCCAATTCCCTTCTCTTCTAACTTCTGAATAGCCACATCGATGGCATCGCGCATCACCATGCCATTTAAGAATCCGGAATTTTCGAGAATGGCTTCTTTCGTTGGATTCGCTTCTACTCCATTGTAATGCGAACCAATGATATTAGTAATGGGCAACTTAAAGTGCTTCGCAAACTTATGATCGCGTTCGTCACCACACGGCACTGCCATGATAGCGCCTGTGCCATAACCTGCCAAAACATATTCGCTAATCCAAATGGGAATCTGAATCCCATTAAATGGATTTGTCGCAAAGGCCCCTGTAAAGGCACCGGTGATTTTCTTCACTTCAGCCATTCGATCTATCTCCGAACGACTCTCTACATACTTCAAATATTTTTCAATGTCTTCGCGCTGAGCATCGTTAGTAATCTGTTTGACCAATTCATGCTCCGGAGCAATCACCATGAAATCAACTCCGAAGATAGTATCGGGTCGTGTCGTGAAAACAAGAATTGAGAATTGAGAATTGAGAATTGAGAATTTGATTTCCGCTCCTACACTCTTGCCAATCCAATTACGCTGAATGTCTTTCATTGACTCGCTAAAGTCAATTTCATCTAATCCTTTCAACAAACGATCTGCGTACTCGGTTATGCGCAAACTCCATTGACGCATTTGTTTTTTCACTACAGGAAAGCCTCCACGGTAACTCACTCCATTGATTACCTCATCGTTTGCTAACACTGTACCTAATGCTTCGCACCAATTGACATCCGTATAAGCGAGATATGCCAAACGGTATTGCATCAAAATTTCTTGCTTCGATTTTTCATCAAATGCTATCCACTCAGCAGCACTGAAATTCAGAATTCTAAATTTTGAATTTTGAATGGGATGAGATGCTGTTCCTTCTTTCTCAAAAATCTTAATCAATTCAGAAATACGTTCTGCCTTCTCTTTCTTACGATTGAACCAACTGTCAAAGATTTGCAAAAAGATCCATTGTGTCCATTTGTAATAAGCAGGATTACAGGTTTGGACCTCACGACTCCAGTCATAGCAAAATCCTATCTTCCCTAACTGTCTTTTGAAATTGTTGATGTTATCCTGCGTTGAAATAGCGGGATGTATACCGTGTTCCAACGCATATTGTTCAGCAGGCAGCCCGAAGGCATCGAAGCCCATGGGGTGCAATACATTAAAGCCTTTGATCCGTTTAAAACGAGCTACAATATCGGAAGCAATATATCCAAGTGGATGCCCCACATGAAGCCCGGCACCGGATGGGTAGGGAAACATATCTAAAACATAATATTTAGGCATCGATGTATCGTTGGTGACTTTATATACTGCCCGTTTTTCCCACTCGTTGCGCCACTTTTGTTCAATGTTTTTGATCTCTTCCTTGCTGTAGTCGGCCATGATGTTGATTTGCTATTACTTTAAAAAATTAGTCTGCAAAAGTAAGTCAATCCAAGCAAATTCTACTGTCCGGTTTCTAAAAGACTGAAACTGCTCTGGTACTGTGCGCTTCGGCCAGGGATAGTAGCGGAAAGCCCGCACCACGATTTTTATCGGGGGAGGACTTGTAGCGGATAGCCCGGCCCCGATTATCGGGGGGCCGCATCTATCTAAATACCCATCGTTGGTTTATTACAACTCATCCTACTATGTCAACAGATTGGGAACTCTCGCCTTAAAAGGTCATTCATTACGGACACTTTTACCGTGTAATCGGTCAAAATACGGTTCTATGAAAACAATCTTGTATCTGATAGTAATGACATTATCCACTGCCTCACTAAGCCAAACCAAAATTTCCGGCTTGGTGAAAGATACTAATGGTGAGCCCGTGGCGGGTGCGAACGTACTGATCAAAGATTCATATGATGGAACAAGCACCGGTGTGGATGGAAAGTTTTTCTTTACAACCACCGAGCAAGGGCAAAAAAAAGTAGTTGCCACTTTTGTAGGATATAAAAGTATGGATCGGTTGGTTGAATTGAAAGGTGATGCCATTGTGTTGGTAATCATTTTGGAAGAAGAAGCCAGCCAATTAGACGGAGTAACTATTTCTGCTGGATCATTTACTGCAGGTGAAGAGAAGCGTAGAACCATATTAAAACCACTGGATATTGCTACTACGGCAGGTGCCACCGCAGATATTGCCGGAGCACTAAATACATTGCCAGGGACACAACGAGTAGGCGAAAGTGGAAGACTCTTCGTGCGCGGTGGCGATGGGAATGAAACACGCACGTTTATCGATGGCATGGTGGTGTTGGATGCCTACGGCCCGGCAGCACCAAATACTCCTTCAAGAGGAAGGTTTTTACCGTTCATGTTTAAGGGGACAAGCTTTAGTACGGGCGGTTATTCAGCTGAATATGGACAAGCGCTTTCATCTGCATTGGTGTTAAATTCAAAAGACAAAGCAGAATCTAACCAAACAGATATTGGAATTCTATCTGTCGGTGCGGATGTAGCTCATACACAAGTATGGAAACGATCTTCCCTATCCGGCAAAATTCAATACACTGATATTCGCCCTTATTTTGGATTGTTGGATCAACGCATAGATTGGATTGCACCGCCAATTGCGGTGGAAGGAAGTGCCGCCTATCGTCAACAAATTGGGAAAGAAGGCATGTTAAAGCTTTTCAGCAATTTCAATCACTCAACGATGTCATTATATAATCATGATATTCTTACTCCATCTGTTAAGCAGCAGTATGACTTGACAAACAACTACCGTTATGGCAATGCATCCTATCAGCAACCGATCAACAATAAATGGAATATTCGAGGAGGACTATCTTACACATTCAATGAAAATAAAATCGAATTGGATAATCAAGCAATTGGAGAAATTGAAAATGGAATTCATAGCAAAGCAGTGGCTGAATATTCTGCGAGCGACAATTTGGAATTGCATTTTGGAGGTGAAATGATTCATCGCAACTATGAAGCGTCCCAAGTCAATGCAGCTAACTCTCAAAATCAGATAGTAGCATTTCAGGAAACAATCTCGTCAACTTTTGCAGAAACCCAGTTACTGTTTAACAAATACCTGATTGCTAAAGTAGGTGTACGGCATGAATTCAATTCACTCATTCAGCAAAATAGTATAGACCCTCGCTTGTCACTTGCCTACAAACCTGGTAACAAAGGGCAGTTTGCCTTTGCATACGGAAGGTTTCGTCAAGCCCCTAAAAACCAATATGTACGTGTTAACAATTCCCTACAAGCTGAAGAGGCAGAGCATTTTATTCTAAACTACCAGATCATTAACGATCGTAAAACCTTTCGCATAGAGGCTTATTATAAAAAGTATTCAAGCTTAGTAAAATACAGGAATGGCATGGCCAGTGATTTGAATAACTTAGGTAGTGGGTATGCAAAAGGAATTGAACTATTCTGGCGCGATAGTGAAACAATTAAAAACGTGGATTATTGGATTTCTTATTCTTACTTAGATACCGAGCGTGATTACCTTAATTTCCCTACCTCAGCCGTACCCAGTTTCGCTTCAGAACATAATTTCTCGGTCGTTTACAAACATTTTATCTCAAAATTAAAAACACAAGTGGGCGCTACATA
This sequence comes from Cyclobacteriaceae bacterium, assembly GCA_031430395.1. GTDB lineage: Bacteria > Bacteroidota > Bacteroidia > Cytophagales > Cyclobacteriaceae > ELB16-189. The sequence goes on from JANPBK010000227.1 coordinate 65,968, forward strand.
TAGTTATGGAAGCGGCCGACCTTATTATAATCCGAATAATACCCAGTTCAATTCAGATCGCACACCTTCTTTTCAGGACCTAAGTATCAATTTTGCATACTTACCCAAACCTAATGTGATCATTTATTTCTCCTGCACGAATCTTCTCAACCACGATAATATTTTTGGCTATCAATACAGCAGCATTCCAGCAAGTGACGGTGTATATGCAAATCGGGCTACGCGTCAGCCTGCCAATCAGTTTGTGTTTTTGGGGGTGTTCTTTACTCTTTCAAAGAATAAGTCAGTGAATCAATTGCCAAATCTTTAGAAGTAAGATGATAGACGTTAGACATAAGGAGTAAGTCATAACACTTTATATAAAATAATCATATCAAAATCCAACAAAAAAATCAACCAATTTTAAATACTAAAACCATGAAAACAATCACATTAATTCTCGCAACTTTCATTAGTCAAATTGCATTCGCCAATGATGAGAAGTACATCGAACAGATGACGAAACAGATTCAAGCTGTTTACTCCGCACAAACAATTGAGGAATTACAAACCATTGTTAACACCATTGATCGGATCGCAGGTGCGGAAAAAACAAAATGGGAACCTTATTACTACAGTGCCTTTGGCGCAGTGATGATGGCCACCCGCGAAACGGAAGCAACTAAAAAAGATGGCTATTTAGACTTGGCATTGGCAGCCATTGAGAAAGGGAAGAAAATAAACAGTGAGGAATCTGAACTTGTCGCCTTAGAGGGCTTTGTGCACATGATTCGAGTCACAGTAGATCCTGCTACACGTGGTCAACAATATTCTTCGATGGCTTTTCAAACCTACAACAAAGCGTTAAACATGAATCCTGAAAATCCAAGAGCCCTTGGCTTTTTAGCTCAAATGCAATTGGGCACCGCACGCTTTTTTAGTTCTTCTACTGACGAAGCTTGTGGCACGGCTAAGAAAGCATTGGAAAAATTTGCTACGTATAAATCAGAAAATCCATTGGCCCCCAAATGGGGAAAGGGTTCTACCGAAGGTGTATTGAAGAATTGCAACTAAATCTTGTAGTTATCTTTACTACTTTCGCTTAGTAAATCACAACGCAAAAGATGCTTTCATTAATTAAATTCTTAAAAGTTAATTTCAAAACCATCCTTTGGCTGATGGCCGCAGCCATCGTTATGAGTTGGTTTATTTGGCGAGGATGCTGTAATAAGATTTCCTTGCTCTTTTGGATTTGGACATTGACTGCTTGTATTTGGATTGCGTTGTGGTTGGGAAACGCCTATGTTAGCCAAAGTTTAGATCGCATATACTCCTGGTATACCGATCCACTAAAGCGCTTAGGAGTCGGCCTGGTTGGGATGTTTGTATATACCATTGGGGCGGTTTACAGCATTATCTATTTCTACCGGATCGTATTAGGTTTTGAAGTGGGTGATCAGTTAGAAGGCACATTTATTTCTACCATAAGTATCACACTCGTCATTACGATGTTCATGACCAGCCGTACCTTCTTTGCGAATTGGAGGAAAGCATCGGTGGATGCAGAACGTGCTAAAAAAGAAAGCGTGACAGCTCAATATGAAAGTTTAAAAAGTCAGGTAAATCCTCATTTCCTTTTTAATAGCCTTAATGCGTTGACTAATTTAGTTTATGAAGATCAAGACAAGGCAGCAAAATTCATCAAGCAACTTTCCGAGGTCTATCGATACGTGCTGGAAACCCGAACAAAGGAAGTAGTTAATCTAGCTGTAGAACTTCAGTTTTTAGAATCTTATTTCTTTTTACAAAAAATAAGATTCGGAGAAAACTTAAGAATTGAAAATAAGTTAGACGGGGTCACTTCGATGATCGCACCACTCGCCTTGCAACTATTGGTGGAAAATGCGATCAAACATAATGAAGTGTCAACCAATCATCCATTGATGATCCGATTGTACCAACAGGGAGATTCAATTATTGTTGAAAATAGCCTTCAGAAAAAAGTGAGCTTGGAAGAGGATTCGAATGGTATTGGAATCGATAATATTAAAAAGAGGTATCAATTTCTCGCAAAGCAAGAAGTCCTTGTTCTGGAGACTGTCGACAGTTTTACCGTGAAGTTACCCATCATTGAAGTTGATAACGAATGAAGGTATTGATTATCGAAGACGAACCACAGGCTGCACAGCGTATAGAAAAATTGATACAAAAAATCATTCCGTTAGCTAGTATTCTTGCAAAGCTGGATACGGTGAAGAATTCTGTCGCCTGGCTAAAGTCAAATCAAACACCCGATTTGATTTTAATGGACATACAATTGGCAGATGGCATCAGTTTTTCCATCTTCGACCAATGCGAAGTCAAATCTCCCGTTATCTTTACAACCGCTTATGATGAATATGCACTTAAAGCATTTAAGGTAAATAGTATAGATTACATTCTGAAACCCATCGATGAAACTGAACTTCGTGCCGCTGTAAAAAAATTACAAGAGCTAACCACCTCCATTCAACCAGATAAAATGTTAGAGAGTATTGGTCATGCCATGCAAATGCTCACCAAAAAATACAAAGAACGTTTCATGATTAAAGTAGGGGAACATCTAAAGTCCATTGAGACAGATGAGATTCTATTCTTCTTCAGCCTGGAGAAAACAACTTTCGCACAAACCAAAGATGGCCGTAAACACATTTTAGATTTTACGTTGGATCAATTAGAGAATTTATTGAGTCCTGAAAACCATTTTCGAATTAATCGAAAGTATATTATCAATGCCAAGTCAATTCAAGACATGGTAAGCTATACCAACAGTCGATTAAAGCTTACCTTAAAAACTTCTGATGACAACGAGATCATCGTGGCTAGAGAAAGGGTGCAGGAGTTTAAAGATTGGTTAGATCGGTAGTGCTTAACTATCTTGAGTCGATGGTGGTTGATCATCTAACACTTCACACCTTTTTCAGACACTTGTAAAACTTCTTTGTATCTCATTCGTTTGCGTGTAATCATTAGTTGATCTATGCTACCAATTGAAAAAATCTACCTGTGAAAAGAATTTTGCTATTCTGCTTTTTACTGTTTGCTTTCCAAAACGTTAACAGCCAGAATATTAGTGGAAAAGTTATTGACAGCCTTAAAAATGAACCCATTGCCTTCGCGAATGTTACATTGGAAGATGGCATCCGCGGCACTACCACAGACATTGAGGGCAATTTCAGATTAAACATTCCAGCAAATTACACAGGTCGTATAGTTGTATCTCACGTTAGCTATAAGAAATTAAAGCTACCCCTCTCCTATCTATATAGGAATCAATTAATTCGGCTTGTGCCAAGTATTACAGTTCTAAAAGAATTGGTTTTTAATGCCGAAGAAAATCCGGCTTTTCGGATTGTTCGCCAAGCAGTAAAAAATAGAAAGCAAGACGACCCCGATTACTTGGATTCGTATCAATATCATTCCTATAATAAAATGATTTTTAAATCCAGTGAACAAAGTCAAGTTTTGAAAGATACAGTGAGTGCAATCCGTGAAAGAACCTTCAGAAGACAAAAGACAAAAAAACAGAAAGACTTATTAGCATTTGATAGCATATCAAACAGGATGCACTTTTTCATGACAGAGTCGGTAACAGAAAAGCAAGTGTTAAATCCGGATCGGCAAAAAGAAATACTCCTTGGCTTTAAAGCGTCCGGTTTTAAAAGCCCACTTTTTGCCAATGTTGCCACTGACTACCAACCTTTTTCGTTTTATAAAGACAACATCTCATTACTGGGAAAAGATTTTCTAAATCCCATTAGCAAAAATTCAGAAGATAGATATGATTTTTATCTTACCGACACTACGTATTTGGGAGGAGACACGGTATATGTCATTCAATTTGAACCTCTCAAGGGCAAACTCATTACCGGTCTGAAAGGAATAGTTTCAATCAGCACCGATGGTTATGCGATAAAGAATATCATTGCCTCCTCTTCAGATACATTAGCCCTTACTGGAATTCGTATTCAGCAAAACTATGAAAAGCTGCAAGGCAAATGGTTCCCATCGCAACTTAACACGGATATTAATTTTTATGATTTAAAGCTATTTGGAAGTTATTTAATGGTGCAACACCGCAGTTTCATTACGGAGATTAAAATTAATCCTGCTCTTAAAAAATCATCTTTTGGAGATATAAAAGTTGATCTTACACTGCCCGAGTCTGAATTGAATACGCAGACACTTGAAAAACACAGAACCTCTCCCCTCGAAAATAAAGAAGGAGCTACTTATACAACCCTGGATTCCGTCATGCGAAAATTCAGATGGATCGATAAAGGGCTGGAAGCCTTTGCTACGCAGGCCTGGCCACTTGGTCTATTTGAAATAGATTTGACTAAGATTGCTCGCATCAATGCGTACGAAGGATTTCGCCTGGGTGCCGGGCTTTATACCAGTAATCGACTTTCAAAATGGTTTCGAGTAGGTGGTTATGCGGCCTACGGTTTCAAAGACGAGCGATGGAAATACGGTGGAGATGTGCGCTTTAACTTAAACACCAACAAAGATTTTTTTCTTCAGCTGTCGTACTCAAAAGATATTTATGAAACTGGTTATTCAAACAATACACAAAATAGAAATCTGACTGCAACCAATGAGAGTATTCGGAAGTTTTTAAGTTCTCAGTACGATCGCAGTGAAACTTATAAAGCTGAATTGGGGTATCGCTTGTTTCCTCGTCTCCATGCCGTTGCCTTTGTTGCTAAAAATCAGATCACACCCGCTTACGATTATAAACTAATTCTAAATAACGAACTCATTTCAAATTTTTCGCTGGCTGAAACAGGAATAGCTTTGCGCTATGCCACCAATGAAAATTATATGCAGTTGGCAGGCAAGAAAATTTTTCTTGGAAGAGAGTGGCCCTTGATTTCGGTAACCTATACAAAGGCAGTAGGCTTATTTGGTGCGGAAAAATTCAATTATAGTAAATACGATCTGGCTGCGCGATTTCAATTTAAGCACCGACCAAAAGGAAAAACCAGGATAGCCATTTATGCGGGATGGGTAGATGGGTTAGCCCCTTACGGAAGGTTGTACAATGGCCGTGGCGCTCAGCAGGTAGAAGGAATTTTTGTAGACGAGTTTTTTCAAACTATGAAGTTATATGAGTTTACAGCATCACACTATGCGAGTATCTTTTTCAACCATAATTTTGGAAATGTACTTTTTGACAAACGCCATAGTAAACCAGAATTAGTGGTGTATCATAATGCAGGGCTTGGTGAATTAGAAAATAGTAACAGCCACGTCAGCTCCCTGCTAGAATTTAACTCCTTTGAAAAAGGTTTTGTAGAATCAGGTTTGGGGTTTAATAATTTAATTCGATGGAAATATTCAAATGTAGCCTACTACGGATTAGGCGGGGCTGTGTTTTATCGCTATGGAGCATATCAACTGGCGAATACAACTGACAATGTCTTTTATCGGATCACTTTTAATCTGGGATTTTAGTGTTCAATAATTACTAAATTGGATTTTTTATTTTCAACACTACATCGAATTATCATAATCTACTATCTCAAACCAAAAATTAGTCTTCATGCAACTTATCATCCAAAATCTCAACAAGACTTACTCAAATGGAGTACAAGCATTAAAAGATGTTAATCTAACCATTAATCAAGGTATGTTTGGTCTGCTTGGCCCGAATGTAGCTGGCAAATCTTCACTTATGCGTACGATTGCCACTTTGCAAGAAGCAGATAGTGGGACTATTCAGATGGGAGAGATCAATGTACTTACCCAAAAAGAAGAGGTAAGGAAAACACTGGGCTATTTACCACAAGAGTTTGGGGTTTATCCCAAGGTTGATGCTGTTACGTTGCTTGATCACTTAGCCGTATTAAAGGGCATTGTCAATAAGAAAGAAAGAAAAGCAATTGTAGAAGCATTGCTTCATAAAACCAACTTGTGGGCTGCCAGAGAAAAAAACCTGGGAGGCTATTCAGGCGGAATGAAACAACGCTTTGGCATTGCACAGGCATTACTTGCCAATCCGAAACTAATCATTGTCGATGAACCCACTGCAGGCCTTGATCCTGCCGAGCGAAATCGTTTTTTGAATTTGCTTTCGGAATTGGGTGAAAACACCATCGTCATTCTTTCGACCCACATTGTCGAAGATGTAAAAGAACTATGTACTGATATGGCCATCATTAATAAAGGGCAAGTTTTGTATAAAGGAAGTCCACTAGATGCGATTGCCGAAGTAACAGGCAAAGTGTGGAAGAAACGGATTGCTAAAAATGAGTTGGAAGAATACCGTAAGAATTTCAACATCATTTCTGAGCGCTTGATTGCTGGCCGACCAGAAATCACGGTGTTGAGTGATCTTCTGCCTGATTCATCTTTTGATGCCACCAACGCTGATTTGGAAGATGTCTATTTCTCTCAGATTTTCAATTCCACAAACGAAAAAGTAGTTGCTTAATATAAAATTTATGTTGAAGGAAATATTCAGATTCGAACTTCTCTATCGCAGGAAACGCGCTGCTACTTACATTTATTTTGGGATCATCTTCCTTATGTGTTTTCTCGCGGTTACCACTGATGTGGTCCGCATTGGTGGAGCCGTTGGTCAGGTGAAACAAAACTCGCCCATCGTAATTACACAGATGGCTTTAATTGTATCCGTGTTTCTTAGTTTGATCGCCTCTGCCGTAATGGGTGTAGCGGTGCTCCGTGATTTCGAACATAATACAGAAGCCATTCTCTTTAGCACCCCGATGAAAAAATTCGATTATCTAATGGGCCGATTTCTTGGCTCATTTGTGATCTTACTTTTTATTGGCTGCGCCATATGGATAGCCTTTCTCACCGGGGATCTCATGTGGTGGCGAGACAAAGAGAAACTCATGCCAATTCACCTTTGGAATTACTTGCAACCATTTTTCATTTTTGTAGTGCCTAACCTATTCTTTTCTGGCGCTGTGCTTTTCATGAGTGGGACACTAAGCCGCAAATCCATTGTCATCTATACGCAGGGCATTTTACTACTGGTTCTTTATTTGGCGAGTCAAAGTTTGCTTAGAGACATCGATCAAAAGAATATAGCCGCCATGATTGACCCTTATGGCCTGCGCGCTTTCAACTACGCTAGCCAATACTGGACTCCCGCAGAAAGAAATTCAGCACTCGTACCTTTGGAAGGATACGTACTCTACAATCGGTTACTCTGGATTGGTCTTGGTATAGTAGCTCTAGTCGTTACTTACTTTGGATTCAGTTTTAATGTTGTTCGTAATTCATTACTAAAAAGGAAAGCTGTTGCTGAAATTCGTACAAAAGTAAAACCGGAAAACGTAATCATACCGCTTGCTACTCAAGTTGTAAACACACGTTCACATGTTCTTCAATTCTTCAAGCTGTCATGGTTTTATTGCAAATCTGTTGTAAAAGAAATTCCATTTATCGGAATAATGATTAGCGGGATGCTATTGCTTTTTCTGAATGCTATCAACCTCGGAGAATTATTTGGAACCAGTTCTTACCCGACAACATATTCAATCGTTGCCCTAATCTCCGGAAGTTTCAATTTATTCTTCCTGATTATTGTAGTGTTTTACACAGGCGAGCTCGTTTGGAAAGAGCGATCTGTCAATATCAATTTGATCATTGATACGATGCCAATACCCGATTTTATTACGCTTCTAGCAAAGTTTTTCGGTTTGATCATCATCTACATCGGAATGATTTTCATTCTAATCGTCTGTGGTGTATTCATTCAGATTGCCTACGGATACTTCAAATTTGAATTTCCAATCTATTTTGGATCCCTGTATTCAGAAACGTTAGCCTTTCTGGTATTGTACTCTTTGCTTTCCATCTTTATACAAGTAATGGTCAACAATAAGTTTTTGGGATATGCTATTTCTGTTCTGTTCTTTATTATGGTTGGACTCTTTAGTGAAATCGGTCTCGAGCATGCTTTGTTTCAATTTGGCAGCGGGAGTCTAGGCACATTTTCTGATATGAACGTCTATGGCCACTATGTCGCTCCTTTCTCATGGTTCCAAGTGTATTGGCTTGGGTTTGTTTCTCTTCTTTTTGGAATTGCTGTAGTATTCTCAGCTCGAGGATCAGAATCAGTGATCAACATGAGATGGAAGGCAGGCAAGCTTCGCCTGAATAAGCAACTAATTACATATCTCGTTGCTTTTGGGGTAGTGTTCATCTCCTCCGGATTTTATATTTTTTACAATACCAATGTTGTAAATGAATACAGAAACAAAAAACAGGGACAGAAATCTCAAGCCGACTATGAGCGAACACTTAAAAAATACGAATTCATCAATCAACCAAAGATTATCGAATCAAAATTAAAGGTTGACATCTATCCTGATAACCGCGATTTTGTGGTGGAAGGATTCTATTACCTTAAAAATAAATCCAATGAATCCATTACGGATATTCATGTACAACTAAATACAGACAGTCAATTACATATTGACTATGTAAAGTTTGATAGTGAGGCAAAAGTTAAAGAACACTTTGACGATTTCCGGTATTTCATTTATGAATTGGCTCATCCACTCAAACCTGGTGACAGTGTGAAAATGAGTTTCAAAGAATCATTTATTACCAAAGGTTTTGTAGAGCGTGGCTCAAACACGAGTGTCATTTATAACGGTACTTTCTTTAATAATCAATATTTCCCCAGCCTTGGATACTTTGAAAGCGGAGAATTAGGTGATGATGATGATCGCAAGGACAATGACTTGAAGAAAAAAGAGCGCATGATGGAGCGCAACGACCCTCGAGGGTTAGCACAAAGTTTGTTTGGTGATGATGCCGATCACATTCGATTTGAGATAGAGATTAGCACTGAAGGAAATCAGATTGCCATTGCTCCAGGCTATTTACAGAAAGAATGGAAAGAAAATGGTCGCAATTATTTCTCCTACAAGATGGATGCGCCTATGTGTAACTTCTATTCCATTGTTTCAGCCAAATATGCTGTTAAGCGGGATAAATGGAATGATGTGAACTTAGAAATTTACTACCATCCAGGCCACGAATATAATCTGGATAAGATGATGCTCGGCATGAAAGATGCACTCGATTATTATTCTAAGAATTTCAGTCCCTACCAATACCGCCAAGTGCGCATTATGGAATTTCCTCGTTATGCGAGCTTCGCTCAATCATTCGCAAACACAATTCCTTTCTCAGAAGGCATTGGCTTCATTGCCAAAATTGACGATCCCGACAAAGACATTGACTATGTATACTATGTGACTGCCCACGAGGTAGCTCACCAATGGTGGGGGCATCAAGTAATGGAGGCAGGTGTAAAAGGAAATGCCATGCTTTCCGAAAGCATGTCACAATACTCTGCATTGATGGTACTGAAACATAAATTCACTCCCGAGATATTGGAGCGGTATCTAAAGTATGAGTTGGATCGGTATCTAGGTGGTCGCGCATTTGAACGCAAGAAAGAGCAGCCTTTAGAGTTTGTAGAGAGCCAAGGGTACATTCATTATCAAAAAGCGTCACTCATTTTCTTTGCTTTGCAAGACTACATTGGAGAAGATAGCGTGAACGCTGCTTTCCGAAGATACAATGCCGCATGGAAGTTCAAAGATGCTCCCTACCCTACTTCGGCAGATCTGTTGAAGGAGATCAGAAAAGTAACACCGGATAGTTTGCAAAATATCATCCATGATATGTTTGAAACTATTACACTTTTTGAAAACAAAACCACAGAAGCCACCTACGTGGAAAAATCCAAAGATCAATTTGAGGTGACTTTAAAAGTATCCACTGAAAAAATGCGGGCTGATAGCACAGGACTAGAGTCGCCCATCGCCATTAATGATTGGATCGATGTAGGCGTGTACGGTAAGAACAAAGCGGGCAAAGACAGCCTACTATATTTGAAGAAACATAAGATCACACAAAAGGAAAATACGTTTACGATCACCGTGAAAGATAAGCCTAGAAAAGCCGGTATCGACCCATTGCATAAGTTGATTGACCGACATTCGGATGATAATACGAAGGGGCTTTTGAAGAAATCAAAATCATAATTAACTGACTTTTAATAGAAAGAGGCGGGAGTTCCCCGCCTCTTTTATGGTTACCTTTATTTAAGATTCAGATATCTAGAGGGAGATTCAATTGTTATCATAGGAGGTGCTTATGTTGATAGATGATATATACTTCTATTATTTGATGCATTTTTTTTGTAATTTTTGGAATCTATAAATTGACTTTTGTCTATTTAAACCTACTCTTATGAATAAGTTGGCTCTTTATTCTGTCAGGTTGTTAGTAGCGTATGCATTTTTATTCGCTGCTCAATCTGCTGCTCAATCCGTGGGGGTGGGCACCAATAACCCGAACGTCTTTGCAATCCTTGATATTACAGCACCCAATAATGATCAGGGCATGCTCATGCCTCGGCTGACAACTACTGAAAGAAATGCATTGGCCGTAAAAATAAATGCGAGTGCAACTCCTGCCTCTAGCAACTCACTTTTGATCTACGATACCAATGTACAGCAATACTTTTATTGGGCTACAAATGCATGGAGTGCCCTTACAGGTGGTACCAATGCATATGTATATGTTGGTTATGCGCAAGACAATATTGGAACAGGATATAGTACTATCCCGAGTGCTACATTGGATTATGTTTCCTTTTTAACAACCACTGCGCCATTAGTTCCCACAGCTGCCAATTTTACAACGGCAGGTTGGAAACTTTATCGTGGACCACAAGGAGTGCAAGGACTAGTTGGACCTACCGGTGCAATTGGACCACAAGGTCCTATAGGTATTACAGGAGCAGTTGGACCAATCGGGCCGACTGGATTAACCGGACTGACTGGTGCTATAGGACCACAAGGTCTCATTGGAATTACGGGAGCAGCCGGGCCAATCGGGCCGACTGGTTTAACCGGACCAACTGGTGCCACAGGGCCACAAGGTCCTATTGGAATTACAGGAGCAATTGGTCCTATTGGGCCAACTGGATTGACTGGAGCCGTTGGTCCCACTGGTCCTCAGGGGCTCATTGGAATTACTGGAGCAATCGGTCCTATTGGGCCAACTGGATTGACTGGTGCAGTTGGTCTCACTGGTCCACAGGGGCTAATTGGAATTACAGGAGCAGTTGGTCCTATTGGGCCAACTGGATTGACTGGAGCAGTTGGGCCCATTGGTCCTCAGGGGCCCATTGGAATTACTGGAGCAATCGGTCCGATCGGACCGATCGGATTAACTGGACTTACTGGCGCTACGGGACCAGTGGGCCCTGCAGGTCCAACTGGAGCGATTGGTCCTGCCGGGCCGGCAGGTTCATATACAGCAGGAGCGGGAATTGGAATAGCCGGGTCAACAATTTCAAATACCGGTGACTTGGATCCAACAAATGAATTAGTCAGCTCCATAACTTTATTAGGAAAAAATCTGACAGTAACTGAAGGCACAAATTCCAAAACGGTTGATCTTACTTCTATTGCCGGAATTGCAGGTACCGTTTCACCCGATTACGTACCTAAGATGAACAATGCCGGCACTGCTTTACAGAATTCAATAATTTTTCAAAATAATACAAATAATAATTTAGGGATAGGCACCATTACTCCTGTAAATGCACTTGATATAAAAGGTAGTTTAGCTATTGGTGGAAGTTTTGCAGGTGCTAGTGCTGCACCCGTAAATGGATTACTAATAGAAGGCAATACCGGATTAGGCGCTTTGAATACATACAATGACAGGCTTTATGTTAGAAATACGTTGGGAAATCCCGGAACTGGAATTCGAAGTGAAGTCACATCAAATGGACCGGGCACTAGTCCTTCCATTCATGGTCAAATGAGTGGCTCCAGCAGCGGTTTATATTATGGTCTATTAGGTAATAGCGATTTAACAAATACGGCCTCTGCACTTTCAACAGCCGTTGGAGTAGGCTCAATAGTAGGCGGAAATGGGAGCGGCAATTTAAAAGGATTTGATACGCAAGTAAGTGGAGTTGGCATCGGAAATAAAACGGGCGCAGATTTATTAGTTAATGGAACTGGAGGAACTAACCTTGGCTTGCATGTAATGGTAAAAGGAGGCTCCACTAATTATGCTGCTATTTTTGAAGCTGGAAACTTAAGCGAAGGTTTTGTTGGAATAGGCACAAATGCTCCTGCTTATATGTTAGATGTTTCAGGAACCATTCGATCAGGATGGTCGGGTGGAATACTACCCGCTGTACCCGGAAAATTAATTTTAACTGCAGGAAATTTTGATTATGTGATTCGCCCCTCAGCGGCTCCATCCACGAACGTTACATGGACATTACCGCCTGACAATGGCGCCTCTGGAAATGTGCTTTCAACGAATGGAACCGGAACGCTTTTTTGGACAGCTCCTACAGCAGGAGGCACCAGTGCTAGTAATGGTCTAAATCTCGCAGCAGGAAGTATCATTAAATTGGGAGGCCCACTTATTGAAGATACTTGGGTAGATGCAAAGACTTTCAAAATGTCATTTCAGAAAGATGAACCAAGTGCTCAATCGACTCCAATGAGAATCTTGAACGGAGCGGCCGCTGCAAACGGTCAAGGATCTCGATTAGCCTTTATGGCGAACACAACTGCAGGGCCAAATGAAATGGCTGGAATTGGTGCCCGATTCACAGATGCCTCCAGCGCCACCACAAAAGGAATCATGACTTTTGAAACAAGACTGGGAGGAACCATTAGAGAAACAATGCGCTTAGATGAGTTTGGCCACTTAGGCGTTGGATCGATGGATCCGAGTTCACATTTCCAGGTAAATGGAAATATCTCTAATACTATTTTTCAAGAAGGAGTTTATGTAGATATCTCTAATCAAAATTCTACCACAGGTACGCACAGTGGGTTACGCTTTAGTACTCATTTTGATGGGCCTTCGTCAACCTTTGTATATAAGTCTGGGATCTTCTTTAGAAGACGTGGGGCACGTGGTATTGGCGATATCGTATTCTCAACGAATACCGATGTAGGAACTAATACTTCAGTGGACGCAACGGATTCATATGTAAAAATGATGCTCTCTTCACAAGGGCTATTAGGCATTGGAACAACTACGCCTGACAGAACCCTCGATGTGGAAGGTGCCAACGATCAGTTCGTTCGTGTTACAACAACTACCTCTGGTGCCGCTGGTATTGAATTCAAAAGAGGTGGAGGAGCAGATTTTAGAATCCAGGATATTTCAGGTATACTGCAAATTCGTTATGGGGATGTGGATGCTAGCACTTCTCCACTTTATAATTTTGCGGATATTGCCTTTACCCCAGGCAATACGGGTAATATTTCATTGGGTGCTAACGGTTTGCGATGGAAAGATTTATTCCTTACCAATTACACACTAAGTAGTACAGGCATCCTACCCAATACCGACAACTTATTCGATTTGGGTGCATCCGGTGCACGATTCAAAGATATTTATGCAGCAAATGCCACCATCCAAACTTCGGATGCTAGGTTGAAAAAAAATATCAAGTCCATCCCTTATGGCCTTGAAGAAGTTTTGAAACTTAGACCTGTTTCATTCCAATGGAATAAATCTGCTGATGAGTCCGTTAAGCTAGGGCTTATCGCACAGGAAATCCAAACCATATTACCCGAAGTAGTCAACGTTGGTACAGATAACATGCAACTATTAGGCGTAAAGTATAGCGACTTGATTCCCGTTTTAATCAAAGCAATTCAGGATCAAAACAAAATAATTGTTGAGCAGAAAAGGGAAAATGGTAACCTGAAAGCTGCCCTTGAAAAATTAGAAAGTCAACACTCAAGCATGCAAACAGATTTAGAGCAGATTAAGAAAATCATTGGCGTGGAGGCTAAGAAAAATTAATTACAAGATGTGATGATGAAATCCATTGCCCTTTCAATATTAATTTTAGTTATGCTTTCCATCACCATGGAGGCACAAACTATTGTTAATAAAGGAAGACTCATTTATGTAAAAGGTACTGATCTTTCTGTGAAGGGTGATTTTCAAAATATGGGAACCGTGCAAAACAGTGGGATCATTTCTATTTCTGGAAATTGGACGAATAACAATAAATACCTTGCTTCAACAGGAACATTTGTTTTGAATGGAGATCTGGCTCAACAGGTTTTACACAATAAAGACTCCTTCCATATTTTAATTCTAAAAGGAATTGGAGAAAAATTTCTTCAAGATGAAGCACAAATTGTAAAAGATGTTCAGTTTAGCAGTTCGATACTAACTACGCAGGGCACAGGAGCGATGATCGCACTAAATGGAAGTCAGATATTGGGCGCCTCAGCTACCGGATATGTGAATGGGTTGCTCGTTAGAGAAGGGTTAGGGAGTCGCGAATACCCCATTGGAAAAGGAGGTAAGTATTTACCTGTTACGCTCACCAGTATCACAGGCACCAACGATGTGATGGTTGGACTCGAAATCAAAGAACCCAATACCGGAGCACAACCCGGTGCTACACTTAAAGCGATCTCGCAATTACGGTATGCTGAATTAACGACCAGGAAAGGAATATTTAATGGGTCGCCAATCACACTTACCATTGGAGTAGATGAAGACCAATCTTCACCACTTGATTTAGTAGTCACTGAATCCATCACACAAAATGGTCAATATAGAAATTTAGGTCAATCAAATCTTACAGCTACCTCAATAACCAGTAGCTTTCTGGTCACCGGAACATTCTTTGCGATTGGTGTGGGTGATCTACTAGATCAAAATGCCATCTACGTCCCAAATGCACTATCCCCATCAGCACCCAATCTGGAGGATCAAACAATAAAAATATATGGAGATCTACTCGTTCCTGAAGATTTTGAATTTAAAGTATTTAGTAAATGGGGAAATATAATTTTTGAAAGCAATTCACTTACTGAAATGAAGTCAACCGGATGGCGCGGAATCAATCGTGAAACGGGAGAAACTTTAAGTCTGGGTGTATATACATTTGCAACGAAGGGCAAATTTATAAATGGAAAGAACTTTGAAAAGACAGGAACCATAACAATGATCCGATGAAAGAAAGGCTCATGGATAGGCTCGCTCAATCAGGATTGATCCTTTTAATTGCTTTGTCCTCGATCACCAATTCGATGGCGCAAGATCCTATGTTTTCACAATTCTATGCGGCCCCATTGTACCTTAACCCTGCATTAGCTGGAGCGGAAACAAATATGGTGATTGGTGTTAATTATCGCACCCAATGGACTAGTCTACAGTTTCCATATCAAACAGGTCAAGTTTCATTTACATATCCTCTCATAACGAATGGCTCAACCAGAAGACATATAGGCGGGCTCGGAGGAGCGGTTTTTAATGAAGCTGCAGGGCAAAACCATAACTTTAAAACGTACGGCATTTTAGCAGGCGGAGCTTATAATCTTCAATTTGATAAATGGAGAAATTCTTTTATTTCTTTTGGATTGCAAGGGGGCGTCATCCAAAAGCGAATTGAAAATGGAGATCTCACCTGGGGATCCCAATATGATCCTTTCTTTGGATTCAATCCTGCCATCGCTCCTTCCATTACGAATATCAATCAGACCGTAACGTACCCAGTAATTAATGCAGGGATTGCTTTTTATCATAACAGTCAAAAAATTAAACATGGTGTAAGTACCTATATTGGGTTTGCTATATCTAATTTAAATTCTCCCAATGAATCTCTTATCGAAACAGCAAAAGCTATACTCCCATTCCTGTATAAAGCCCATGGAGGATTAGACATTTCCTTGTCGGAGCGATTCACCCTATCACCAAATGTGCTATGGATGCAACAGAATTCTCTCAGTCAAATTAACGTAGGTCTTTATACCTCGTATTCAATCACGTCTGCAGAGAACCCGTTCATTGCGACTCTTGGAACATGGTATCGATTAAAGGATTCATTTATTGGCATGCTGGGACTATCTAAAAATAAAATAACATTTGGATTCAGCTATGATATAAATTCCTCCACGTTACGCTACGCTACGCATGGTCAGGGAGCCTATGAAGTTTCACTTACGTACCGTGTACCCAAAATTAAAGGATTAAGGCGTTTCGCTTCCCCATTAATTTGATTACCTTCGTTAGCATAGAGAAATAACCTTGAAGAAAGTTAATTTATTTTTTGCTTTCATTCTTCTACTCTTCATATCTGTTGACGCGCAAACAGTAAAGAAACTAAGAGCATTAGGAGACGAGGCCTATAAGGCCCACCACTACAAATCTGCTATTGAATACTATCAATTAGCCGATGGCAAAGAACCAAAAAATACAGAATTTAAATTCAAATTAGCCGAAAGTTATCGGCATAGTTTTCGTTATGCTGAAGCAGAAAAGAACTACCATGCTGTAGCCCAATCAAATTCAAAAGATCATCCACTCGCAATGTTCTACTATGCGCTTACGCAGAAAATGAACAATAAATACCAGGACGCTATAAAAAGCTTTGACGCATTTATTCAAACCTCATCTACTGAAAAATTTAATGATAAGGAATTATTTAGGGAACAGGCTAACATTGAAAAAGCCGGATGTGTATTAGCCATTGATCGTTCGTCCTTACCATTTCGACAACATAACTTCCGGATGCTTCCAACCCCGGTTAATTCTTCGTTCAATGATTATGCGGCCTTTCCATTCGATGAAGACAAAAGTATTGTGATTACATCAGGACGTATTGAGTCCGAAGGAAAAGGCGAGGATACCCAAATCGGTGAAAATTATACGGACTGTTTTAGATTCAAGGGCGACAGCAGTAATTGGAGTGAATTGAAATTAACCGATGATTTTGATAAAACAAATCAGAGCTTTCACGAGGGCACCGGTTCATTCAATTCTAATTTTACAAAATATTATTTCACTCGTTGCGATGGGCCGGATTGTTCTATTTTTTACACTAAATTAGTAAACGGGAAATGGGCAGAACCCACTAAATTAAATGCCTCGATAAATACGACCGGTTCAGAATCAAAACATCCTTCTTTAAGCATTACCGGTGATACAATCTTCTTTATTTCCAATAGACCAGGAGGTCATGGAATGAATGATATTTATTGGAGTGTTTCAAAAGGTGAAGATAACTGGGGGCTTGCCAGAAATGCAGGAAATAAAGTGAATACCAAATTCAATGAGGCCTCGCCATTCTTTTTGTCTAAAGAAAAGATTCTCGTCTTTGCTTCCCAAGGTCATGCTGGATATGGTGGCTTTGATATTTTCTTAGCAAAAAATTTTGAAACTATTCCGGAAAATATAGGTAAGCCCTTTAACTCAGAGGTAGACGACATGTATTTTGCCATTGGTATAAAAAAGGGATATATCTCTTCTAACAGACCTGGAGGGCTAGGTAATTTTGATATTTATTCATTCGACATTGAATCGGAAAAATCGATTATCGCGGACCTTGAAAAGATAGCAACAAGCCAAATTGATTCTGTCGCTCAATCCCCAGCAAGTGACATCGCAGGTGCTACCGATCGTGAATTGGGTCAAGTAAGTACCTTTAACATGGCAGGATATAAAAGCCTCACTATCACAGGCACTCTATACGATTGCATCACCGGCAAGCCCATAGAAGGAATAGAAGTATTATTAGTCGATGAAGGCGGTGAAGTTTCTAAAATGACCACCAGCAATGGCAATGGTCAATTTCGTTATACAAGTATCCCATTAGATCAACGATATCGGGTAATCGTAAAAGGCAAATCAACGACAATGCTAGACGTTCAAAAACTTTGTGTGAAGGATTTAAAAGTAGATGGATTTAAAGAAGTAGGGGTAACATCAAAATTTGAAAATATCTATTTTGACTTTGATCAATCTTCCCTTCGACCTGAAGCCACTAAAACCCTAGACGCATTAAGTGAAATGTGCAAAGCTAATTCAGCCATCCAAATTGAGATCGATGCCTATACTGATTTTATAGGCACCGACCAATATAACGATGGGCTCAGCAAACTTCGGGGTGAAGCAACATTTAAATACCTCTTGCAAAAAGGCACAGACCGGACTTCCCTGGTGGTCATTGCAAAAGGCGAAAAATCTCCAGCTGCCCCAAATGAAACACCAGTCGGAAGGCAGCTGAATCGAAGAGTAGAATTTATTATTAAAGGGGCTGAACTAAAACCAATAGCCTCAACCTATATTATCGAACCAAAGAGTACTTTATATAGTCTAGCTAAGAAATATGGGATCACGGTAGATGAATTGAAGAAACTAAATGGGCTAACTAATGACCATATAGAAACCTATCGGCCGCTACGCGTACCTTCAGGAAATATGCTTGATACCTCATTAACTGCTACACCAAAAAAAGATGGTTCGAATACGCTCTTAGTAACCACAACCTATGTTGTGAAAAATGGAGATACTATTTTTTCAATTGCCGTTGCAAATAACATGACCGTAGAGCGATTAATTGAATTGAATAATATTAATGGCACTTTCATTAAACCCGGCCAGTTATTAAAGTTGGAACCTAGATAAAATTCCTAACGCTCATTAGGAAACAATTCCTTAACTTCGCCTTCCTAATAATTGTACCTCATGCATTCTTCTAAAATTGTAGGCTTAGGGCATCACGTTCCGGAAACCATTATTTCTAACGCATATCTTTCCACTATCATGGAAACAACGGATGAGTGGATCATTGAGCGAACAGGGATTAAAGAAAGAAGATGGATAGACCCTGCAAAAGATACTGTAGCCAACATGGCAGCGAAGGCTTCACGGAAAGCCTTGCAGCAAGCGAACCTCATTGAAAAAGACATTGATTTTATCGTATTCGCTACTATTACCCCTGACTACTTTTTTCCGGGTTCAGGTGTATTATTACAACGTGAATTAGGACTCGATGGAAGTATAGGCGCGATCGATATTCGAAATGCCTGCTCAGGCTTTATCTATGCTTTATCAGTGGCAGATCAGTTTATTAAAACAGGCATGTATAAAACTATTCTGGTTGTAGGGGCTGAGATACAATCTACCGCCATTGATGCAACCACACGAGGCAGAAACACAGCGGTTATTTTTGCTGACGGAGCTGGTGCCGCAATTTTACAACGATCAGAAAAAGCCGGAATACTATCGACTCATCTTCATTCAGATGGAAATTTTGCCGAAGAACTGTATGTGAGAGATCCTGGCAGCAGCCGCCCAAGAGAAGAAAGACAACCAGAACAAATTCTTGATACCACACATTATAAAGTCGTAATGAACGGAAGTCTCGTTTTTAAGCATGCCGTTGTTCGGTTTATGGAGGTGATTAACGAGGCACTTGCAGCCAATCACATGACCAAAGAAGACATCAGTCTGTTGATCCCTCATCAGGCAAACCTACGTATTAGCCAATTTATTCAGCATAAACTTGGGTTTAATGATGATAAGGTCTACAACAATATTATGCGCTATGGAAATACTACTGCTGCCTCTATCCCAATCGCGCTGAGCGAAGCCTGGAGCGAAGGAAAAATCAAAGAAAATGACTTAATTTGTCTGGCTGCATTTGGCAGTGGATTTACTTGGGCTTCAGCGCTGATACGCTGGTAATATTTAATTTATGAAAACAACTTCTTACAACCCTAGTCCAATAGAAGTAGACATGGCAAATGCTCTATTCTTATTACAAAAGGAAATAGAAAAGCATCTACAAAACAATGAAATTGTTCACGTAGAAAGTAATATTAAGCGCGACAATCCGATGGTTAAATTCAATCTACTCGATAAAGATGGGGATCCCCATGAAATCGTTGTTCGGATCATTCAGATCCCTGATAAGTTCTAGCAATAGCTCTCAACTGCGAATAAGAAAAAGAAGTTGAAGAAAACTAAAAAATGCTATTTGAATCAAATAAAATGGCAGAGCAAGCTTGTTATTTGCTTTAACTTTTAGGAGGTAATAAGCAGATAACATAATGGTGGATGTCAGAAACCATCCCAAATAATTTTGCAATGGAATGTCACCATTACTCCAGCTCCAGAAATCTAAGCGAATGGCCACGGGCTCAATGAGACTGTCAAGAAAAACAGCTAAACATGATCCAGCTATAATTTTTACCAATACCGGAAATTCAAAACGATCCAGCAAGATCGCAACACTATAAATAATCAACGTCCAGTTTAAACCAATGATAACCGGTACATTCCAAAGCTGATAGCCCAAGACTCCACCATACGAATAATCGCCAAACAAAAATCCGTAGTTCACACCCAGCCCTTCCACTAAAAAACCAAGGCTAAAAGTGAACAGAACAAAATACAGTAACCGGGTAGAAACGGGTTTATGATTAAGGTAAAGCAATGTGGCCGATAGCAATAAATTAAAAGGAGTGAGTAACACGAAGAAATGATGGTAGGGTGATAATATGCCTACCACCCCAACAAAATGAAAGAGAATCAATACAAAAAGAGAATATTTATATTTTAGTTCCCCCGTCATGATCTTTCGTAAGTCTAAGTTCGAATTTTTTAGC
>JANPBK010000228.1:0-3579 GCA_031430395.1 Cyclobacteriaceae bacterium
ATTTCAATCCAAAAGCTACCTACAAAGGAACTTCGTATTCGCTTCAACCTCTAAAGACCGAAGGGGTAGCTTATAGTCTTGTCACTCCCGTCATCCCTTTTGGTTTAGGAGTACGATTCAAAGTAACTCCTCAATTTAATGTGTCTGTGGAGGCCGGATTCAGAAAGACATTTACTGATTACATTGATGACGTTAGTACTAAGTATATTGATAATAATTCTTTCACTGATCCGATCGCTAAAGCTTTAGCTGATCGGAGACCTGAACTAAAAGATCCTCTTCCAGTTGCCACAGCTGGCTTCATTCGGGGAAACCCAAACAGTAATGATTCCTACATGTTGCTAAATGTAAAACTAGAATATTATCTACCCTATGATTTTAGTGGAAGAGGTAATGGCCTTAAATACAATAAGAAACGCAAGGCTAATTACAGGTATAACAAAAGAGGTGGGATGAGAAAGCGATAGAAGTTAATTCTTAATTGCTTTATCTAGAATTTCATAACGGGAATAACTACTCTTATACTCAGGAACTAATTCCTTCATTAAGGCCACCATCTTGAGCTCATTGTTATCGTAGACGAGATCATGAAATAGGTCTACATATTTATTAATCTCCTGATATTCATATTCTTTCACTCTAGCGATCATTATTTTAGAATGATGCGTAGGTAGTGTGTTCTCAAACATGTTAAGAAGTTCTTCATGTAACTTCTCTCCCTCACGTAAGCCTGTGTAAATGATATCTATATCTCTTCCCGGCTCTAACCCAGAGAGGTAAACCATCTTTCTTGCCAGATCAGATATTTTGATCGCACGCCCCATGTCAAAAATAAATATCTCCCCTCCTTTTCCCATGGTTCCGGCCTCCAGTACCAACTGGCAAGCTTCCGGAATAGTCATAAAATATCGAGTTACCTCAGGATGGGTAACGGTTATTGGGCCTCCACTCTGAATCTGCTTCTTGAACATTGGTATTACCGAACCGTTAGATCCTAATACATTCCCAAAACGGGTAGTGACAAAAGAGGTAGATGAGGCATTATCCTTTAATAAAAAATTGCTATAAGCCTGCACATAGATTTCCGCTATCCGTTTAGAACAGCCCATCACATTGGTTGGATTTACGGCCTTATCGGTAGAAATCATAACAAACTTTGTGACGTGATGCTTCGCTGCAAGGTCTGCCAATAATTTTGTGCCCAGAATGTTGCAAAGGACAGCCTCAGCAGGGTTGTTTTCCATCATGGGTACATGCTTATATGCAGCCGCATGATAGACGATTTCCGGTTTGTGATATTCAAAAATTGATTTTATTCTTTCCTCATTCGTGATGTCCGCTAAATAGAGCGTCAATTTAGTTCCGTTGTTAGTATCCTTTATCTCCCGTTCAATTGCATAGAGGTCAGATTCTGCCTGGTCAATCAGTATCAGGCTTTCAGGATCATATTTAATCACCTGTCGCACAATTTCACTACCAATGGAGCCTGCTGCCCCAGTTACAAGTACGCGTTTACCTTTCAAATCGGCTTTTACACTATGCTTGTCTAATATAATAGCATCGCGGCCTAATAGATCCTCAATATTTATTTCTTTAATTTGATTAAAACTAAGTTCACCCCGCACCCATTTTTCTACAGCTGGAATGATTCTGATTTTAATCTGGTTTTTAATACAAATATCAACCAGCTCATTTTTCTCCTCCATGGGCATGTCCTTCACCGTAATCACCAATTCATCAACTGCTAATACTTTCATTAAGCCTTCGAGTTGGCTATGACCAGCGTTGTAGATTTTGATGCCGTCCAGAACCTTTCCAATTTTATTTTTATCACTCTCTAAGAAACCGATGGTTTGCGTACGCGGAGAAGAGTCAATGACCTGTCTGGTTACGATGCCGGTCTGACCTGCCCCATAAATAACAACCCTGGATTTCTTTAAAATTACATTTCTATAGTAGGAAAAGAAATACTTTACCAATAACCTGTAATTAAAAAGTAGAAGCGAAGAGGATAAGAAACTTATCGCAATGACGGAATATGGTACTAAATTGACTTGATAATTATAATGGTAAATTAAGTTGGCAATGGAAGCTAATACTGCATTGATGAATACCATCGAAATGATACGCACTCCATCTTGTAGTCCTGTGTGCCTGATAATTCCTTTATAACTTCCCGTAATGAGAATTGCCACCAGCCCAATGAGCGTATAAGAGAATGCTCCTAAATTAAAATTGGTTCGAACAAAATCAGCAAAATTGAAATTAAATCGAAGGGTGTATCCCAAAAAACAGGAGAAAAAGATAATCGATAGGTCAATGAAGATGATCACCCATCTTGGAAGAATTCTGATATTTCTGATTAACTTAACAAACAACTTTTAATTGATTTTTTTATTCTTAAAAAGTTTCCTCGCACCCAACGCACCCCCGATTCCTAATAGAATCTCGATCCCCGTAATCGGTAAATCAGGATCTCCACCCCCTCCCGGGTCACCGGGTTGAGCGAACAATTGAAGAGCACCAAAAAGGAATAAGGATAGAACAATAGATCTCTTCATACTATTTGATGATCAATTTATGAGTAACTGTTTTATTCTCTGACGAAATACGCAAAAAGTAGAAGCCTTTACTAAATGTACGCACATCTAATTCTCCCTCCCATCCTTTCAAATTTGTCCGTAGAACCATTTCACCAACAGCCGCCCCCTTTTCATCTAATAAATTAACTCGCACATGCTCCTGCCCTTCAATGTATATTTTTAGGAATTCAGATACCGGATTTGGATATACGTTTATTTCTCTTGCAACATCTGCTAAGCCTGTCACTATTGTTGTAGAGTAGACTGCGCCCGCCCAGTCTATACAACCTTGGTCTTGGTTGGTGGTTACCTTTAGGTCATACACACCAGAGCCTGAAAGAATATGAATCTGATTTGTTTCTCCGGCTAATAGTACATTGTCCAGATACCATTGATTACCGGTCACAAAATTAGATTTAAGCTGACCCATAATACTTACATCAATCTTTGGTTCAGGGTATTGGTTCACATTTACTTTTACTTCTTTACGCGAAGCACTCTCACATCCATTGGCATTCACAGCCGACACAAAATAAGAAGTATTGCTGCTCAACGATTCAGTCTTTATTTGTAATCCTTCATGGAAACTCATTGGGTCGGTTAACGAAGTATACCATCTAAATGTAGTCACTGCTGGATCTGTATTTGTTAGAAGTATAGTGGTCTCGCCATTGTTACAGATCGGATCATAACTTGGTGCACTAAAGTTTGGTGTTGCGGGTACTGCCTCTACATTAGCAGTTACAGCAAATCTGGGAGAAATACATCCAAGACTATTTTGAGCACTTACGTAATAGGTGGTGGTAACACTTAGCGGAGCAGTACTGAATTGAGTTCCTTCACCCAATAAAGTAAAATTAGTGCCATCGATCGTACCAAACCATTGATAGGTAGATTCAGCGGATGCACCACTCGCTGTTAGCAGATGAGAGTCTCCGGCACAAATAGTTGCAGTGCTTGCAGGAGGATCGATGGTCGGTGCATCAATCACCGCAGC
>JANPBK010000229.1:0-10746 GCA_031430395.1 Cyclobacteriaceae bacterium
GTATTTCAAGTCCTAAAAAATAAGGGAAAGTGACATACTTTCCAGTAGCATGAATGTAATAAAAAAGTAAATTTAAACCTACGAAAGACAACCAAAGTGTCAAGATTACATCAGCTTTGCTTTTATTTTTTTTACTCGTCAGAATAAAAACTAAAAAAAAAGTAATAACAATACCTATTAAATATAACATAGCCTTAGAGAACTGTCTTTTTGGTTAGTAAGTAATTATTTATTTAGATGTTCAAATGTCATAGTTAGGTTGCTCGCATAATATAGTGGTGTCGGTCGGGTGATGCATAACCCCAAATATACGCAACTCCAAGTACACAAACTTGCGCCAATCATTCCAAAATAGTTGGCTTTGCGCAACAGTTTAATGGCTCAATTTATTTGTTGAAGGCTGAACTTCGTGCTGGCATCGGCAAGGGATAGAAACGGAAAGCCTCCCGAGGCTTCGCTCGGGATAAACTGCCCGAACTTAAACGAGGGAGCTTGCAGTGTATAGCCCGGCCCCGATAGCATGCGCGAGGGATCGCGCATCGGGGTGCCGCCCACCTCCGCTGCCATCTTCGCTAAAGCTACGATGGCTAAAAAAGCTACGGTGGGCAGGCCACCAACAATTCAAAATACCCATCGCTCGTCCGTTGTTATTTCTTATTTTTGCTCTCTTATTTTAATCATCAATGGCACTTGCAACCAAATACAGCCCTGCTGAAGTAGAAGACAAATGGTATCAGTACTGGATGGACAAGGGTTTCTTTCACTCGGAGCCCAACCCCAACAAAGAACCGTACTCGATTGTGATCCCTCCGCCCAATGTAACGGGGGTGCTGCACATGGGGCACATGCTCAACAACACCATTCAGGATGTGCTCATTCGCAAGGCGCGTATGGAGGGCAAAGAGGCTTGCTGGGTGCCAGGCACTGATCACGCATCGATTGCCACAGAGGCGCGCGTGGTGGCGATGCTCAAAGAAAAAGGAATCAAAAAATCGGACATCGGGCGCGAAGATTTTTTGAAATATGCGTGGGAGTGGAAAGAAAAGTATGGCGGGATTATTTTAGAGCAGCTAAAAAAACTGGGTGCCTCATGCGATTGGGAACGGACGAAGTTTACGATGGATCCGACCATGACCGATGCGGTGATCAATGTATTTATTGACCTCTACAAAAAAGGATACATCTATCGCGGCAAGCGCATGGTGAACTGGGATCCGGTCGGAAAAACGGCCGTGTCGGATGATGAGGTAAACTACAAAGACGTCAACTCGAAGTTGTATTACATCAACTACGCCATTGAAGGTAGTAAAGAATTTGTAACGATTGCCACCACGCGGCCGGAGACCATTATGGCTGATACGGCTGTGTGCATTAACCCGAACGATGAACGTTATCGACACTTGAAAGGAAAGAAGGTGTTGATTCCGCTGATCAACCGCGCGATACCGATTATTGAGGACGATTATGTAGCCATGGATTTTGGAACGGGTTGCCTGAAAGTGACGCCCGCACATGACTTGAACGATTACGAGTTAGGGTTGAAGCATCGATTGGAAGTCATTGATATTTTGAATGATGACGGCACGCTGAATGCGTTGGCAAAAATCTATATTGGCGAAGACCGCTTTATTGCGCGCAAGAAAGTTGCGAAAGAACTGGAAGAGAAAGGATTTTTGGCAAAGGTGGAAGACTACAAAAGCAACATAGGTCATTCGGAGCGCACCGATGCGGTGATTGAGCCGCGATTGTCGCTGCAGTGGTTTGTGAAGATGAAGGACATCACCAAGCCTGCGCTGGAGAATGTGATGAACGACACGATTCAATTGATTCCACCAAAATTTAAAAACACGTACAAGCATTGGATGGAGAACGTGCGCGACTGGTGCATCTCTCGGCAGTTGTGGTGGGGACAACGCATACCGGCTTGGTACGCACCGGATGAAAGTTATGTGGTGGCGAAAACGCGTGAGGAAGCTCATGCTCAATTCAACATTCAACATTCAAAATTCAAAATGGAAGAGCTGAGACAAGACGAGGACGTGCTCGACACTTGGTTCTCCAGCTGGCTATGGCCGATCTCTGTTTTTGATCCCACTATTTTTGGTAACCCAAAGAACAAGGGAAATGCTGATTTGAACTACTACTACCCTACCAACGACTTGATCACGGCTCCGGAAATTTTATTCTTCTGGGTGGCTCGGATGGTCATGGCGGGCTATGAATACCGCGGTGAAATGCCTTTCAAAAATGTCTACCTCACGGGTATTGTACGCGACAAGCTGGGCAGGAAAATGTCGAAGAGCTTGGGCAACTCACCCGACCCACTCGATTTGATTAAAACCTATGGTGCCGATGGCGTGCGCACGGGTATGTTGTTTAGTTCGCCAGCCGGAAATGATTTGTTGTTTGATGAAAAACTGTGTGAGCAAGGAAGGAATTTTTCTAATAAAATCTGGAATGCGTTTCGGTTGGTGAAGGGATGGGAAGTGGTGAAGATGGAGCAACCGCAAGAAAACAAGATCGCGATTGAGTGGTTTGAGTCGAAGTTGAATCAATCCATTGTAGAACTGGAAGATCACTATTCGAAATTCAGAATATCGGATGCGCTGCATACAACTTACAAATTGGTGTGGGATGATTTCTGCGCCTGGTATCTGGAGATCATCAAACCGGAATTTGGTAAGCCGATTGATTCAGTAACCTACGTCAAGACCGTTCAGTTTTTTGAGAGTCTCTTAAAAATCCTTCATCCGTTTATGCCCTTCATTACGGAAGAACTATGGCATGAACTGAATGAAAGAAAAGAGAAGGAGTGTATTATTGTGGAGGCCTGGCCAAAAGCCGGTGCTATTCATGAGGCGATCACGAAAGACGCATTGGTAGCTTTTGAGGTAGTGGCACAAGTACGAAACATACGCAATGCGAAAGGTATTTCTCCCAAAGAAGCATTAAAGTTAATCGGTAACATAGCCAGCAAGAAGCAGATTGATTCGTTTGCCGCAGTGATTAAAAAACTAGCCAACTTAAGCGAGTTGAGTTTTGTGAATGACAAAGTGGCGAATGCCACTAACTTCCTGGTTGGCACGTTGGAGTTTTACATTCCGATGGAAGGAAAGATCGATGCCGCAAAAGAACGTGAGTCTATTCTGAAAGAAATTGAATACCAAAAGGGATTCATCGTGGTCCTTGACAAAAAACTATTGAACGAGAAATTCATTGCCAGCGCCAAGCCTGAGGTAGTTGCATTAGAGCGCAAGAAAAAGGCAGACGCGGAGGCGAAGATTAGTTCGCTGGAGGAGAGTTTGAGGAATCTTTAATAGACGTAAGTATCAAGACGCTAGACGTAAGACATGAGATATGGATTATCTTATGTCTTGCGTCTTATGTCTTACTACTAATATCTAGCTACTCTTCACCGCAGTCACCTCAATTTCCACCAGATAATCCGGATCAATCAGTGCGCTGATCTCAACCATGGAAGTAACGGGCTTGATGTCTTTGAAAAATTCTCCATGGGCTTTGCCCACTTCTTCCCAACGAGAAATATCAGTCACAAACGTGCGCGTACGAATAACATCGGTCAGTTCGAAACCGGCTCGCTTTAATACCTTTTCAATTTTTTCAATCGCAAATTTAGTTTGCAGGTAAAAGTCGCCCTTGCCCATGACGCCATTTTCGTCAGATGCTACGGTGCCGGATACCTCCAACAAGTTGCCGATTTGCACCGCCCTTGAGTATCCTACGATGTCTTCCCATTTCGCTCCGGTAGAATAGTTAATGCGTTTTTCCATAGTAAAAATTTGTTATAAATTGTGAATCAAAGATGAGTGAAGGAAATCATTTTTCAAAAAGAGAAAGACGATTGAAACAATTTTAGTAACTTTGATTAGTTATGGAAAATTTAGTATCACGTATTACGATCAATCCATCTGTATCTAGTGGCAGGCCTTCCATTCGTAACATGCGGTTTACAGTAGCTCAACTTTTAGAATTACTTGCAGCCGGAATGACTCATGAAGAAATACTTGCGGATTTTCCTTATTTAGAAGAAGAGGATATCAAAGCTTGCTTAGTCTATGCCTCTTCGATGGTCAATACGAAATCGATTACTCCGCTTAACGCAGCATAGCTATGCTCCGGTTTCTTGTGGACACACAATTGCCACCGTTATTGGCAAACTATTTAACTTCCAAAGGGCACGATTCAATACATACTACTTATTTCGAAAACGGCCACCTCCTACAAGATGCTGAAATTTCAAAAATAGCAATGAGGGAAAATAGAATCATTGTGACAAAAGACAATGATTTTTTAGAGCGATATGCCGTCTACGGTTCTCCTCCTAAAGTCCTCTTGCTCCAATTTGGAAATAGTAAGAACTCAGAGCTAATCAATTCCTTTGAGATGGAATTAGAAAAATTAGTAACTCTCTTTTCAGAGGATGTCAATCTAATAATTTTCAGTCGGCAGCAAATTATTAGCTATTAAAGATGGAGTATCAACCATTCTCTCAAGAAGAAATCGAACGCTACAGCCGGCATTTTGTATTGCCCGGTTTTGGAGAGGAAGCACAGGCTAATTTACGAGCCGGAAAAGTAATAGTGGTAGGTGCCGGTGGACTGGGCTGCCCGGTACTGCAGTACTTAGCCGCTGCCGGTGTAGGCACGATTGGTATCATCGATCATGACCAAGTAAGTCTTTCCAATTTACAACGTCAGGTTTTGTATTCCATCGATGATATTGGAAAGTCAAAAGCAGACACCGCTACTAAAAAATTATTGGCGCTTAATCCCCAAGTTCACGTCCTTCCAATTTCTCAAAAAATAGATTCATCGAACGCATTGGAATTTCTGAAAGGCTACGATGTGGTGGTTGACTGTACCGATAACTTCCCTACCCGCTATTTATTGAACGATGCGTGTGTGCTATTGAATATTCCTTTGGTGTACGGATCGATTTTTCGATATGAAGGTCAGGTGTCTGTCTTCAATTACAATCAAGGCTCTACATACCGCGATTTATACAGTTTGCCTCCCGATCCGCATACCGTGCCTTCCTGTGAAGAGGGCGGAGTTTTGGGTGTCTTGGCAGGGATCATCGGAAGTCTACAAGCGAATGAGGTCATCAAAATCCTGACCAACTATGCCGAGCCGCTTTCGGGCAAGCTATTATTATTGGATTCGGCCACATTAGAAACTCATCTGATTACAATACCCAATAAAAACGAACGGAAAAATGTGAGTCGTTTGATCAATTATGATGACTTTTGTAATCCCACTATCAAAACCCAAAGCACTATGAAAGAAGTAACAGTCCTGGAATTAAAAGCAATGAGAGACAATGGTGTTGATTTTCAATTGATTGATGTGCGCGAAGTGCACGAATATGACATCTGCAATCTGGAGGGAGAATTAATTCCACAGGGTGAGATTCCCCACAACCTAGATAAGATTGCGAAAGACAAACAGGTAGTCATTCATTGTCGAAGCGGTTCGCGCAGTGGCAACATGGTGAAGTGGTTGGAATCAAATCACGGCTTTACAAATTTGCATAATTTAAAAGGTGGAATATTGGCCTGGGCGAAGGAGATTGATACGAGTATGCCGACTTATTAGAAATTAGACATAAGACATAAGACAAAATATGAAAGCAATTAAATTGATTGGACTTGTATGGATTGCATTTGCGTTGGTGCAGTGCCAAAAGAAAGTAGAGCAAAATGAATCTGCGGTAAAACCACCTGTTGCCGATAAAAAGGCAAAAGAATTAACAGGCAATCGCATTGATAACTATTATTGGATGAAGTTGTCAGATGAGCAGAAGAACGCCACACAAAAAGATGAACAAACACAAAAAGTTGTCAATTACCTGACAGCAGAGAATGACTATTTGAAAACCAACTTGAAGCACACCGAGGGCTTACAGAAGAAAGTGTATGATGAGATCATCGGCCGCATCAAACAAACCGATGAGTCCGTTCCTTACAAAGACAATGGCTATTGGTATTATACTCGATTCGAACAAGGCGCAGAATATCCGATCTATTGCCGTAAGAAAGGAACACTACAAGGAACCGAGGAAATCCTTCTTAACGTGAATGATATGGCGAAAGGACATGACTATTACTCCATCACCGGATTGAGTGTGAGCGAAGATAATAATCTACTTGCCTATGCAGAAGATTCCGTAAGCCGCAGAAGATATACAGTGTACGTGAAAGATTTACGCACCGGCAAGCTGGTGGAAGAACCGGTGCCGAATACGGAAGGCCAGGTAACGTGGGCGAATGACAACAAAACCTATTTTTATACTAAGAAAGATTCTGCTACGCTGCGATCACGTTGGGTCATCAAACACAAAGTTGGGACTACGTTTAAAAATGATCCCATTGTTTCCGAAGAAAAAGACGAAACATTTTATACCGGTATTTCTAAAACGAAGTCTAATAAATTTTTAGTGATTTGGGCTGGAAGCACGCTCACAAATCATTACCAAATTTTGGATGCCAACACACCCGATGGGAAATTCAAAGAGTTCAATCCTCGTGAGCGTGGCCTCGAATATTCGATCGATCATTACGGTGATAAATTTTATGTGGTCACCAACCTGGACGCGCAGAACTTCCGCCTGATGGAAACACCTGATACCAAAACAGCTAAAGCGAATTGGAAAGAAAAAATTGCTCATCGCAAGGATACCTTACTTCAAAGCATTGAGATTTTTAAAAACTACCTGGTATTAAGTGAACGCGCTCAGGCGAATACCTTGATGCGTATCATCAACCAGAAAACCAATGAAAAGCATTATTTGAATTTTGGGGAGTCCGCTTACACCATTTTTCCATCGATCAACCTGGACTTTGATACGGAACTGCTTCGTTACGGATACACCTCCATGACCACACCTAATTCTACGTACGACTATAACATGAATACCAAACAACGTACGCTGCTCAAGCAGCAAGAAGTAGTTGGTGGTTATAAGGCAGAAGATTATCAAACCGAAAGAATATGGGCAGAGGCAACGGACGGAACGAAAATTCCCATGTCCATCGTTTACAAGAAAGGCCTTCAGAAAAACGGCAACAATCCAACCATGTTATATGGTTACGGCTCCTATGGAGCTAGCATGGATCCAACTTTTTCCATTACACGATTGAGTTTATTAAATCGAGGCTTTGTCTATGCGATCGCGCACATTCGTGGTGGACAGGAAATGGGAAGGCAGTGGTATGAGGATGGAAAATTATTTAAGAAGAAAAACACCTTCACCGACTTTATTAATTGTGCCGAATTTCTAATTGAAGAAAAATATACCCAGCCAGAAAAACTATTTGCTTCAGGTGGTAGTGCAGGAGGTTTGTTGATGGGTGCGGTTGTCAATATGAGACCTGATCTATTTAAAGGAGTTGTGGCAGCGGTACCTTTTGTAGATGTAATCACTACCATGCAGGACGAATCCATTCCACTCACCACCGGTGAATTTGATGAATGGGGTAATCCAAAAGATCCGGAGTCATATATGTACATGCTGGAGTATTCTCCCTATGACCAGGTGAAGCCACAAAACTATCCAAACATGCTGGTGACCACCGGCTTCCACGATTCACAAGTACAATATTGGGAACCTGCAAAATGGGTTGCTAAACTTCGCGCTATGAAAACGGATAATAATACATTGATCCTTCGTACGAACATGGAGACCGGCCACGGTGGCAC
Organism: Cyclobacteriaceae bacterium; assembly: GCA_031430395.1. Classification (GTDB taxonomy): domain Bacteria; phylum Bacteroidota; class Bacteroidia; order Cytophagales; family Cyclobacteriaceae; genus ELB16-189. Next base: position 7,719 of record JANPBK010000229.1, read on the forward strand.
CACGGGAAGATTTAAGAGGTATGAGGAGATTGCCCAAGAATACGCATTTGTGTTGGATTTGGCCGGGATTAAGGAGTAAGAATTGTTGCGAAACATAAACAGATATTTTAGAGGTTTCCCTACATTAATAAATATTTGGGCAAAATGAGGTATCCCTCTATATTCTTTATACTCATCGGATTATTTACTTCGTGCGGATCATTCAAAAAAATTCCGGAGTCTGAGCTAACTGATGATTACTATCTCTTTCGCCAACAGGGTGAACGATATACCAAAGTCTATGTGCATATCTTACAAGACTCTCTTGCCATCATTCCACTTAACACCACGATAGGACAAGTCATTACTTCAAAACCTGGTAAAGATCAATTCTTTCTACACCGCAGTTTTGACATTGACGTACTAACTGTGCCTTTTAAATACCGTCCCTCTTCAAAAGGATTTCCGCGACAACTCAATACCGAATTCAATGGCAATGTCTTTTTGGGATATCGTTGGGATCGTTATAGAATTCACGAAAATGTAACACCAGCTGGAATGAGAAAGCGATTGCAACATCGCGCCTTCACATTTGGAACATTTGGCGGATTTGGAACATCATCTGTTGGACCATTTACAACTAACTATCTGATCACTGACGAATATAATGGGCTTATTCTGAGCAGAGGTTTATCTGCGATGGTAGGTTTGAATAAACTTACTGTAGGCTTAGGTATAGGTTGGGATTACTTAACCGACCGAGATAAAGATATCTGGATTTATCAAAATGAGGCTTGGTATGGATTGACCCTGAGTCTTAATCTGAATTAAACAGTTTATGCGTTACCTGTTTTTTGATTTTGCTCTTCAAAATAGACATTCGTATCTATAGATAATCTATAATTTTTCTTAGAATCCGTTTTACAAATCCCGGTCCTTCATAAACAAAGCCGGTGTATATCTGAATCAAATCTGCTCCTGCCTTCATTTTTGACAAGGCATCCTCTGGCGACATGATCCCTCCCACTCCAATAATCGGGAAATCTTTGCCGAGTTTAGATCGTAAAAATGAAATGACTTCGTTGGATTTATTCGCCAATGGCTTACCACTTAAGCCACCCGCCCCCATCTCGGATAATTGTGAAGCAGGTGTCAACAAATCCTCTCTGGAAATAGTAGTATTCGTTGCAATCACACCATCTGTTTTTGTTTCTATCAAAACATCCACAATATCTACCAATTGCAACGCACTCAAATCAGGTGCGATTTTTAATAAGATGGGCTTCGGCTTTCCTTTCGCAACACTCAACGCTTTTACTTTCAGCAATAATTGCTTCAACGGTTCTTTCTCTTGTAACTCCCGCAAGCCCGGTGTATTAGGCGAACTCACATTTACCACGAAGTAATCCACATAAGGGTAAAGCGTTTCAAAACAATATTCGTAGTCTTCAAATGCTTTTTCGTTCGGTGTGACTTTATTCTTTCCAATGTTACCTCCTATGATAACGTTAGATTTTCTTTTCTTCAATCGCTCCACCGCTTCTGCCACACCTCCATTGTTGAAACCCATTCGGTTTATGAGAGCCTGATCTTGTGGGAGTCTGAACAACCTGGGTTTATCATTCCCTGGCTGAGCTTTTGGAGTGAGCGTACCAATTTCGATGAAGCCAAATCCAAAGCAAGCGAGTTCATCAATCAACTTGGCATCTTTATCAAAGCCTGCCGCTAGTCCCACCGGATTTGAAAAAGTAATTCCAAATAAAGTGCGCTCCAGCCGCTTGTCTTCTACTGAAAAAATGCTTTTGAGTAACCATTTAATGCCCGGTAGTTTACCTACAGTCTTTAAGAAGTTAAACGTAAAATGATGGATTTTTTCCGGATCAAAACGGAATAGAAATGGGCGGATAAAAGAATGATACACGGATTATTTTTTCTTTTTTTTGTTTGGTCTTGCAAATTTCTTAAAGCCCTTTTGTACAATGGCATCGATCGTTCTCTCCGCCTCTGCAGTAGTCATATTGGTAGTAGAATTTATCCGCCAAATCAGATTACCATTACGGTCATTCAAATCAACTATAAAACTACATTGGTGATAGTCAAATGTAAAATTCCGATCCGGGTTTTCACCGGGTTTAAGTGCTAAAGGCCCTAGTACCTGATTATCCGTTCGCGCCAAAGTGCCTTCTGCGTAGGTAATTACCAAATCTGCCAGTGAGTCTGCCCTCTTCAATCCTTTTTGTTCTAAGTCTTCGGTAATAGCGCTTACAATCCAATTATTCATGGTTACATCATCCACCTGCTTTTGATCGGAGGGAGTGGTAATCTGGCTTTGTCCAAAAGTGAATGTCTTATACTTGGAAAAATCTTTCTTTTTATCGTATTCCACTTCTATACTTTGGGCAAATGATTGCAGGGATATAAGAAATATCACCGATCCTAAATACATCGCCTTCATAGGCTAAAGGTAATCATAAAAAAATGAGCTGCGAATCATACATCCTATTATCGAACCATGTTAAACATTAACTTCTGGGATGAAATTCCTGAATCACCTGGCGCAAATAGTCACGGTCAAGGTGGGTATAAATTTCGGTTGTGGTAATGGATTCATGACCTAGCATTTCTTGAACAGCCCGAAGGTCAGCGCCACCTTCAATTAAATGCGTAGCAAAGGAATGTCTAAACGTATGCGGGCTAATCGATTTCTTCAAACCAATTTTTGCCGCTAATTCCTTGATGATGGTAAAAACGGAGACTCTCGAAATTTTAGCACCCCTTCGATTAAGAAAAACATGACTCTCGAATCCTTTTTTGACGGGCACATGAACTCTGATCTCGTCTACATATATTTTCAAAAATTTAAGCGCTTCCTTTCCAATTGGCACCAGACGTTCTTTATTGCCCTTCCCGATCACCCGTAAAAATCCGATGTCATAATAGATGTTAGCCAGTTTCAATTCTACCAATTCTGATACTCTCAACCCTGAACTATACAAGACTTCAATCATCGTCCGATTGCGCCCTCCCTCCGGGGTGGATAAGTCAATAG
>JANPBK010000230.1:0-37738 GCA_031430395.1 Cyclobacteriaceae bacterium
CTTACCGAACGGGCTTAAGTTATGAGTTGTACCCTTATTTGGTAGGCGGTAACCAACTTAAAGACTTTGGCATTAATTTTGGCCTTTCGTTACCTGTAGCTCAATATTCTTCAATAGATTTGGCTCTTAAAATTGGCAAAAGGGGCAGTATTACTGAAAATACCATTGATGAAAATTATTTTAAATTCTATCTTGGCATGACTTTTAATGACAGATGGTTTATAAAGAGGAAATTTGATTAATAAAACAACTATGAAGATGAATTTGAAACAATTTACGTTGGGCTTATGTATGGCATTACTAACAACCACTAGTGCCTTTTCTCAATGTAAGGAATTAAAGTGGCCTGAGAACAAATCTAAAGCGGAAGAGTGTGTGGCCATTTTTGGTGATGCGGTTAAGCAGCAAAACTTCCGTGGCGCTACCGCCTCTATTCAATGGATGTTAACCAACGCACCTAACTGGAATACCAAATTATATGTCGATGCTTCATCGGCCTATGATGGCTTGGCAACCAAAGAAACTGATGCAGCTAAGAAAAAGGTATTAGTTGATTCACTAATGATCATTTATGACTTGCGCATCAAAAATTGCGGTGATGAAGTAAATGTATTAAACCGTAAAGCTGCCTCTAACGCAAAATTCAATATTAATAGCAAAGATAAATCAGTTGAATTGCTCACCATGTTCGACCGCGTTTATGAAATCAGTGGCAACAATGTCAATGATAATAACCTTGAAGCATACATTTCGGTTATCTATGCCAACTTCATCACCCAAAAATCACTCCCTGAGGCTCAAAAAACATTAACAGAAGATCAAATTCTATCACGTTATGATAAATTGAGCAATGTAATTGACGCAAAGATTAGGAAAGCAGAATCAGAGAACAAAGCTGCTGATGTAGATAAATACAAGAGAATAAAAGCCAATGTGGACGATAAATTGTCCAAAATGGTCACGATCAATTGTGCTTTTGTGAAGAAAAACTACGAACCTCGGTTCAAGCAAAATCCAACCGATATCGTTTTGGCTAAGAAAATTTTCCAATACATGCTGCTCGACAAATGTACCGATGATCCGCTATGGTTGGAGGCTGCAGAATTGGTTCATAAAACTACGCCTGATTTTGGATTGGCCAAGGCATTAGGCGCCAAGTATCTTCAGGCTAAAAAGATTGATAAAGCGTTGCCCTTGTTGAATGAAGCCCTTACGTTGGCTAAGTCGCCAACAGAAAAAGCAGATATAAATGTTCTCATTGGAGATAGTGAAAACCAAAACGGCAATAAAAGCAGTGCCCGTGACTATTATCGCAAAGCCATTGCTGCAGATCCAGCTAATAAAGAAGGGTATGAAAAAATTGGAGACTTGTACTATTTCTCATTTTCTGAATGCTCCAAAAAATCAAGTTTAGCGGAAGATCGTTTAGTATACATTGCTGCTTATGAAATGTATGCAAGAGCTGGTAACCAACAAAAAATGAACTCTACGAAAGCGCAGTTCCCTTCGGTTACCGAACTCTTTGAATTGAATTGGAAAGAAGGAGAGCCTAAAAAGATTACGTGCTGGGTAGGAGAAACAGTCACCCTTAGAACAAGAGGCAAGGAGTAATTATAATTATAGATATTCCAAGAAGGCTGACTGTGAAGTCAGCCTTCTTTATTTACACTTTTTTATTGATGCTTTATCGATTGAACGAATTGAACCCCACTACCTCTTTATTTCCTTCTGTAAATGGATGTCTTCGCATTTGTTTATTGTGGACACTGCTTTTTTTATTCTCTTGTCAAGCAAAGGAAACTACCCTGCCAAAAGTGTATGAAGGCCCCCTGCGAGAGGCTGAGGAGGTAGTAATGCATTATACTGAAAAGGATCATCTGAAAGCCATCCTGAAAGCGAAAAAAATATTTGAATTCCAAAATGGAGATCAAGAATTTCCGGAGGGGATATACTTAGAATTTTATAGTAAAGAGGGCAAGCTTACTTCCACCTTAAAAGCCAATACAGCGTTCAAATTTAAAAATGAAAATAAATGGCGAGGCAGAGGAAATGTTGAAGTCAAAAACATAGAAAAAAACCAGCGACTTAATTCAGAGGAATTGTTTTGGATGCCTGAGACACGCAAAATATTTACAGATAAATTTGTAACGATCACAGACGTCCAAGATGTGCTTTACGGTACCGGATTGGACGCCTTAGAGGATATGTCACTATACACGATCAAAAACCCAACAGGGACAATGAATGTAAAGGATTAAGGTGTTGCAAAAACGAACTTTACCGAAATAGTATAATTTTCTTCCGCTACTCGCTTCCAAGAGATTCAACTCGACCCATTTATCCAAACTTCATTAAAATCGTATCTTTACAGCCAAATGAAGTTAGTTGATATTCTCTTGCTGTCATTGGCAGCCGGATTTATTATTATAGGCATTTATGAAGTGATGACTCTTGGTCTCGGCCACGCCTATTGGGCCATCATGCTTTCCTTCGGCTTGTTCTTTATTTACACCTACCGTAAAAAGAAATAGCGAATGGATTCGGGCCCTTATTTAATGATTGCGATCACCTTAGTTTTTTCATTTTTCTTTTCAGGAATTGAAATTGCCTTCCTATCAGCTAATAAATTGCAGATAGAATTGCAGGGGAAGCAAGGGGTTCTGTGGGGCAGAATCATGTCCTATTTTATCAAGAGGCAATCCTGGTTTATCGGCACAACACTCATTGGTAATACACTTGCTCTTGTACTTTTCGGTATATATATGGCGCAACTTATTGAGCCATGGCTGACTTCCAATTTGCCTGAAAGCCTCAATGATGAGGTTTTTATCTTGATTTTTCAGACACTGATTTCCACGCTGCTCATTTTGTTTACTGCTGAATTTCTACCGAAGAGTCTGTTTCTCATCAATCCTAATCTGATGTTGGCCACCTTAGCGGTACCCTTTCGCATTGTATATATTATCCTTGCTCCACTCACCTTTTTAATTGTCTATTTATCAAAAGTGGTGATCGTTCATATTCTGCGAATCGAATACTCAGAAGAAAAACCCGTGTTCGCTTTGACCGATCTCAATAACTATTTGAAAAGCATGCTCAAGGTACGGCATGAAGATGAAGATATTGAACTGGACAAAAAGATCTTCCACAATGCACTTGAGTTTAAGACGGTGCGTATTCGCGATTGTATGATCCCTCGCACAGAGGTGACTGCCATAGACGTTGAAGATGGCATTGAGAAATTAAAAGAAGTTTTTGTTCAAAGCGGGCACTCAAAAATATTAATCTACAAAGAAACCATTGATAATGTCATTGGGTATTGTCACTCTTCTGCTCTATTTAAAAAGCCACAGCGGATTGAAGAAATATTAACACCCATAAATATCGCTCAAGAGACCATGATGGCTAACCACTTAATGGTCCAATTGATTAAAGAACGGAAAAGCATGGCCTTGGTGGTAGACGAATTTGGTGGCACTTCCGGGATTGTTAGCATGGAGGATGTCATTGAAGAAATTTTTGGAGAAATCGAAGATGAACATGATGCGGATGATCTAATGGAGCAAAAGATAGATGATCATACCTATTTGTTAAGTGCACGACTGGAAGTGGATTATGTGAACGACCATTATAAATGGCGACTACCAGTTGGAGATTATGAAACATTGGGCGGCTTGATTTTGTCCTATACTGAAGATTTTCCAATTGAAGGAGATACCATCTCCATCCCACCTTATTCTTTTACAATACAAAAAACTGAAAATAAGCTGATCAACACTGTAAAAGTGGTAGTAGATGCCATTGGTTCAGAGGAATAAAATCACTCCATTATCTCATTGCCCCTGAATTCAGTGAAATGGTTCATAAACAGCTGAAAATCAGTACCATTATTTCCTATCGTGCCTTTGCCAAATAGAGATAACGGGCTAAATTTGCCGTTCTTTAAAATGGCGTAGTTGGCCTAACCAGCTTTACACTTTAATTATTTTTTTATGGCATTGATTGGAACATTAAGGGATAAAATGACCAAGTGGGTGGTCGGATTTATATCGGTAGCTATCCTCGCGTTTATTTTAAATGATTTATTCGGTAATGGCCCACAGTCTATGCTTGGGGGAAGTGATGACGAAGTGGCTGAAATTGCTGGAACATCTGTTTCAAGGGAACAATACCAAGCGTTTGTACAAGAGCGTGAAAATAATTATATCATGAGTTTTGGCAGGCAACCAGGCGAACGCGAGAGGCCAACCCTTCAGCAGCAAGCATGGGAACTTTTGGTCGTTGAACATGCTATAAAACCACAGTTTGAAAAAACAGGTGTAAAAGTAACAGCAGACGAAGTGTGGGATATGGTACAAGGTAAAAATGTAGACGAAAATGTAAAACAATCTTTTACTGATTCCGCTGGAAATTTCGATCGCAAAAGAGTTGTTCAGTACATTAATAATTTCAATTCGCCTGCCCCTGTGGGTAATCAGCAAATGCTAGCACAATGGCAGGAAGGAAAATACCGTTGGAATTTATTTCAAAAGGAGCTTGGTCTTGGACGCGAGCGCATCAAATATGAAAACCTGCTCATTAAAACGAATTATGTAACTGAGGCAGAATCAGAACGCGATTATCATTTGCAGAATGATGTGGCCGAAGTAAAATATTTATTTGTGCCATTCTATGCTATTAGTGATTCCCTGGTAAAACCTACTGACAGCCAGCTCCGCGATTACTTCAATAAGAATAAAGAAAAATATAAAGCAAAAGAAACTCGCAATTTGAGCTATGTAACTTTCCCGGTAATGCCATCCGCTACGGATTCACTTAAGCTAAGAGAAGAAGCAACTAAAATTGCTTTCGATTTTAAGGCGGTGACAGAAGATTCTGTCTTTGCTGTTAGCAATACCGAGGGATCTACCCCTTATACAAAATACAGCATTGCAACTTTGCCTGCGTTATTAAGCAATGACCCTTCTAGCATTAAGCCCGGTAATGTAATGGGGCCCTTTCTCGAAGGTGGAAATTATAAAATTGTGAAGGTCGTAAAGATTGGAACAGATACTATTTATAACGCCAAAGCGAGTCACATCTTAATTAAGTGGGAAAATGAGACGGTGGAGGGGAAAAAAGTAGCGAAAGACAAAGCGAGAAAAATATTGAATGAAATAAAAGCAGGAGCAAAATTTGCAGATAAAGCTCGCGAGTTTGGCACAGATGGCTCTGCCTCTCTAGGAGGTGATCTTGGTTGGTTTGCCTCCGGTAAAATGGTGAAGCCCTTTGAAAAGGCAGTCTTTAATGCTTCCAGAAAAGGCCTTCTGGGCGATTTAGTCGAAACCCAGTTTGGATATCATATTATTGATGTAACGAATGTTAAAGATAATAGTAGTTATACTGTTGCATCGGTTGAATTAGTGATTACCCCTAGCGATGAAACGCAGAATGCTGCTTTCTTAAAAGCGCAAACTTTTGCCGCCAACCTTTCCGGTGTTGATGCCTTTAAGGAAAAAGCAAAAAAGGAAGAATTGAATGTGGCCGATGCCAACGACCTAACTACGGCCGAAAGGAGAATTGGTAATTTGGGAGATGCGCGACAAATGGTAACCTGGCTTTATCGTGAAGGAAAAATTGGAAAAACTTCCGATGTATTTGATTTAGAAGATGAATATGTAGTTGCTGTAATGACCGGTGAAACGGAAGAAGGATTTAAAGCTTTTGATAATGTCAAAGAATTAGTAACTCCATTCGTTAAGAACGAAATGAAAGGACAAAAAATAATAGAAAAATTAAATTCACAAAAGGGGACGTTGGATGAAATTGCAAAAGCTTTTGGCAACGATGCCTCCGTTAACTCGTCTAGTGATCTGAAATTGAATTCCAATTCACTTCCTTCTGTTGGACTAGATGCGAGAGCAGTTGGCACCGTCTTTTCACTAGAGAACGGAAAGCGATCGAAACCCTTTGCTAGTGAGAATGGCGTTCTTATTCTTGAATTACAAAATAAAACAGTGGCCCCAGCAATCGGAGAATATGCCATGTTCAAAAATCAATTACTTCAGGGATTGAATAGTAAATCAAACGCGGGGATTGTTCAAGCCATTAAGGATGTCTCCAAAATCGAAGACAAGCGGTATAAATTCTTTTAGTCTTAACTAACAAATAAAAGTCGGCCTATGGAAACGTAAGCCGACTTTCTTTTTTTATGGAACCTACTTGGACCCTTTCACTTAAAGAAAAACTAGATCAACATTATGCGTGGCCTGCACTTTATACCTTTAAGTTCATTGTGCCAAAAGGAAAAGAACTGGAAGTGACTTCGCTATTTCCAAATCACATGGCGACAGAGAGAGTTTCAAAAAATGGTAACTATACCAGCATTACACTTCAAATGATGATGCCCTCCAGCGAATCGGTCATAGCTGTCTATATAGCTACGTATAACATTGAGGGTATTATTGCGCTGTAGTTTGGGACTTAATCCACCCGAAGAACCTGCAATTGGGCTTGTCTATTTTATTTGAGATATTTAAGTCTAAATACATTAGCCATGTGGACAGAAAATAACAATCGCCTCACAAAAACTTTCAAGTTTGTCAATTTTGTCGAAGCTTTTGGTTTTATGAGCAAAGTCGCTTTACTGGCAGAAAAGCATAACCATCATCCATTCTGGACAAATGTTTACAATACAGTAACCATCGAGTTGAACACCCATGATGCAGGAGATATCGTTACCGATAAAGACTACGCACTAGCGAAGGCAATTGACCAAATTAGAATCTAGGCTAAGTTCATTTTCAAATTTTCAAATCAATCAATTTTCAACTAAACGCTGTGTCAAAACCCTCACTCTTTCTCGTCCCCACTCCCATCGGTAATCTCGGTGATATCACCATTCGAGGGTTAGACGTGTTAAAGCAAGTTGATACGGTTCTCGCAGAAGATACGCGAACCTCTGGCACATTACTTCGCCATTATGAAATCACTAAACCTCTTCAGAGCTTTCATATTTTTAATGAGCACAAAACATTAACCGGTTTAATTCAACGCATGCAAGGCGGAGAAACGATGGCTTTAATTTCAGATGCAGGAACACCGGGCATTTCTGATCCCGGCTTTTTATTGGTCAGAGAATGTTTAAAAGCCGGTTTGAAGATTGAAAGCCTTCCGGGTGCAACAGCATTAATTCCTGCTTTAGTAAATTCAGGATTTCCTACGGATCGGTTTGTTTTTGAAGGATTTCTTCCTCACAAAAAAGGGAAGCAGACAGCACTAAAAAGATTAGCTGAAGAAGAGCGTACTATTATTCTTTACGAATCACCACATCGCTTAATAAAGACATTGGAACAAATGGTTGAATTCTTCGGAGAAGACAGAATGGTTTCTGTATCTCGCGAATTGACTAAATTTTATGAGGAGACATTCACTGGCAGATTATTAGAAGTGATCACACACTTCAAGAGTAAAGAAGTAAAAGGTGAAATTGTGGTAGTCATCGATGGCAAAAAAGAAATCTGAATTTATGCAGCCATGGCTGCTCTTTATCATTAGCGCCATTTTGCTATCTGCCGGATGGCTCATAAAGTCATTTCCAATTTTCATTTTTTTTGGATTTACACCCTTATTTGCAATCGCTGATCAGGCAAAAGAGAACGATGATTTTTGGATCAACACCGAATTCATTTTGCTTACTTTATTCACCGCGTTTTTTGCAGCTTATATTTTTGATTCCAACCATTTAGTTGCTGCTATTATTCATGCCATTGTATTTACGCTCGCATTTCTAGCTTATTCATTCGCCTACCAAAACCTTGGCAGCCGATTAGGAAAATTTACAATCATCTTTTTTTGGCTTGGTCTTGAATACATCCTCTTAAAACTACCTTGGCGAAATGATGTTGTATTTCTAGCTGATGCGGTTATCCTTAAAAAAAACTGGCTAAACTGGACTGCTTATACTGGATATCTTGGATCATCCTTATGGATTCTTTGCACGAGCCTACTCCTATACATGACCATTTTCAAAGGGAAGTTGAACATTCTCTTTCTGGTTTTGACTATAATCTGCCTTATTGGACCTGTGGTGGTATCTTATTTTATTTCTGTTCATGCTGTCAACCGTGAAGAAATGATTACGTTGTATACTCAAAGCAGCGCAATGACTAGTGCTTATTCAAATCATGGTGAACTTGTACCACGAACAGCTGCATGGATTTCAGTTCTTATTTTATTGCTTGCTTTTGTAAAAACACAAACCACAAAAAAATGAACCTCGAATCTATAGAAAAGCAAGTCATTCAACTTTGTGAAGAAGTCGGTGGTTTCATACGAAAAGAAAATGAGAATTTCGATCGCACAAAAATTGAGCAAAAAGGGAGCTTCAGCAATTTGGTCTCTTATGTTGACAAGGAAGCAGAAAAAAGATTAGTAAAAAGATTAGAAGAGATTCTTCCGGGTGCAGGTTTCATGGCCGAAGAAGGAACCGAACGAAGTGGTTCAACTGCATATACCTGGATCATCGATCCGCTCGATGGTACAACAAACTACCTCCATGGGTTGCCCATTTTCGCCATCAGTATTGGCTTAACCAAAAAGGATAAAACAGTCTTGGGTATTGTATATGAGGTAAGTCATCAAGAATGCTTTCACGCAATTGAAGGAGGCAAAGCTTATTGCAATGAAAAAGAAATTCGCGTTTCAAATATTCAATCTTTGAATGAAAGCCTATTAGCAACCGGTTTTCCCTATTATCACACCGACAAAAAAGAAAACTATTTAGAGATCATTAGAATATTTTTAGAACAGACACACGGAATCCGAAGACTTGGCAGTGCCGCCATCGACTTAGCGTATGTGGCGTGCGGAAGAATGGAAGGCTTCTTTGAATATAATTTGCATCCGTGGGATGTAGCAGGTGGCGCGTTTATCTTGCAGCAGGCAGGTGGTAAAGTCACTGACTTCTCAGGAGGGGATAATTTTTTGTTTGGAGGAGAGCTGTGCGCAGCGGGAGGAGTACATGCGGAGATGCTGAAGGTAATCCAAGAGAAATGGTGAGTAACAAATACCTCACCAGTGATGAACTGGTGAGGTGCATAAGTTTCGACTCTTTTTCTACTCTGAGCGCAATGAATTTACCGGATTAGCAGTAGCTGCACTCAGTGAGCGATACCCTACCGTAATTATTGCTATCAGAAAAGTGATACCTAATCCTGCAATAAAAATCGTTGGCCCCAACTTGATCTTATACTCAAAATCATTCAACCATTGATTCATAACATACCAAGCGAGTGGTGCTGCTAATGCAAATCCAATCACAATCAATTTTATAAACTCTTTAGAGAAAAGAAAAACAATACTATGAACGGATGCCCCTAATACTTTGCGCACGCCTATCTCCTTCGTTTTCTGATTAGCCATAAAGGTGGCCAAGCCAAACAATCCTAAGCAACCGATCAAAATAGCAATCGATGTGAAAACAGTCAATAATGTTGACATCTTCTCTTCACGGTCATAAAATTCTCTAATCTCTTCATCCATAAATTTATAGGAGAATATCGCCTCCGGGTAAGTTGCTTCCCACTTATGTTGAACTTGTCTAATCTGCTCCTGAAAATCAACAGGGCTTAACTTAATGGCAAGAGATCTATATTGCCGTATCCGGTTCAAAAGGATGGTTGCTTCAATAGGTTCATGTAAAGACATGGTGTTAAAATTTTTGACTACACCTACAACGGGCAATGTTTTGCCCCACATCTTCACATTCTTTCCAATCATATCTTGCGGATTCATGTATCCTACCATATCTGCAAGCTTCTCATTTACAATAAAGCCTCGAGCCGTGTCTAGATCTAAGACATTTGTGCCTGCAACAAGTTCCAACCCAAACAGATCCATATAATTTCCATCAACTTGCTTGACCTGTGTTCCATACCTTTCATCTTTTCCTTCCATTGCAAAATCAGTTGACTGCACACTACCCGAAGAAGGTGGAGCACTATTTAAGCTTGCCAATTCTACTCCATTTAGACGAAGCACTTCCTCTCGCAGAGTTTTCATTTTACTGGCCCCATCTTTGAATCCCCACGCTTCGTTTTCAGGAATAGGAATGGTGACAATTGCATCTTTTTTAAAGCCTAAATCTGTGGTTCGAAAATAATTCATCTGACTAATCAATACGATCGTACCAATAATAAAAAATTGAGAGATAAAAAATTGAATGACTACCAAACCTCTTCGAAGTATAAAGCCCGAAGAATTTTTATTGCTCATTTGATTCTTGATTGCAAATACAGGATTAAATCCGGATACAATTAAAGAAGGATACAATCCCGACAGGATACCAACAAAACCAGTCACACTCAACAAGAATATCCACAAGCCACCATCTTTTATCAAATCGATGGATAATTTCCAGTCCAAGAACGGATTGAGGAATCCCAGACTTAGTTGCGCGAATCCAACAGATAAAACTACAGCCAATAGGGTAACAAGACTCGATTCGCCTAAAAATTGGGCTACTAACTGTGCTCTTGAGCTACCTAACGTTTTTCGAATACCTACTTCTTTCGATCTTTTAATTGACTCAGCTGTAACTAAATTAATAAAATTGATACAGGCTGTGATGATAAGAAATATACCAATCAAGATGAGTGCCCCCAACATTTGCTTGCTAATGGTGCTGTAATTGTAGTTCCCATATCGTTCATCATAATGGATGGTAGAAAGAGGTTGCAGTTCATAATTATTGTGATCCGGATTTTCACCATGATACTTTGTGAGAAAATCTGGCATTCTTCGCTCCAGCTCAGCTATGCTAGCACCTTGTCTCAGTAAAAAGTAACAATGGTCATCACTCCAGATTCCATTCCAGCCTGCTTCATCCTTTTCCTTCTTAATAGTGGCATACGAAAGCATCACGTCAAACGGTAAGTCCATGTTGATCGGAGAATCCTCCATAATTGCTGTCACTTTAAACTCTTTACTTTCGAAACCAAGCATCTCACCAATTGCATCCTCTTTACCAAAATATTTCAATGCACTTTTCTTCGATAGAATGACTTCGTTTGGTTCGTCCAATCCATTTTCAGCAGTACCAATCAGAATTTTGCGATCGAAGATTTTAAAATAATTAGGCTGGGTATATACAACTCCACTCTTTTCTTCAAACTTTTTAGATTCACCTTCCTTTTGAGGAATGGTAACAAGGGCGCCATTACCTCTGTATGAAGTAAAGATGATCTCTTCTGCCTCAGGAAAATCAATTCTAAAAGCATCTGGAAAGGCAGGCTGTACACCGGAAGTATAATTTTTACCTTGATTGCCATCTGAATTTGAACCAACTCTATAAATTCTATCTCTATTAGAATGAAAATCATCAAAACTCAATTGATACCTAACTAGTAAAAAAAGAACAAGGCTAGTAGTTACTCCTAACGTCAAGCCAGAAAGATTAATTAATGTACTTCCTTTGGAGCGCAAGAGGTTTCGTACTGCGGTAGAGAAATAATTTTTTAGCATGGTGTAGGAGGTAATGAAATTGAGATGATATACTTTACTAAAAAGTTCTATTCGTTCTTAAGTGAGTCAACGGGATTGGCAGCGGCAGCCCGAAGTGATCGATAGCCAACGGTAAGAACCGTAATAAAGAGAGTGCTGATAATTCCGATCGCAAAAACTACCCAACTGATTTCTATACGGTAAGCAAACTCCTGCAACCATTTATTCATCGCATACCAAGTCACTGGCACAGCAATGGCAAATGCTATTACAATAAGCAAAATAAACTCTTTGGAGAAGATAGCAACAATATGACCCACCGATGCGCCTAAGCTCTTGCGAATTGCAATCTCCTTTGTTTTTTGTTGCGCCATAAAAGAAGCTAAACCATATAACCCGAGGCAACCGATGAAGATGGCAATCCCTGCAAAAATCTCAAACATGGCGAACATACGTTCCTCTTCCCGATATTGCTTGCCTACAAACTCATCCAAGAAATCATATTCAAATAGGTATTCACCATATTGTGAGTTAAACGCTGCTTCAATTTTTTTGACTGCCCCTGATAGGTTTGAGGTTGCAATTTTAATCCCTGCCGTGTACGATAAATTAAAAGGCATCAACAATGCAGGCTTCATGGCCTCTCTTAATGAAGCTACATGAAAATCCTTCACCACGCCAATCACCGGGCCTGGCGCATCATTAAAACCGATGGTGATGCTTTGTCCAATAGCCTCTTTGGGAGAAGCAAAGCCTAAATCCTTTACACTTTGCTCATTTAAAATATAGACCCATTTATAGTTTTCTTTGTCATTCCCTATGATGTAGTCACTTTCAGTAAACCACCTGCCCTCTATCAACTCCAACCCGTACACATCTTTATAGTGGCTATCGACAGGTTTGATGTTGACATCATATCGCTCCGATGCCCCGCGTTCAGTCCGGTACATACCTGTACCAAAATTTATTTCCGACATGGGCGCACCAATTGAAAAAGAAACGTCCTTCATGTCGCCATCTGCCATCAACTTATTACGCATGGCTTCGAGCTTGTTCATTTTATGGTCGGGCAGTTTTACAGTAACTACCGCCTCTTTGTTAAACCCAAGCGATTTAGTTTTGAAATAAGATAATTGGCTCGAAACCACCAACGTGCAAATGATTAATACCTGGGCAATAAAAAATTGAAGCACCACCAATAATTTTCTCACGGGCACTGCCGCTGTCGTTTGCTGCGACATTTGGCTTTTTAATGCTCTCACAGGGTTGAACTTAGAAAGAATAAAGGCCGGGTACGCTCCTGAAAAAAGGGCTGTAAACATGACAAGTCCCATAAGAAATAACATGACAGACGAGTGGTTGAATAAATTCAATGCAATGTCTTTTTCCAAAAAATTACCAATGATCGGAGTGATCCACTCGGCAGCGACCACTGCCAGCAACCCAGCTAAAATGGTCAGTAAAAATGCTTCTCCTAAATACTGAAAAGCTAATTGTGATTGCTGTGCTCCCAATGTTTTCCGCACACCTACCTCGCGCGAGCGATGGATTGAAAGTGCTGTCGACAGATTAATGAAATTGACACACGCTATGATCAAAATGAATAGACCAATAAATCCAAGAACTATTAATATGGAAATTGCTGTAGAAGTGGAGCCCGGATTTTCGTCATACTCTGTATCGAAGTGTATGTCCTTTAAGGATTGCAACAAATAGCCTTGTCGAGCTGCGTCATCAGCCGCATAATACTTGTTTACAAATGCCGGGAATCTGTCTTCTATTGCCTTTTGACTTGTGGATGTAGGTAGCACTATGTAGGTGAAACCCGCAGAGTTTAATCCCCATTGCTCAATTCCGAAGCCTAAAAATGTCTTGGCCACTTCAGGTGTCAATGTAGCCCGTGAAGCAACCATATTAAATTTCAGGTGTGAAGGAGCGGTTGGTGTCTTAATAATTCCTGCAATTTCAAAATCAAGTAGATTATCCAGCTTTAGATGCTTGGCATCTTTTTTCAAGAGCTTCTTGGCAAACTCTTCCGTTAAATAAATCTTTCCCGGCTGCGCTAAGTCCTTTTTTGGATTGCCTGATAGCACTTCAAAATCAAACACGTCAAAAAAAGAAGTGTCTGCAAATACTATATTTTGCACCTTCGTTTTTTCTTCGTCCATGATCATTAACGACTCAAACTGAAAATGAAATTGTGTGGAAAGCAATTCAGGAAAATCATTTTTCATTGCCTGGCCCAATGGGTAGGGTGTAACACTACTCTTAGACACACCCGAGGCATCAGTTGCATGACGCACGATGCGGTAAATCGAACTTGCCTTGGAGAAATGTTGGTCGAAACTTGACTCTCTTTCGATGATTAGAAAAATAATCAAGCAGGTAGTGATACCTATCGCCAATCCAGCGATGTTAATTACGGCATACGACTTATTTCGAAGGATGCTGCGGAAAGCGATGACAAGGTAATTTCGAAACATAATTTTGGCGCTTTTATCTCCCATTAGCCAATATCAGTGCCAGCCACAAAACATGGAAAATTCTCAATATTTCGCTCATAAGAAAGCTCATCGCGTTCAAAAACGATTCATTTTGTCCGCAATCGGACGTGTAGCCGATGCTTAGAAAAAACAAGAAAGAACAACTATCTTTGAGCTATGTTACAATCCATTCTGATCGGACTGACGTTTCTTGGATCTAGCTTTTATTTAGGCAGAATGGTCTTTCGTTCTTTTCAATCAAAAAACGCTTGTACCACAGGATGTAGCAAGTGTGGCGCGGCAGATCTTGCCAAGGTATTGCAAGAAAGCCCTCAGTCGAAATAATTACTAATTATGTCAGGCCCAAATTTTTGTACCTTCAGTGCAATTGCGACACATTTCTATTTCACTTCTCGATCGCAGCAATGATGCCCTGAATTCATTGTATTGTTTGCCTTTCCATATTTCTTTGAATGTGTTAATAGTCAGGTCTCCCAGCACATAGTGCGCATCTTTATCAAAACAACAAGGTACCACCTTGCCGTCCCATGTAATGACACAGCTATGCCACATCTTCCAGCAATGATCAAGCAATTCATTTTTAATTTCATATTCACCCAGCGCATTCTTCTTGTACCTCGAGTATTTTTCAATGGTAGGCATTAGCTCGGAGCCATTTTTAAAATCGTAGATCTGCGCGGTCTTTAAGGCAACTTCATCTACACCTAGCTCCAACGCAAGCTTCTTAACCTCATCAATTTGATGTTCATTTTGCTTTACTACTAAAAACTGAAAGATGACATGGGGAGTATTTGACTTCAGTTCTTTCTTCCATCGAACTATATTCTTCGTTCCTTCCATCACTTTGTCCAATCTTCCACCAACACGGTACGATTCATAGGATTCTTGCGAAGTACCATCAATGGAAATGATTAGTCGATCTAGCCCTGACTCAACCGTTTTTCTAGCTGCCACATCATTCAAATAATGAGCATTCGTAGAGGTAGCCGTATAAATTCCTTTATGAGAAGCATAATCAACTAAATCCAAAAAAGCTGGATGCAGATACGGTTCACCTTGAAAATAAAAAATCAAATAAGAAAGAGTTGGAGCTAGCTGATCAATGGCAGATTGAAACACTTCTTGTTTCAGCATACCTGTTGGCCTCGTAAAAGAGCGCAAACCACTAGGGCATTCCGGGCATCGAAGATTACACGAAGTGGTGGGCTCAATCGAAATGCTAATGGGCATCCCAGCATGGTTTGAATTTCCAAACAACCTTGATCTACCATAGCTAGACAAAACCTTAGTTGCATTCCAAGTTCGTAATGGAGTAAGCTTCGAAACGAAGTTCAAGCTATCTTTAAGGTTTCGATTCATTCACTTCAAAATTACCTTTTCGTTTGCGATTGTTTACCTTTAAGTCAAAATAATGTCAGGCTCTTTTGGACAAAAAACTGAGCAAGTTTTCATTAATTTGGAAAATATATGCGAAAACTATTTTTACTCGTACTTAGCTTTCTGTTTTCATTTAGTCAAGCTCAGACCATTCTTTCACCAAAGGCAGAAGTATCCATTATCACGTGTGGGCCGTATCAAGGAGAATTGTATTCTGCATTTGGCCACAGTGCCATCCGGATTTTTGATCCCGTCCTCGGTTTTGATATTGCTTACAACTATGGAGTTTTTGATTTTAATCAGCCTAACTTCTATCTCAATTTCACCCGTGGCTATTTATACTACAAATTAGGCGTCTATTCCTATCCTGATTTTCGTGATTTCTATATCTCTTATAACCGATATGTACATGAACAGGTTCTAGAACTTGATTCACTTCAAAAACAAAAAGTATTTAGTTTCTTACAAAACAATGCGCTGCCCCAAAACCACACTTACCGCTACGATTATTTTTATAACAATTGCGCTAGCAAAGTAAGAGATGTCTTTGCTGAAGTCTTTAAAGATGAAATCAAATTTGATGGTTCTTTCATCAAAACAAATTACACCATACGTGACCTCACGGAAATCTATTTACAGAAACAACCTTGGGGTGATTTAGGCATTGATATATGTCTTGGGCTGCCTATGGACAAAAAGGCTACTCCCTATGATTATATGTTCTTGCCAGATTATATTGAATCTTCTTTTGACCATTCAACCTTAAATGGCTCTCCCATCATAAAAGAAAAAATTAGGGTTTATGAAAGTACTCCAGAAACTACACCATTTCACTGGTACCACCCATGGATCATTTTCGGGCTCTTGTTTCTCTTGGCAGCCATTCTTTCCTATAGAGATTGGCAAAGAAAAAAGTTGAGCACATGGTTTGATGTGACTCTATTTAGTGTGACAGGTTTGATCGGATTATTACTTCTAATTTTATGGATAGCTACTGACCACAAAGCGGCTGCAAACAATTTCAATCTATTGTGGGCATTCCCTTTACACATCTTAGCTGCCATCCAACTAGTAAGAAGATCGGATGGTAAATGGCTTAACGCCTACTTTTCCTTTGTGATCATCTTAACAGCAACATTAATCGCAAGTTGGGCAATAATTCCACAACACATGAACCCATTCTTATTGCCAGTGGTCTTTGTCATCTTAGTCCGATCAATAGTCATAAGGAAAGTAGTTAAAAATTAAAAACCTCACTCAATCATATTGAAAAAAAAGGCTACCATTTTCAGGTAGCCTTTTTAAGAAAACGAAGTTTCTATTTTTGAATCTTTAGTTTATTTCTTAATAAAAACTCTTCGTATGCTTCTCTGTAAGTAGGCACATCCGGGGCTAATCGAATAGCTTCTTCGTAGGCAGTAATGGCATCTATAAACAATTTATTTTCTTCATAGAAACCTGCCATGATAAACTTATTAAGGGCAGTTTCTTCTTTCATATCATTGCCCATATCTGCTATGGAGCTTTTAATAGCATCTTGTCTAGCAAGTGAAAGTTTTTTGATCAAATGTTGTTCCGACTTACTCTTACCATCCGCTTTCGACTTCACCTCTACTAGAAGAGCATCTTCATTTGCTAGTTTAGGATTTGTCCTGTCTATCTGAACAAAGTTTTCAGGCGTCTCCATCTTCAATAATTCCTCATCGAACATATTCTTCACGACTACTAGGTATGGGCCACCTCCCTTTGCTGATTCCCAATTTACAATCACATTGGTATTGTAAATTTCAGCATATTGATTTTCCGGCAAAAATACTTTTATGTCAGCCAAGCCTCTATGCACAGCTCCTGTAGCACTTAATCTGTTTTTCTTTGCTTCTGCTGAATTACTGCTCAGGATAAAATCAGTGTATTTATTAAGTACACTAGCTCCGGCACCAACTTTAGATGCTAAATCTGATACTTTGTAGCTACCTGATTGTTTCAATTCCATAGGCTTGCCTGTAGAATGAACTAACGCCAAATAAGAGTTTTCCGACACTTTTAACTCATCACCAGGCTTAAGTCGATCACCCGTCTTTACCGCTTGCCAGGCATCACCAGATTTAACCTCATTAGCACCCTTATTAGCCATTACCTTGAAAGAATAATCTTGGGCTAGGATGAAATTGGAGCTGAAAATGCCAACTAAAACTAAAATTGCACTCTTTTTCATTTTTTTGGGTTGATTGATTTGTATTTAAAGGTACTAAAATTATGCCAATTCTGATTTTTGAGTTAATGCGCGTTCCCGTCTTTTAGTAAGCCTTCTATTTATCTCACCTTGCACAGATTTGAAAATATCGTAGCAAGGACCTACTAAAGCCACAATTCCTAACGTTAAATCGAGCTCTAATTTGATGCTATAGCTAGCAAAAACAGTGATAATGATCCCCATAATGATGAAAATTGCCACAAGCTGAATAATGACGGATAAAGCGTCATACCAATTGGGTAGTTTTTCATCAATAGTCATAAAAATGGCCACTGTTAGAAAGCAAACCAAAATAGCTATTAGATACTTCTGCCAAGGCGTGAGTACATCAACATAATCTTCATTCAAAATCATGGCCACCACATTAGAGTGAACAACCGGACCAAACATATCGGGGTTAGCCCTACCTCCTAATTTCTTATTTAGCGGAGTATAAAACTTATCTTCCCATGCGTCATCCCCAAGATAATCGCCCAAATAACCCATTACAACTATATTATCTTTAAATAATTCAGGTGAGACATTACCACTTAATACATCATCAGCATCTACCACAAAAAACATGGTGCCAAAGTTAGTTGTGGCTGTTTCCTTATTTTTTAAACTGTTGACTCGCAACTGCCTTACCTCAATATTCCCTCTAAAGTTGATGATCTCTTCCTCGATGTTGCGAGCTAAGAATTTCTTTGTTTTCACGGAATCATACATCATGGCCATTCTCACTGAAAATGCCAGTTCGCGCTTACCATTAACTACTCTACTAGGAAAAATTGTTCTACTTATTTTAACATCTTCTTGATAAGTGGCATCTGTAGGTATGGTGACAAATCCCTCCTGTGCATAGTCGCTAAACACAGGGTCAGAAATCTCAATAGAATCGGGTTCACTCGTATCAAATTGGCCCAAAGAATCCGTTTGCATCAGCTTAATACCTAAAACTACATTGCCTGCCTCTTGTATAGCGTTACTAAGCATCATGTTACCCAAAGTATCTAAGAGCTGAGGGCAATTGATAGAGTCTCTAAAACCCCCTTCACAGTTGTACAGCGCATCCATACCAATGACACGCGGCTTAAATGAACTAATAATTTGTAGCTGCTGGGCCACTTCTCGTCTGGAAAGTGTACTAAAATTTACCAAGATGATCCGCTCATCTACCACCGGGTCAGGGCGTAATCGATTAAACGCATAATCCGTAAGTTCTGTATCTTTTAATGCTTGAGAAATAGTATCAAAGGCGCTGAAAAGCTTTAAATCAGAAAGAATTGATACGCCCCAAAGCATGCCAAAAACAAAAATGGTTACTTGGGCGCTTTGAATTAAAACCTTTTTCATAAGCAGTTAGGGTTATCAAAGTAAATTTAGAAATTTAGCCGAAGTATTAACACTTAGATTGAAAAACACCTTGCGATCCAGGCTTACAATCGAACATTATTTGAAGGGTATCCAGAAAGGAGACAAAGTAGTATTGTCGCAAGCGATCACTTTAATTGAAAGTCGTCTGGGCAGCGATTTAACATTAGCTGAAAAGCTCATTGAGGCTGTTTTGCCTATGAGTGGCAAAGCTATTCGGCTAGGCATTACCGGCTCACCCGGGGTGGGCAAGAGCACGTTTATTGAGTCCTTTGGCAAGTTCTTAACCGATCAGAACAAAAAAGTTGCAGTGCTGGCGATAGATCCTAGTAGTACAAAAACAAAAGGAAGCATTTTAGGCGACAAAACCCGGATGGAAGATTTATCGAAACATCCATTCGCTTTTATAAGACCTACTGCTAGTGGAAGTGCGTTAGGTGGTGTGGCCGATAGAACCAGAGAGGCCATTTTACTTTGTGAAGCTGCGGGATTTAACATTATAATGATCGAAACGGTAGGAGTTGGGCAATCAGAAATTGCAGTACGCAGCATGGTCGATTTTTTTCTACTACTCATGTTAGCCGGAGCAGGAGATGAACTACAAGGAATAAAAAAGGGCATCATGGAAATGGCCGATGGCATCGTTATTACCAAGGCTGATCATGATAATAAAATCCGAGCCACGCAAGCTCAGGCTGATTTTCAACACGCACTTCATCTTTTTCAGTTACCTGATTCGGGCTGGAGTCCACAGGTATTAATCTCTTCTGCTATCGAAAGAATAGGGATTCAGGAGACTTGGGCAATGATCGAAGCACATCAAACGCAAATCAAATCGAATGGCTATTTTTTAAAGAACAGACAAGATCAAAATCTATTATGGTTCAACGAATGTTATGAGTTAGCGCTTAGATCCACCTTGACGAAAAATCATATTAAATTCAAGAAAGAGCTGGAAAAAAGAATTATTGAAAATAAGATTACACCTATTCAAGCCAGCAAAATTCTTGTAGAAAGGGCGCTTACTAATTTGACAAGTGTAGCTATGTAACTTACAGTTTAACTGTTACCTGTTATTATTGATCAACAGCCATTTCATAAGCGTGCTCGTAATACTTAATCAATTTCTCCCAATCAAAGGCCGTTGAATAACTTTCTACCTGGTTCCTCTGCTGAATGCGGCTTCTTCGATCTTGCATTAAAAATTTATATAAAAAAGCTGAAAGTTGTTTCGCGCTCCAGTCAAATGTGCGCTTACCCCTTTCAACCACAAACATTCCGCCCTTTTCATGATCAGGCATATTGCGAAGTAAGTAATCACCAAAACCACTCAAGTCGCTTGTCACTGCAGGCACCCCACTCGCCATACATTCAAGTGGTGTGTAGCCCCATGGTTCATAATAACTCGGGAAAATTCCTAAGTGACAACCCCGCACGAACTGACTATAGTCCATCCCAAAAAGAGGATTACTTGAATTGATAAAGTCAGGGTGATAGACTATTTTAACCTTATCCTCAGGTCTATTTAATAAATTTCTTCGCAACAAAAATTGGATGATATCATCTTGCTCTTCATCGACTAATTTATGAGTCACCGGAAGTGGAAGTTTACTGCCTTTCCATGATTGAATAGTCCTCCGGTAACGCAACTTCCAATATTCATCGACAAAATCATTTAACTGTGGCAGGCGATGGTCCTGTCGCATGGTACTTTCAAAAAATAAACGCTTGCCAACCTGTCTCTCTATAGATTCGCATGTCTGTCTAATTTCTTCCATTACGGCACGCGATTGCAATACTTCCGGTTTGATGCTATAAAATTCACGCTTGGTAATAAAGAACATTACTACTGTATAGTCGGAATGTTCGCGTTTAAGTTGCTCGTTTAAATGAACCAAGGCTTCTAACGTTAAGTCAAAACCTTTATTCTTATATTCATACCGTCCCGAAGTAAAAAAATAAATTGTCTTGCTCAGATCGAACGAATATGAGTGAAAAAAATGACCCATTACAAACTCATGAATTTGATCTTTATGTTTGGTGTGCAAATTCTGTGATTCGTGAAGCGCCTCAAATCGTTGTATGTTCAAGCCATTAGGTAAAATTACATCCGGATTGCGTCTGAGTAAATGTTTGCATTCCCTTGCCGTAACATCACTAACAGTAGTCATTACATTGCACGATTGCGCGCAGCTATATTCAATTGCAGCTTCCGTAGCGACTCCAAATTTATGTGCCTCATCTTCCCATCTAAAAAACGGAAGGTGCGCATAAAACAACGGTGAGTTGATGGCCAAATGTCTGCCGAGCTGAGTTGCATGCGTAGTGAATACCGTTCTAACTGGCATCGCATCGCGTTTGATATCGAGAATAGGTAACCCTGCCATCCACTCGTGGAAGTGTCCAATTAACTTTTCATTCGAGGCCTTTAGTTTAGCTACCTCATCAAAAAAAAGTTTGGTCAAATAGGCAAAACCAATGACCTGATCAATTAATTTATTCCCCTCAGGTATATTGATATTATGATTCTTCCATAACAAATATCGAATCACACTCATCACCTTCTCTTCAATGGCATTGGGGTTAAGAAGAATTACTCTTGGCTTACCTGTAATTAACCATTCTGCATAAATTACTTCATATCCTTTTTTACTAAGGTTAGTGGCAGCCATACCGAATATATCTGCAGCATCTTCAAGTGGCTCTAATTCAGCTTGAATATTTTTGTTAAGATACGGCCCCACCATACAATAATGCCCGCTGTGATTTTCCATCATAGCCGGTGCCTTTGAACGAATTACTGTGTAAATGCCGCCAACTTGATTACACACTTCCCAGGCAACTTCAATAACAAGCGTTGAACTCAGGCTATCCGCTTTCCTATTTATTTTTCGTGGCATATATTAAGTCATAATGACCGACCTACATTTATTTACCCTCAATTTAATGTCAAATTTTCTTAAAAACACGAACTAATTGAGGTGGATGATAATTTGAGGATAATAAGTAAACTAAAACTTATGAACTTCGACAAATTCACTATTAAATCTCAAGAAGTTTTACAAAAGTCAACGGAAATTGCCTCTGCCTTACAACAGCAGGCTATTGAACCAGGCCATTTGTTGAAAGCAATTCTTGAAACTGATGAGAATGTGTCCAACTATATTTTGAAAAAGCTTGCTATTAATGAGCAAATATTAGAAACAAAGTTGGAAGAAATTGTTAGTTCTTATCCAAAAATCTCAGGGCAGCAATCATACCTATCAAACACTTCCAACACCGTACTTCAAAATGCTGAAAAAGAACTACGTGAATTTAAAGATGAATTTGTAGCTGTTGAACATTTATTATTGGCCTTGTTGGTCACGAAAGATAAAGTGGCAACGCTAATGAAAGACGTAGGCTTTGATCGAAGTAGTTTACTAAAAGCCATCAAAGAATTGCGGGGCGGTACAACGGTGAAAGACCAAAATGCGGAAGCCAAATATAAATCACTGGAGCGTTACTCAAAAAACTTGAATGACTTAGCGAAGAAAGGGAAAATCGATCCTGTGATTGGACGCGATGAGGAAATCAGGCGTGTATTACAAATTCTAGCTCGTAGAACTAAGAACAATCCAATTCTTCTAGGTGAACCGGGTGTTGGAAAAACAGCTATTGTTGAAGGTTTGGCACAGCGTATAGTGAATGGTGATGTACCCGAAAATTTAAAATCTAAATTATTGATCTCACTCGACATGGGCTTGTTGGTAGCTGGTGCAAAATATAAAGGTGAATTTGAAGAGCGATTAAAATCTGTTATCAAAGAGGTAACTGATTCTGATGGTGAAATCATTTTGTTCATTGATGAGATACACACACTGATTGGCGCAGGTGGTGGAGAAGGGGCTATGGATGCTGCCAATTTATTAAAGCCAGCCTTGGCCCGGGGAGAATTGCATGCCATTGGAGCAACCACGTTAAAAGAGTATCAAAAATATATTGAGAAAGACAAAGCGCTTGAACGCAGATTCCAATCGGTGATGGTAGATGAGCCTTCTGTGGAAGATTCAATTTCAATCTTACGTGGTATTAAAGATAAATATGAATTGCATCATGGTGTGCGTATTAAAGATGACGCGGTCATCTCGGCAGTGGAATTATCCAGTCGCTATATTTCTGATCGCTTCCTACCGGACAAGGCCATTGACCTAATGGATGAAGCCGCTTCCAAACTACGTCTTGAAATGGATTCATTACCAGAGGAATTAGATGAACTCAATCGCAAATTCATGCAATTGGAAATTGAACGAGAGGCTATCCGCAGAGAAAAAAATAAAGAAAAAGAAGCGATATTAAGTAAAGATATCGCTGAACTTTCCGAACAACGAAATTCACTAAAGGCAAAATGGGAAAGCGAGAAGGCTATTGTGCAAGGTATCCGATGGGAAAAAGAAGCGATAGATAAATTGAAATTTGAAGCTGAACAAGCCGAGAAAGCCGGAGATTATGGAAAGGTGGCAGAAATTAGATATGGAAAAATTTCTGAAGCTGAAAAACGGCTAAGCGAGTTTGAGAAGAAGATGAAAGAAATGCAAGGAGAGCATTCCCTTATGAAGGAAGAAGTAGATAGTGAAGACATTGCAGAGATTGTTGCAAAGTGGACAGGAATTCCCGTTTCTAGAATGCTTCAAAGTGAACGCGAAAAACTATTGAACCTTGAAGAAGAGTTAAGCAAGCGCGTTGCAGGACAGGAGGAAGCTATTAAAGCGCTAAGCGATGCGGTGAGGAGAAGTCGAGCAGGCTTACAAGATCCAAAGCGCCCTATTGGATCGTTCATTTTTATGGGAACAACTGGTGTTGGGAAAACGGAACTGTCCAAAGCATTGGCCGATTATCTCTTCAATGATGATAATGCCATGGTACGGATTGACATGAGCGAATATCAAGAGAAACACAGTGTGAGCCGATTGATTGGTGCCCCTCCTGGCTATGTGGGCTACGATGAAGGTGGGCAACTAACAGAAGCTGTTCGCAGAAAACCTTATTCAGTCATCTTGCTAGACGAAATTGAAAAGGCCCATCCCGATGTGTTCAATATTCTTTTGCAGGTATTAGATGATGGTCGTCTAACTGACAATAAGGGTCGCACGGCCAACTTTAAGAATACCATTATTATCATGACTACGAATATTGGGTCCATGATCATTCAGGAGAACTTTGAAAAAATCACCGATATCAATTATTTTGATGTGATCGAAGAAACTAAAGAACAAGTGCTGGAAATGCTCAAAAAATCCGTTCGGCCGGAATTTTTGAACCGAATTGACGAAACCATCATGTTTAGGCCACTGACTAAGGTCGATATCAGAAAAATTGTCGCCATACAATTTGAAGGAATCCAAAAACGTTTAACAGAGGCAGGTATAAAGCTGGAAATTTCAGAAAATGCGTTAAACAGATTGGCTAAATTAGGCTACGACCCTCAATTTGGCGCACGCCCCTTAAAGCGCGTTATTCAGCGGGAAATCCTAAATGAGCTTTCAAAACAAATTTTAGCCGGTAAAGTGAACAAGGACACTGTCATTTTTGTTGATATGAAGAATGAGGTAGAGTTTGATTTTATAAATACTGAAAGCGCGGAAGTGGAAATGCTATAAAAAGTAAGAATGTTGGGTTTTCATCCCGTATAATTCGGGGTGATTTTTGGGGTTAGGCGGGCTGAAGAGCCCGCCTTTTTTATTCCTGAGCATTACTGTTTATTTCAACAGTCTACCTTTTCAACCACTTTTGTGGATCCAGTGGCGTAGTATTTTGATAGATCATGAAACGAAGTTCTGATATTCCCTCGTTGCTGGAAATCACTTTCCCAATTTCCAAATTAGGTTCAATAATTTGGCCCATCTTCACAGTTACATCTTTTAATCCAGCATAAACGGTAAAAAATTCACCGTGACTCACAATCACCGTTGTTCCAATTCCGCCTATGAAGGCTATTTTCTTTACTTCCCCACCAAATATAGATCTTACTTGTTCACCTTGCTTAGTTTGAATATTTACTCCATCATTTTGAATTTCGATGCCTTTTAACACGGGATGCATTTGCCTCCCAAATCGCTGTGAAACAAACCCAGACACAGGCCATGAGAATTTTGATTTATTCTCTTCGAATAAAGCCGATAATGCAACTCTCTCATCAGCTATTTCTACTTCATCCACTTTTTTCTTCTCTGCACGTGCTTTGGCTTCGCGTAGCCGTTTCGCCTCTAATGCTGCACGCTCCATTTCTTCTCTAATTATTTTGGCAATCAGATTATCTAATTCGGCTATTGCTTTTCGGGTATCCGTCAGATCTCTTTTCAATCGCTTTTCTTCCTTTTCAAGAGACTTAACCAGACTGTTTTTCTTTTTCTTCAGACCTGTCAATTGATTACTTTCCTTTTCTTCCTCTGAGAGGAGGTCCTGTTTCTCATTTCGTTTCAATTCGATCTGCTGTACTTGCACGGATAGAATTTGCTGTACTTTCGCTATCGCCTCAGCTTGCTCTTGCCTGGCTTTGCCATATTGCTCCATGTACTTCAACCTCATCAATAATTGGTCGAACGATTGTGCCGAAAAAAGAAAGGTAAGTTTATCCACTTTGCCGCTGGCTTTCTGGGCTGCAAAAACCATTGAAGCATATTCTTCCTTTAGATTGTCTACATCCATCTCTAAAGCAACAATGATCTGATTGTTCTCTTCGATGTCAAAGTCTAGCAATTCGATCTCGGATTTAATTGACACCATCAGCACCTCTTGTTGCTCGATTCGTCTGTTGAGGGCGCTAAGCTCGCCTATAGAATTTTTCTTTTCCGTGGTAGTCTCACCAAGAATCTTTTCCGTCTCTTTAATCTTTTGGAGATTTTCTAACTTTTCTTTTTGTAACTGCGATTTAGACCTCTGTGCCATTACAGTGGTGGACAAAATAAGAACGCCCAGCAGTATAAAAAGCTTTCTACCTCCGATCATACCGATGCGGAATCTTGAATGGGAACCGTAGTTCTTTATCACCAACTTCAACTTTATAGTATTCAAAAACAATCGTATTATTTACAACCCCAGCCGTAGTTTTATACAATAAGTCAATTACACCTTTGAAAGGGAACAGCTTATTTTCCACTGGCCTAAAATCCGAATAGTCAATTTTTAATGTATTACCTGTATTTGCTTCAGACAATTCTACAAGCTCCACTTTTTTAGATTCTTTATTTATAAGATTCCTAATGTTTACGGATTCTTGTTTTTGATTTAGACGGTTAAATTTTTCCTCTTGCGCTATCTCATCATCTATAGCTTTAGGCATTAATAAGTTGCCTAACATAGCCGCTTGAATCACCTCGAAATTAATTTTGAAATTAAATCGTCTTGAAAGTTCAGGATAGTCAAAAACATAATATTCCCTATTTACTGAACTTACTATGGTAATGGAATCTTTATTGATAAGCGCCTTACCTCCCTGTACCCCAATGACCGAAAAAGTCATCCAAATTACACTGTCCTTCCGGATTCTGATATTTGCTTTCACTTCTCTTTCTTTCGTATTATCACGAAAATTAAGTCGCGCCTTTCCATGCAAGTATTCAAAATCTATCTCCTGAATTTCGATGGAGGCAGGTGGTGGCGGAAGTGTTGGAATAGCCCTTCTGCTGCAGGATGTGATGAATATGACTACAATTAGTATTAATGTAAATCGATGCATGTTTCAATAATAGGAAAAACTTCTAATGTGTTTTACTAAAAAATATGAGCATTAGTTTATTTTTCGATTAGCAATTTTTTTATCAATCAGCTCATTAGAGTTATCCAATGATTTAGCTTTTCGCCATTGGGTTACTGCTTCTTCAATATCACCCAATTTAAATAAGATGTCCCCGTAATGTTCAAAATGAATAGCCGATGCATTCCCCGTTGCTATTGCGTGCTCTATCGTTTTCTTGGCCTCTCTATATTTTTCGCGATTGTATAAAACCCAAGCGTGGGTATCCAAATAAGCAGCATTATCAGGATGGTTTTTAACTAATAAAGCCGACATCTTCTCAGCTTTTTCTAAATCGGTTTTTCGGAGTGATAAATAGTAACTATAATTATTTAATACAATATCATTTAATGGATTTGCTTCCAACGCTTCGTCATATGATTTCGCTGACTTGTCATATTCTTTAAGTGCTTGGTAGGCATCGCCTAACATGCTATTCATTTCCGCAATTAGTTGGAGGTTGCTGGCTGATAATTTTTTAGCTTTTTCCAATGAAGAGGCAGCAGGGCTATAATTTTTCTTCCGAAGGTGTGCATAGCCATTAAAATAGTATGCCATCGCTTGATTAGGAAAGACTTCTACCGCTTCTTCTGAATGAACTATCACGCTATCAAATTGATTTGCGCGACTTTCTAAAAATAAAAGATTTTGCCAAGATTCAAAACTGTTGGCGCCCTTGCGAATGGCAAGCAAATATTGTCTTTTCGCTTCTTCACTTTTTTCCAACGTTAGAAAAATATCACCACCCATTACATTCACGTCTGCACTTTGCGGATAATCGCTTTCTAACTTCTTAAAAAGTTCTAATACAAAAACTTCTAATGCGACATCTTCTTTACCTCTGCTTCTGGTTTGCGCTAACGTGGCAGTATACGTGCTTAGCATAAGTAGTTTACTTGAAGTAGCAACGTGTGGGTCATCAAATAAGCCTTTTACATAATCTCTGGACTTCTGTTCCTGGCCATTGTCTTTGTATAATCCACCTAACAACATTTTGGCGCTTGGTGAATCAGGATTGTTCTTTAAATAACTTTCAATGTTATCGATTGCTTTGCTGATTTGCTTATGCTGTCCTAATAGCTCAGCTAGTGCTAACACATAACGCTCCTCGTCAGGGAATGCAACCACTAATTTTTCACCTTCTGCGATAGCTTCAGGAATTTTGTTTTGATCAATGTAAATTCGCTGTTTTTGAAGGGACGATATTTCATGTATGCCTAGCACACTTTCGGCCTTGTTGTAAATACGCAATGCTTCGTCCTCCTTTTTATCGAATAGATAAATGGTTGCCAATTCATAAAGATATTCCTCTGTATCGGGGACTTCTTTAATCATTGACTCCAATAAAATAGCCGATTTAGAAAACTGACCTAGACTACTATTGATGTTAGCTCCTAGCAAATAGAAATACTTATTCTTCTTCTCCAGTTTAATCGCCTGATCAATACTAATGGCTGCCTTTTTCAAGTCTTCCTCTTTGCTGCTTTTGGCAAGAACCTCCGCTATTTTATAATAGATAGCAGGATTTTCAGGATTCAATTCTGAAGCTCTCAGAAAGTATAGAAGTGCCTTGGAATAATCTTCCAAAATAAAAAATTTCTCACCCTCGGTATAGACTGCTTCTGCTTCACTTAGTCTTGCAAATGAGATTTTCCCGCCATCAGATTTCTTCCTTTTCTCGCGTTGCCCATAAGTTGGGACTGTAAGAATGATCAAAAAACAGCTTAAAAGGGATAATTTGACTAAAGAACGGATCAAATGAGTAGGTGTCAAGTTGTTAATCTTCAAAATTAATTCATTTTTTCGATTAACATATGAAAAGACGACCTCAGTCACGGGTCGATTGACTCCATTCCTTCCGTTCTATAAAATAAATGGCAATAATAAAGCAAAGGATGACAAATAGATGAAAGGTGACAGACACCCATAGATATGGCAATGAAACCGTTTGTATGATGTAAATCAACATCAACGTGAATACAATATAGCCCAACCCTTTAAGGAGTTGATAGGGAATTGGATAATATTTCTGTCCTAAAAAGTAACAAGACAAAGCCATAAAAGCATAGCACAACAATGCCGCCCAACTGCTCCCGGTATAACCTGCCAATGGGATCAAGAAATAATTCCCCAGAACAGTGATGATTGCACCTCCAATAGTGATGATCGTACCAAAATATGTTTTATCTGTTAATTTAAACCATACACTAAAATTATAATAGATACCCAAAAACAGATAGGCTAACAATAAGATTGGAACGATGTTGATGCCAACTCGAAAATCTTTCCCAATTAATAATTGAAGTACATCCAGATTTATGCTGATACTAAGCAACACGATGCAACAAATAATCACAAAATAGTGGTTGATCTTAGCGAAAAGTGCTGGAGAGTTTCTATCAGCAGCATTTGAAAAAAAGAAAGGTTCAGCTGCATAGCGAAAGGCTTGAATGCCGAGATTCATCAGCACTGCAAATTTGTAGCAAGCACCAAAAACACCTAAGGCGTCTTTCTTGGAAAGTGTATTATAAAAATGCTCGGGCAACCACCATTCAAGAGTAAGTCTTGAAAACATTTCGTTGGTCATTCCTGCTACACCCGTAATCATAACTGGATAGGCATATTTTAACATGCCCGGTGAAATTTTAGGATCATAGACGAAGCGCCAGCTCAACAAAGTTTTTAAAAAGAAAATAATGAAGAACGAATTGGCCACCAGATTCGCCAAGAAGACATACCCTACATTAATAGCCGGGTTGTAATTCATCTTCAAAAAATAAAAATTAAGAATGAGCGCGATGATAACACTTATGATTTTAGCTGTTGCGAATTGTAATGCCTTTTTTTCTAACCTCAATCGGGCGAAGGGAATAGCAACTACAGCATCCGTAAGCATTACTAATGTGAGCCAGGTAATAAATTCCGGATGTGCCGCCACTTCCATACTTACAGCAATGGAATTGGAAAATAGGATAAATAAAATGGAGAGCGGAACGCTTATCAGCAATACACATGTTTGAGCCAGATTGAAAATATGTTTCGCATCAGCACCCGGTTTATTTACGAACCGAAAGAAGGCCGTTTCCATTCCAAACATGAACACAATATTGATAAAAGCAACAAAGGCATAGAGCTTTGTCACCACCCCGTACTCAGCCAAGCTAAACACATTGGAAGTGTGAAGGAACACCAACAAAAAATTGAGCATCCTTGGAAGAATACTTCCAAGGCCATAAAGAACTGTTTCTCCTGCTAAGGATTTGATTTTATACATGATTAAATGACACTATTCTCTCCTGCCACGAGATTTTTCAATATTTCATTTGTCATTTCTTCTAATCCAAACTGATGTTGCCATCCCCAATCTTGACGTGCTGCGCTGTCATCGATAGATTTTGGCCAGGAGTCAGCAATGGCTTGTCTGAAATCAGGTTTGTACGTAATTGTAAAATCGGGGATATGTCGCTTAATGGTAGAAGCTATTTGTGCGGGGCAAAAACTCATGGCCCCTATGTTGTAACTCGTACGCACTTTCACCTTTTCTGCGGGAGCCTCCATTAAGTCAATAGTAGCTTTCACCGCATCGTCCATATACATCATGGGCAAGTAGGTGTCTGCAGCCAGAAAGCATTCAAATTTCCTTTCATTCAATGCCTTAAAATAAATATCTACCGCGTAATCCGTGGTGCCTCCACCTGGAGGTGTTTTGTAACCGATTAATCCCGGATAGCGAAGGCTTCTTACATCTACGCCATATCTTCTAAAATAATATTCACACCACAACTCTCCAGCTAATTTCGTGATGCCATAAACAGTAGAAGGATCCATGATGGTATCTTGTGGAGTATTCTGCTTAGGGGTGGTAGGTCCAAATGCAGCAATTGAACTAGGCCAGTAAACTTTATGGAGTTTTAATTCTTGAGCTGCCTCCAATACAAATAGCAGGCTTTCCATATTTAGCTTCCAAGCCCATCTGGGGTCTTTTTCGCCCGTGGCGGAAAGCAGAGCAGCCAAGTGATACACCTGAGTAATCTCATTTTTCTTGATCAACTCAAAAAGTTTGTCGCGTTGCATGACATCAAACTTCTCGTAAGGCCCTTCTTTCAAAATGCCTTGAGGATCTTTAATATCAGAAGCAATCACATTCTCCTGACCATAAATGCGCCATAAGCCTTGCGTCAGTTCTGAGCCCAATTGGCCTCCAGCCCCTATTAATAAAACCTTTGTTTTCTTCATTGTTAAATCGTGTGCGGGGCGAAGTTATGGAAAATTACGGTCTACGAATTACGAATTACGATTTGTAGATTTGTTGTAAATCAACTAGCCATGTATAAAAAGCTTCAACCCGTATTAGCCAAAGAATTAGATTCCATCCGAGAAGCAGGTCTCTATAAAAAAGAACGAATTATTGAAACCCCTCAGGGGGCCGAAATTAAAGCCAATCACAAGGATGTACTTAACTTTTGCGCCAACAACTATCTTGGTCTTTCTTCACATCCAAGGGTGATAGCTGCGGCTAAAAAAGCCATTGATACCCACGGCTTTGGGATGTCATCTGTTCGGTTTATTTGTGGAACTCAAGACATCCATAAAGAATTAGAAAAAAAGATTTCCGAGTTTTTACAGACAGAAGACACCATTCTTTACGCAGCAGCCTTTGATGCAAATGGAGGAGTATTTGAACCTCTCTTTGGTGAGCAGGATGCCATTATTTCAGATGAACTAAACCATGCTTCTATTATAGATGGTGTACGCCTATGTAAAGCCATGCGCTATCGATACAAGCACAATGACATGAGCGATTTGAAAACGCAATTGGAAGATGCCAGAAAAGCCGGTGCTAACCAAATTGTCATCGTTACCGATGGTGCCTTCTCTATGGATGGAACGATTGCGCAACTTGACAAAATTTGTGACTTGGCTGAGCAATACGAAGCATTGGTCATGAGTGATGAATGCCACTCCTCCGGATTTATAGGAAAAACAGGGCGTGGGGTGCCTGAACATTGTGGTGTAATGGACCGCGTAGATATTATCACGGGTACCTTAGGCAAAGCTTTAGGTGGCGCTTCAGGAGGGTTCACATCGGGTAAAAAAGAAATCATTGAGATGTTACGTCAACGCTCAAGGCCCTACCTGTTCTCTAATACACTCGCTCCATCCATCGTAGGAGCATCTATCGAAGTTTTCAATATGCTAACAGAAACTACTTCGCTTCGCGATAAGTTGGAAGAAAATACACAGTACTTTCGTAAATCAATGACCCAGGCTGGCTTCGATATTAAACCTGGCATTCATCCGATTGTGCCTATTATGCTGTACGAAGCACCTCTTGCTCAAAAATTTGCAGAGAAGCTTTTAGAAAAAGGAATCTATGTCATTGGCTTTTTCTTTCCGGTGGTTGCAAAGGGCAAAGCTCGAATCCGCGTTCAGATTTCTGCTGCCCATGAGCGACATCATCTCAATAAAGCGATACAAGCTTTTACTGAAGTTGGAAGAGAATTGGGGGTTGTTAACTAATCAAATAAGTAACTATGCTTTACTTATTTTTTTTGGGATAAAATCGGCATTGGTCGAAAGAAATCCGAATAATGCACCACTTTGCTCGTTTGGTAAAAAATAAATCCGGTTGGCTTTACCTTTTAATTTGAAGCTATAGATATTTAGAAAAGGTAAATATTTTACTTCTTTAACTTCTGACCAATTATAACTTTTTATTTTGTCCCGCAGAATTATCGATATTTTCTTTTTACTAATCGCTACTCGTTTTATTTTTTCGCTTATCAAAAGATGCAGCGAGAAAAATATCATACAAAATGTTGCAAAAACAAAAACGACAGACCTGTTTTTAACCGTATCCTCAAATTGAATAGTCATCAATACTGCGGCAAGGCCCTGAAGAGTTGATAGCGCCAGAAAAAAATATTTGGCGAGATAAAATTTAACCCTGCTAGCTTCTTTCATCAAGCATAAAAAATTGGTTAGTAAGTACGAAGTTAAGATATTTTTTGAAATTTCAATTTTCAATCACTACCGGGAAATCCTGGCCGCGTGAAAAAGTATATGGATACTGCGGCTTTCCTTTCAATTTTCGCGTCATCTCTGGTACCTGATCATCGAGGTATGACTTCAATTCATAAATGGTCACCTTACCGTCTTTCGGGGCACCATCCGCATCTCCCTGTAATGCCTTAATCAATAAATAAGTAAACAACCCGTGACCCAGTTCTGCAAACTCAGCAGCAAATTGTTCACTGCCAGCAGAAGCCATCACATGAATTCCTGCGCTTCGAGAAAGTTGAGCGATCGCTTTCTCCTCTGCCGCTCCACGAGTCGCCAATAATTCAACAGAACCACCAGATTGACATGCATCCATTACAATCAATTGTTTCAAAGCATGAATATTTTTAAATTTCTCTTGTAATGCACCGGCCTCGATGGCTTCCTTTTGCAAAGAACCTAAATCGTATAAACGGGTATTTTCACTTGGGATAAAGAAAAAACGATCATCGACCATACTACCGTGACCTGCATAATAAAAAATGAAAACATCTTCTTGTTGAATTTTACCAGCTAACTCATCCATTTTATTTAAGATGGAAGCACGAGTTGCCGCTCCATCAAAAAGGGTATGAATCTCCAATTTCTTATATAGTTGGTTGCCCTTCTGATCAATTATTTTTTCAAAAGATTCTGCATCAGGCTTCGCGTAGTTGAGCGTCATCCTCGGATTTTTATATTGATTAATACCTACTGCGAGCAAATAGCAGGTACTTGTTTTACCTGTCGTCTCGGAAAAAAATTCTGCTGAATTAGGATCCGATTCTATTTTATCGTTGTTAGTAGCTGTCGCAGAAAAAGCATTGGTACCCCCCACCAAGGAAACAACATGTCTATATGTGGCTACCTGGTCTTTACCATGGGGCAATTTCAAGGTGCCCTGATCAAGTAGAATCGATTTTCCATTATGAAACAACTTCAAATTATTAACACCTGCCCCATTGTCAACCATTTTAACAAATAGCTCTGCTTTGCCTGGATCAGTTGTTGCCATCACTGCTACTTTTACAGAAGGCGGTGGAGATTTTTGAAGTTTGCCTTGAATACCTCTTAACCCGTCATCACCTCCTCTGTTTTGAAATATCTTTGGCAACAAATCAGGTCGGTAAAACTCATCGAAGAATTGATCTACTGAATACGTTTTCATACCATCTACAAAATGAATAAACTGCCGAGCTTCCTGCGTTCCATTGAAATATCCTGTCGGATTTTTTACCATCCAATCCTTCTCGCCAAAATGGATGTGTTCAAAAAATTCCTTTCCGGAAGCCAGGTCCCAGAATTTTGTAACCCCATCCAAACTGTGGCTAATCAACATTTTCTCATCTGACGTTAATTGTAAACTGGTCACTTCAGCTTGATGTCCGTGAAAGGTTTGAGTGACCTTAGTATCGGTTACATTCCATTTTCGAATTATACGATCAGCCCCAGCGCTAAAAATGCTATTCTCAGCGAGGTTGTAAATGGCCGCATGTACAGCTCCCTGGTGAGCGACCAACTTCTTTTCTGTAAGCCCAGTGGCAATGTCCCACGAGCGAATGGAGCCATCCCAACTAGCCGTCAGCAATCGTTTACCATCTTTCGATAACTGTAATGAAGAGATCACATCCGTGTGACCTTCAAATGCTCTTATAATCTTCTGGGTATCAACTTCCCTCATCTGTAGTCGATCTGTTCCTTCCTTTAACGTTGCCGTGAAAACATACAAATCATTCCGACTAAACAGTGATTGATAGGCGGATCCATCAGCTAACTTAAAATAATGAAGACGTTTGCCATTGAGTGCCGAATGGATTTTTAGTGTCCCATCCCAACTGCTACTGATTATTTGACTTTCGTCACTGCTAAAGTGAATGTCAAAAATAGGATCATCGTAAGATTTAATTGTCAATAGTGTATCCCCTTTTTCCGTGTTCCACAAAATGATTTTTCCGTCACCTCCACCCGTCAATAATTTTTTGCCATCGCGGCTATATTGATAACACAAAGCAGCTTTCTCATGCCCTACATATTCCATTTCGTTTTTGCCGGAAGCAATGTCCCAGCGCTTTAGTTTGTTACCGAATTTGCCCTTCAACAAAGTTTTATTATCCGGACTCAGCAACAAATTGTTTTTGTATCGAATGTATTTGGCAATGTAAGAGTCCCAATACGAGTTAGGATCATAGCTAAGTCCACCTTTGTCACGCTGATTCAAAAAACCCGAGAGTTCCCCTCGCTTTTTTCCGGTCAGTACATCATAGATCAAAACAACATTGTTGTCGCACGCAATCAACAATCGCTTCCCATCCGCGGTGAAATTTGCCTGATTTAATTCGGCATTGATGTCTGGAACAATTGTCCGCAGTGAATCGCCTTTTACTCCATCAAAAATGGTCACCATTTTCTCGCCACACAGCACCATTCGCTTTCCATCCCTGCTATAAACGGCAGAGCGTAAATCGGTTGACTTTTTTTGATACGTTAAAACTTTCTTTCCAGTGGCTAGATCATACTTTGCTACTTCGTCACTGTTGGAGGCTTTTAATAAATACTTGCTGTCCGGTGTAAAATTTACGTCACTATAACACCCTCCGCAAGATGAATGAAGTTCGGATTGATTGAAGGTCCATGCCCGTTGCCAATTAGAGGTTCGGTAAACGTTAACCGTAAAGCCATCTTCCCCCACCGCCAGCCATTCGCCATTTCCACTAACCGCTACATGTATGAGTCCACCCGATCCGGCATATCCGTCCGCGCCAAATTCCTTCAATAATTTATTGGTTGCAAAATCCCATACGCGCACTTTTTGTCCAAAGCCGACCGTGACAAAAAACTTTTCGTTTGGATCAAATGCCACATCGGTCATTCGCTCATCATCCGGCTTTACCGAGCTAATCTCTTTTCCAG
Organism: Cyclobacteriaceae bacterium; assembly: GCA_031430395.1. Taxonomy (GTDB): domain Bacteria; phylum Bacteroidota; class Bacteroidia; order Cytophagales; family Cyclobacteriaceae; genus ELB16-189. The sequence continues at coordinate 35,693 of JANPBK010000230.1, forward strand.
TTTTTACTTCCCAAATTTTTGCTGAGCCATCTCCGTTTGCCGTAATGAGATATTTTCCATCCCTGCTGAACTCCAAATTGTTGATGGAGGCTTGGTGGCCTAAAAAACTGCGTACTTCTCTACCGGTACTCAATTCCCAAAGCTTAGCCGACTTATCTCTGCTGCCCGTAGCAACATAATTACTATCGGGACTTATTGCCACTGAAAGAACTGCTAACTCATGTCCTTTTTGAATGACGGTTTCTATTGATTGAGGTTGTGCCTTGAAATAAATTAGGAATAGGAAAATAAACAAGAGGCTCTTCATATACCTATGGCAGAAATTTTTGATACGTCTATTGTACACCACTAGACTTTCGCATCGTTTGATTCTTGAAATTGAGGCTCTTCAGATACGTGTTCCCAATTAGTAGGTTCCGTGTTATGTAGATACTCAAGAATTTTTTGTTCTACCGCTTTCAGTTTAAGCCCACGTATAAATTTTCCGTTTCGTGCTAATATAAGACGCCCCGTTTCTTCAGAAATTGCCATTACCAGCGTGTCAGTTGTTTCGCTCATACCGATAGCCGAACGATGACGAAGGCCAAAGTTGGCTGGAAGATGATCATTATCACTGACGGGCAATACACAGCGTGCTGCTTTAATGCGTCCCTTGTAAATAATCACCGCTCCGTCATGTAATGGGCTATGCTTATGGAAGATAGAAATAAGCAATCGCTTGTTCACTTCTGCATCGAGAGGATCCCCCGTTTCAGCATAAAATTTTAATTCCATATCACGAGAAAAAACGATGAGCGCTCCGGTGCGTGTGGCCTTCAATGTTTTCACCGCTTCTATTAATTGATGTACATCAAAATCATCGTGGTATCGCGCTTGCCAGTTGGCAATGTTCTTTATTATGCTTCCTCGATTAATTTCTGCACCGCGTCCAATCAATAATAAAAACTTACGAATTTCCGGCTGAAATAAAACAATCATAGCCAATACTCCTACGCCCATAAATTGGCCTAAAATAGTGGTAAGAAGTTCCATTTGAGCAGCCCGCACAATCAGATAAATCAAATAGAGCGCAAGAATACCAAGAAAAATATTGACAGCTATACTCCCTCTGATGAGTTTGTAAATTTGATAAAGTAAAATTGCAACTAAGCTGATGTCCACAAAGTCGACCCAGCTTACATCAAGGAAACCAATTTTAAAGACGAGAAGCATGCTTTGCAAATTTAGCTAAATAGTCTGGCAGTAAATAGTCATTAGACAGTAAGCGAAGGCCTATCAACTTTTGTAATAAGTTTAATCGTCTCCACTGCTTCCTTTACATCATGCACGCGCAAAATGCAAGCTCCTTTCAGCAAGGCGATAGCATGCAGGGCTGTTGTTCCATTTAAAGCCTGATCAGCAGATGTTTTCAGTGTACGCCAAATCATTGATTTTCGGGATAGTCCGACCACTATAGGCTTTGCCATCATTCGAAGACGCTCGAGTTGATTCAATAATTCAAAATTTTGGTCAACTGTTTTAGCAAAACCAAATCCAGGATCGATCATCACGTCCTTTATTCCCATTTCTTGAAAATACTTAATCTTCTCATGAAAGTAAGTGGTCACCTCATTCAAAAGGTTTTCATATTGAGTCAGTCCTGACATGGTTTGTGGTGTGCCGCTCATATGCATAGCCAGGTACGGCACTTTCATTGCCGCCACCGTTTCAATCATTTTTTTGTCTATTTCACCTGCTGAGATATCATTGACAATGCCAGCACCAAATTTAACAGCTTGTAACGCAACCTGAGATCTAAAAGTATCAATAGATATTATCGATTGCGGAAAGTTTGCATGAATCAATTCTATCACCGGAAGAACTCTGGATAATTCTTCCTCCATTGAAATTTCACTAGCGCCTGGACGAGATGAATAGCCACCTACATCAATAAAGTCAGCTCCTTCCGTCACCATTTTTTCCACCTGCTTTAAAATAGTGGTAGGAGATACATATCGATTGCCATCAAAGAAGCTATCGGGCGTGACATTCAAAATACCCATTACC
>JANPBK010000231.1:0-2472 GCA_031430395.1 Cyclobacteriaceae bacterium
TTTGAATCTAAAAATGACTCAATTAAAAAACTTGTTGCTTCCAATTTAAAGGTACTAATAGACAATTTAATTGAGGAGCCTTATAAACCGGGTTTTGAGAAAACAGATTTCAAAAAGGAATTCTTGCCTGAAAATTATTCAAAAATAAGAGGAGCAGGACTTGACGCCTATTTCGAAGATTATAGAAAGCATTATCAGAAAATCTATAACGAAAATGTCGCATTGATTGAAAAAAGAATGGCTTTTGAAGAGAAAAATGGTGTCAATATTAATGATGAAAAGAATAAGCACTACAATGAAAGCCTTGCGGATCTAGTCAAGAATATCAATGTTAAAGAGCGGCTTTTAGAATACGATGGCAAACTGATCCAACAAATAAACCCAATTTTTCAAGAACCCAATCCAACAAGTACAATAGACTACCGAACCGCATTCTTTCTTCCTGAGAAGAATCTATTTGGCTTGCGTGCGACTACTTTTTGGTTCAATTTATTAGTGATTTGGTCAATGTCACTGCTTTTTTACATTGCCTTGTATTTTGAATGGCTTAGAAAAATGGTTGATGCTTTTGGGAAAGTGAATATTCCCAATAAAGTGACAATTCCATTTAAACGGTGATTATTAATAAGGTTTGGTAACGACTTTTGAATTCTTAATTTTGTAAACATAACAGGATAGCTATGAAACTTACAGTGATCACATTAGTTGCCTTGTTTTTGACGGCCTGCGGCTCAAGCAAAAAGCCTGACGAACAAGCATTCCTAAACAGTCTGGATTCCGCAAAAAGCGGCCCTACCATTGATGAGGAGGTTATCAACAGCATCTTGCAACAGATTCCAAGTCCGTTAGAGATCTCGGTGCTTTTGAAAGAATCTGGGACTAAATACAACATGACGCTGTTGAATACTCCAGATAACCTATCTAAATACAACAGCAATTATAAAAAGGCTCTTAATTTGGGAGTTTATGGGACCGATTTGGGTTATACTAACATCTACGAACAAAATAAGGATGGCATTAAGTACCTTACCTCTATCAAATCATTAGCAGATGGACTTAATATAGGTCAATTCTTTGATATTGAGACCATTGGCCGTCTTGCAACTAATAGCAAAAACCTAGATTCGCTATTATTGATCACCACTCAAAACTTTAATAGCATCAACCACTACCTACAAACTCAAAGCAGAGCTAACTTAAGCGTTTTGTTATTGATTGGGGGCTGGGTTGAAGCCATGCAAATTACTTGTCAAGTAGCTGCCAAAGATGTAAAAAACAAAGAATTACATGAAAAGATAGGTGAGCAGAAAATCATTCTAGAGCAAATCGTATTACTTCTTTCATTTTACAAAGAAGATGCTAATATGGCATTGTTATTGAAAGATATGGAAGAATTGAAAGTAGCTTTTGACAAAATTAACATTACCTATACCTATAAGGAATCGACTATGGAAGTAGTGGATGGCGTTGCCATCATTAAAGATAACAGCAGCACAACCATCAATATAACCGATCAGGATGTGGAAGCGATCAAAACGTTAACTAATTCACTTAGAAACAAAATAATCAGCTAATTTACTGAACCATAAAACCTATGAAAAAGGCGATTTCTATAACCCTCTTTATGTTAATTTTTGGTGCCGGCTCCACTGAATTAATAGGGCAATGCAACCCTGATAATTTCGCAAACGCTTGTATCCCAAAATTGGCTTCCGGTTTCAATTTCTTAAAAAGTTATAAGGTGGACGGTGAAGGCGGTTCTAAGGAAAAAGTAGAATACAGTTATGTATTTACAAAAGGCACACAGTACATGATCAATCTATGCGCGAATGGAGCAGCTACAGATGGAATCATCGTAACCATATTCGATTCCGGAAGGAATAAAGTCGCTTCCAGCAAGATTAATGGACAATTCATTTCAGCTATTGCTTATCCATGCAATGCCACAGGTATCTATTACATCCAATATACATTTGACGGTTCGGCCGGAAAATGTGGCGGAAGCGCGCTTGGGTTTAAGAGATAAAACAGAATTTCCTTAAAAAATGAACCTTGCTACGGCAGGGTTTTTTTTTACCTTTTGATTAGTGGAGCAACTCACAAGCACATTTAATTATCAGGCGCGCTACTATAAGCTAGGCCGCATCGATGACTCTACCACACAAGTTTGGTGGGTGCTTCATGGATATGGCCAGCTTGCACAGTATTTTGTTCAAAAATTTAAAAGCCTAAATGAGAAGGGCATTTGTATTATCGCTCCGGAAGGTTTGTCGAAATTCTACCTAGCCGGCAATGTGGGGCGCATCGGAGCTACGTGGATGACGCGCGAAAATCGGCTCGTTGAGATTAAAAATTATACGCGCTACCTCGACTCAATCCTAGCCATCGAACGCCCTCCCTCCCACGTGAAGACCACATTACTGGGCTTTTCTCAGGGTGCTGCTACAGCCGTAAGATGGGCCATGAGCGGCA
>JANPBK010000232.1:0-18380 GCA_031430395.1 Cyclobacteriaceae bacterium
CCGTGGACGTTCAGTGTATTGTTGACTGAAAATAATTTACTTTGCACTGTTTATGAATGAAAAAACATTGCACGAATATAAAGAGGTGATTGCCTCCTGCAAAGCCTTATTTGCCAAGAAGACCCATGATTATGGTACCGCCTGGCGTATTTTACGGCTGCCATCCATCACCGATCAGATTTACATCAAGGCGCAGCGTATCCGCAGCATTCAAGAAAAGGGAGTACAAAAAGTGGAAGACCCAATCAAAGATGAATTTATTGGTATTATCAATTATTGTTTGATTGCGTTGATTCAACTTAAGCTAAAAGAATCTGAAAAAACTGATATGACCTTTCAGGAGTTAGAGCCGATGTACGATGGGGCAACGGAAGAGATTTATCATCTGCTTCAAAATAAAAACCACGACTACGGAGAGGCATGGCGTGAAATGCGTGTCAGTTCAATGACGGATATTATTTTAATGAAGCTTCTTCGAGTCAAGCAAATAGAAGAAAATAAAGGGAAGACATTAGCCAGTGAAGGAATCGAAGCCAATTATCAGGACATGATTAATTATGCTGTCTTCTGCTTGATTAAACTTCGGTAGTCTTTAAGTCAGAAAGAGGCTATTGCCATAAATATTTTTAACGAGGTCTAATTTTTTTATTGGAACTTGAAATAGAAGTCTCCAATAATATTGGAACTATCCCAGGTATTTTGTCTATCTCCTGATTGTTTAAGGACATTATATCTTACCTCCTTAAATACAGATTCAATAGTGCGGGCTGGTTTTTTCATCGCTTTTAGAAGTTCTTGCGTATAAAGTCCATTTCTTCCTTCCCCGTCCGATGCGGTAGATCCCGGGGCGGTTGCATACGCAATGAAGGAGCCTTTTGCACGTTTCACTTCGGCAAGGCCTGCTCCTGCGCCACGGCTGGAAGATGGAAATGGATTATTCCGACAGGCATCCATGATCACGATATTCATTCGCGTACTCGACCGCTCCATATTAGCTAAGACAACTCGTTGCATCGGCAGACACATGCGAGGAATATCTTCATCATACTGCACATTTGCCTCAACAGGAATCAGGTAATTCTCACCTTCATTTTGTAATCCATGTCCGGCATAATAAAATAGACCGATGGTCTGATCTTTTGGACCTGTATTTAATTTCTCATTGAAGGTGCGAAAGGCTTCTCGCATTTTAGTGTAGTCGCCATCAATAACTTTAATTACTTCAAAATTAGCTCGCTCTAACTCAGCCGCAATATCATTGGCATCGTTAGCGGAATTTTTAAGTGGGGGTACAAATTTATATTGCGCATTGCCGATGACCAACGCATAACGTTTTTCATCTTTATATTCGTCAGCCAATGAAGGTTGCGCCACCACAACCGGTGGTGCGGCTGCAGGAATAATTTTCTCTTCCTTTTTTAATTCTGTAGCAGCTACCTGTATAGGAACAGTATTTACCGGAAGTATCTTCCTGTCTTCTATTTTCTCTTTTGCTACTCCGGTAGCTTGGGGAACATCTTTAGTTTCTGCTTGTTTTTGAACGATCGATGGAGAAGTAACCACCGGATTAATTTTAGCGTCCTTTCCAACCTCATTAGAAGCAACCTGAACAGGCTCTTTGTTGATAGGAATCAATTTATCATCTTTCTTTTTATCAACTAGCTTAGTTGTCTCTTCCTTCTTTTCTTCCTTCTTTTCCTCCTTCTTGACTACCACTAAAGGCGGGGTGCTTAGTGGGATTGACTTAGGCTCCTTATTTGCTTCTATTGAAGTATTTGTAGCAGTTTTATTTTCTTCTATATTCTTCTTTACTACAACCGGGGCCTCTTCTCTTTTTTTCGTCTTGCTAATGTCGCGCCCACCACTTGCTATTACTGGTCGTAATCGATCCAGCATCCTGAGTGCATCACTATTGTTTTTATCAAAGGATAGGGATTTATCTAAATCAGCAATGGCTAATGCTTGATTAGCTTGTTTTTCATATTGCACAGCTCGTTCAAAATATAGCTTGGTTTGATTCGCTGGCTCTTTTACTAGCTCGATTGCCTTTGTATACTCTTCAATTGATTCTTTATAAGCCTTGAGTTCGCTATACCCTTTGGCTGAAAACCAATGGATATTTCCGGAATTCTTATGCCCCAGTTGAAGAGCCTTATCAAATTCTCTAACCGAACTTGTAAAATACTGTGTTTTAAAATAGGCTAAGGCTACATAATACCGTACTTCTACATCGTACGATTTATCACGCGTTCCTTTGTCCAAATATTCGTTGAGAAGGTTAATCGCCTTTGGATAATCTTTAGCTTGATAGGCATCAATGCCTTGCTCATATAGCTTAAATTGTGCAGATGCACTTACGGCAAGTGTTAGAAATAAAATAAGCAACCCAAATCTCATACAAGGTATTCGCTTAGTCTATATTAAATGAAATGCCACCAGAAAAATTGATGGAGGTGAATCCATCTGTTATAAATGGAAATTCTTCAAGCTGAGTGACCGTGTACGTTTCAAAATTTCTTGGATACGTTTTCGTGCTAATTACATTGGTTGGAAAGGTGTACCCAAATGAAGCTTGTATAAAAATAGAAATAGCTTTTGTTGGATTAATTTCTAGTCCGGGTCCAAGAAAAATCCCCCCAGTAATTTTGGCCTCAGACTCAAATTTTTCGTTTGAATTAGAGCCGGGATCGAATTCCCACATATTATTGTTTGAAGGATTTTGAATATAGTCAAAAGTATCTCCTGATAAATCTTTGTGTTTTGACTGAGATATAAATGGTTTAGCAAATGCATAAATAGATATCACTGAATTATCTTTAACAGGCACAAAGTTGAATTTAAAATTTGCATTCAAAGAAATAAATGAAACATCCGCTCCGCCAAAGTTTGTAAGCACACCAGCACCTACACTAGGAATATAATAAAAATTAGCAGGAAACTGACCGTCCGGTATATTATCTATATTCGTTTGTCCTGCAGGAGCATTATACTTAAAACTCATGTACGAAACCGACCCCCCCACAGACACCACTCTATTTAATCTTTTCATAAAGCCACCTTCAAAATTAATGCCTGCTGCGTAGTCTCCAAAATTTGCTCCTCCAGGGATTGAAATCCCACCACCAATAAAAATATTTTTATCGCGTTCAATGCGTTCTCTTTTTACTACAGCGCCTTCGTCTTGAGCACTGGCAGACAGTACACTTATAGATACGAGAACAAAAAGTTGAGTAAATTTCTTCATATGATTAGTTTAACTTATTGATTGACTTGCGAAGATAAGTATTGCTAAAAAGGAATCCAAATTGAAAAAAAAGAGACAAAATGTACAAATCGTCAATCTAATACGATTAGAATTCAGAAATTTGTGGATACCTCATATCTACCTCTATACGTTATGTCGCTTTGTGAACTACGGCTTGATAGACTGATGAATTCATTTTATTCCTTATTATGTCACTTATAGTTCGATTCATCAATTTGCAATGCTCGCTTCTAGCTAAATTAGAATATGTAGGCAAATCTTAAGTTTGCAAAGTCCACTCCACTACCTAAGTAATATCTTAGTGAAATATCAAACTTGTCAAAGCGATATCCAACTTGTGGGGTAAATGTAAACCTTGATTCTGAGTTCCCGTTACCAAATAAAAATAGTGGGCCGATTTCAAGACCGGCATAGACATCACTATCTTCAAAATTATATTTAGCTCCGCCTTGTAAACTTAATAATGTGATGCCTGACCCAAAACCTAAGCCTCCAGTTGCCATCCATTTTACAGAGCTTTTGAAAGGCACTTCATACCGAGCTGAAAACCCGAAGGCTGTTGTCCCTCTTAAAAATGACAAATCTACACCTCCGCTCGTCTCACTTGACTGGGAAAAACATGAAGATTGGGTAAGGGAAAGCAAAACCATCACAACAACAAATAATTTTAAATTTTTCATTTATATTAATTAAGTATTTAACTACTGCAAAAATGGAAATAATTCAAATAATAAACCACCGTTTCCATTTTATGCCAATCGTAAGTAATTGAGAACAAGTTCCTACTAAACAAGTATATCACTTTAGTATTGCCACTTTAATAGAATAAATTATGGCAAAAAAAAGACTGAAATTGAATCATTTCAGTCTTATAAAAGTTTAGAGAAACGAATTACATATGCTTCACAACTTCCATTCCAAACTCAGAGCACTTCAGCAAAGTTGCACCTTCCATTTGGCGGTGGAAATCGTAGGTGACTCGTTTGGATGATATGGCTCCTTCCAGTCCTTTTACAATTAAATCTGCAGCTTCTTGCCATCCCATATATTCGAGCATCATTACGCCAGAAAGAATAACCGAGCCTGGATTAACTTTATCTTGCCCAGCATACTTAGGTGCCGTGCCATGGGTTGCTTCAAAGATGGCAAAGCCCGTAATGTAATTCACATTTCCTCCTGGTGCAATACCAATACCGCCAACGATCGCGGCTAACGCATCAGAAACATAGTCACCGTTTAGGTTAAGGGTTGCTACCACCGAATACTCATCGGGACGCAATAAAATTTGTTGTAAGAAGGCATCGGCAATAGAATCTTTAATTACAATTTTATGACCCTTGTTATTGATCTCCATCCAAGGTCCTCCATCAATCTCTACCGCCCCAAATTCACTCTTCGCCAACGCATATCCCCAATCACGGAAACCTCCTTCTGTGAACTTCATGATATTCCCTTTGTGTACAAGTGTTACGTTCGGTTTCTTCTGGTCAATGGCAAACTTAATGGCTGCACGCACCAATCGCTCAGTTCCTTCTTTGGAAACCGGTTTGATACCTATTCCTGAAGTTTCAGGAAATCTGATTTTCTTGTATTGCTTTGGGAAGGTTTCTTTGAAGAAGGTCATGAACTTTTTATTGTCTTCAGAGCCTTGTTGAAATTCTATTCCGGCATAGATGTCCTCGGTGTTTTCACGGAAAATAACCATGTCTGTTTTATGAGGTTCTTTAACAGGCGAAGGTACTCCTTTAAACCACCGTACCGGACGCACACAGGCATACAAATCTAAATCTTGACGTAGTGCCACATTAAGGGAGCGAATACCCCCTCCAACTGGAGTTGTAAGTGGACCCTTTATACCTACCAGGTATTCTTTGAAGGCAGTCAACGTTTCCTCAGGCATCCAATTTCCAGTTTTGTTAAACGCCTTTTCACCTGCCAACACCTCTTTCCAATTGATTTTACGTTTACCCTTGTATGCCTTTTCTACCGCAGAATCAAAGACATGCTTGGATGCGGGCCAAATATCTACTCCTGTTCCATCGCCTTCGATAAAGGGTAATGTTGGGTTATCCGGAACATTCAATTTGCCGTTGCTGATAGTAATCTTTTGGTCGCTCATAGTAGTAATAGTTGGATGTAAATGGGTTATAAAGACATTTTCAAATCTAATTGCTTGGATTTGGGCTCGAAAATTAAAAAAATATGCAGACTTAATTAAGATTATTTAAGTTGATCCAAATATAGCGCATCCCAGAAATCAATTCTAATGACTATTTTGAGCCTCTGTCAGGACAATAGACCATATAATTGAGCTATTAATAAATACCTTACTTGCGAAGAGAAGAAGGAATACGAATTGATCCTAGCTTATCTAAAAGCCAATAGACTGCCTGTTACTCAACTTTCTGCAGACTAATGCAAATAGCAAAGGCCAACAATAGAGACTTGACCAAAAACTATAAAGACAATCGTAAATGCAATTGCCCTAGTTGGTTAAAGAAAGGGAGATTGGTCACGTGGCTATTAGACCGATGATCATGGGCAGGCAGCCAACATATGGAATGACCTCCAAAAAATTGCAGACAATTAGGAAAGTGGATTCTAAATTGCTTTTTGGAGTTCGGCCTAAGCCAACTCTACTGAAAGGTGTGTAGAGTGGTAAGGAAGTTAGGGGCCTAATATTTAATCGTTATCGATAGAATTTTGAAGTGCCTCAATTGGAAAGACTTCAGGATGCAACTATCAGGTGGATTTAGTGAAGTCTGGTTTGGACAAATGGAAGACAAACAACCCGTCAAGTATACTAACTAATATTTTTCCTTTTGATTTGGAAATTCCTTTGCCTTCACATCTTCTACATATTTGTTGACTGCACTGGTAATCACTGAATTCAAATCAGCATACCTCCGTAAGAAGCGGGGTTTAAATTCAGTTGTTATACCTAACATATCTTGCATCACCAAAACTTGCCCATCCACATCTGGACCTGCCCCTATCCCAATGACAGGAATTTGCAATTGCGAAGTGACTTTTTTTGCCAACTCTGCCGGGATTTTTTCCAATACTAATCCAAAGCATCCACATTCCTGTAGCAGTTGAGCATCTTCTATAAGTTTATTCGCTTCTGTCTCTTCCTTAGCACGTACAGAGTAAGTACCAAATTTATAAATAGATTGTGGCGTTAACCCTAAGTGACCCATTACAGGAACGCCTGCACTTAAAATCCGCAGCACTGAATCCTTTACTTCACTGCCTCCTTCAATTTTAACAGCGTGTGCACCTGACTCTTTCATAATACGAATAGAAGATCGTAGCGCTTCCCCTGAGCTTCCCTGATAATATCCAAATGGGATATCTACAACTACTAACGAACGCTTTACTGCCTTCACCACTGAAGTAGCATGGTAGATCATTTGATCCAAGGTAATCGGCAAGGTTGTCTCGTTTCCTGCCATGACATTAGAAGCCGAATCGCCCACAAGAATAATATCCACTCCGGCTCTATCTATAATCTTCGCCATGCTATAATCATAAGCCGTTAGCATAGCAATCTTTTCGCCTCGCTTTTTCATCTCTGAAAGCTGGTGCGTGGTTACTCGTTTTAATTCTTGTTTTTTATTAATTGGCAAGATGGGAAAGCATTAAAAGTCTTCTATTGATTAATCTTGTTTCGATGGATTCTAACTTAATGCACATACACGGTTGACTTTTTACCTAATGTAACTTCAACATGGTCTTTCAACGTGGTGGATAGTTCATACCCCGTATAAGTTGGCATGATCGGGAATAAAGTATGGCTACGATTAACTAACACCGCTACCTCAATTTTTTTAACTCCCATTTCAAAGAATGGCTTCATGGCATAGGCCAAAGTTCGCCCCGTATTCAATACATCATCAACCAGCAAAACGCATTTCTTTTTTATTATATTGCTATCCTTGTCAATAGTAATTTCACCTTGTTGTTGTGAGGATTTATCGACTGTTACTTTGGCAATGATCACCTCAAAGGAAGCAATGGCTGCTAATTCCTTGCTTAGGATTTTTGCAAAAAAGTAACCTTGACCTTCAATCCCGGCTACCACTATAGATTTTTCCTTGAAATTATTTTCATAAATCTCAAAGGCCATTCTTCTGATCTTCTGACTAATCTGCTGATCACTTAATACAAGTGTCCTATCTGCAATAACTTCACTCATGGTAAAGGGACCGATTTGCTGTCTTTAAAAGTAGATAAGATAACAGTAGACTGCATATTATCTACTACCTCGATATTTGAAAGCTTCTCCAACATCAAATTTTGATACGTTGGAATATCAGATGCTACAATTTTCAAGATAAAATCTGACTGGCCGGTAACGTGATGGCATTCGATAACTTCAGCAATGTCCTTTATCTCTTTGATGAATTTATTAATATTTTCTTTGTTGTGACCTTTGAGCGAAACAGTAACAAATGTGCAAACGCCTATCCCCACACTAGCCATGTCTACAAGAGCATGATAACTCTTTATCACTCCTGAGTTTTCAAGTTTTTTCACCCTTTCCAGAGTTGGAGCAGGTGAAAGTCCAATTTCCTGTGCCAATTGCGCATTGGTAATATTGGAGTTGGATTGTAAAATTTCAACAATCTTTCGGTCGGTGACATCTAATTTAACTTTCATCAAACAAAGATTATTAATTGTTAATAGTAGTTGGACAGTAAACGATAAAGTTATGAATAATTACCAAGGATTTTGACTCAATTCTTTTCAAAATCATTTAGCTGCAATAGCAAAACTAAATGCTTTTGCCGTTTTATTGTCACTAAAACGGATATAATAAATGCCCAAAGCCAAATTAGAAGTATTGATTAACAAGCGATTAATGCCTGGCCCTACAGCCGTTACCGTTTGCTGAAAGGAGATTGACCCAGAGCTATTGACTATTTGGATACTTACCGGGGAACCTTCTAAACTAATCCAATCCATATTCAACTCCGCTTGGGCCGGATTAGGATAGGGTGAAAAAATGACTTCTTCTCCATTTAATGATAAGCACTTACGGTTTTGAAAAAGGTCCGTATCACCAGTTACCTGCACTTCCGCACAAACATATTGCAGCGACTGTGGTACGATCTGAAAATCTAGCATCTGCGTTAGTTCTTCATTTGGTTTGATGGTCCCGGTAATCTTTTTCTTAACGCCTGCACCTACTTCTACCAGGATCGTTGGATCCGTAATCGAAACATTACTTTTATTAAGAATAGTTACTACTGGCTGGAGTGCCCCTGTACCATCCTTGAAGAAATAGAAATCACTTAACTGCACATCAATGGCAGGTATAACCACTCGGATAATTTTACTCGATTGGCTACTACAGCCAAGCGTATTGGTAGTAATTAGTTGCACTGAATAATTACCTAATGCTGTAAACAAGAAAGTAGGGCTTTCAATTATTGAAGATGAGTTATTGCTATCTCCAAAATTCCATAAATATGAATTACCAGGTGTAGAGTTGTTGGTAAACGAGACCAGTAAGGGTGCTGTTCCTGCTTCTGTAGAGGGCGCAAAATCTGAGATTGGAGCATTGATAATTGAAACATTTTTAGAAATTGAGTAAACACATCCTGATTGCCGGGTTGAATTTAATCTTATCGAATAATTGGCGGCTGTTGCAAAGGAAAACTGCGCAGGGTTTCCACTTCCATTGGCAATACTCCCAAATGCCCAAGATTGAGAAACTGATGGATCGACAGTGCTTGCTATTTCTGTGAAGGTGGTAGAACTATTGGTGCATGGAGCCTGAACAGAAAAATCCAGTGCTGGTACAACCGGAACAATTATATTTTTATTTATTTGGCTGACACAGTTATTGGTGGCTGTAACCGTAAGTGAAACCGGAAAAGAGCCAGCAGCCGAAAAATTAAACTGTGGAGTGGGCGAAGTAAAAGTACTGCCTTGAATCTGCCATAATCTAGATTTAATACTTCCGGTTGAAGTGTCTGTAAACTGTGTAAACTGATTTGTGCATGCCGGTAAATTAGTAAAGGCTGCTACAGGGGCCGGAGCAATAGTTACTAATTTCTGACTCGTTGCTAAACAACCAAAGTTGGTGCCTATTGTCAAAGAAACATTATATGTATTTGAAGTCGAGTAGGTATAGGTAGGGTTTTTTGAATTCGCAGATCCATTAGCCGCATCTCCAAAACTCCAAACCCAGGAAGTCAAATTACTGTCAGGAGGTGGCGGTGTGCCATCCGTAAATTGGGAAGGTGAACCAGCACAAGAGAAGGGCGGCAACCCAATTGAAAAATCAACCAATGGTTTTGAATAAATAAGGAGTGGCTTGGTGATTGTGTTTTGGCAACCGGCCGCATTGCTGGCCTGTAATGTTACGTTGACAGCTCCAAAATTTAAATAGGTATTCATTGGACTAATAGAAGAAGAGGTATTGCCATCTCCAAATGTCCATGAATAGGAAGTTACTGCACCCGAAGTAGTATTAGTAAATGAAATTGGCGATCCCTGACAGCTAGTGCTTGTATTAAAATTCACAAGTGGGCCATCGGACAATGAGTTAATGGTTTGGATCGATTGCGTGCTACATCCAGGGATGGAGGCAACCAATGAAACTTGCTGCGAAATGCTTGCGGAAAAAGACTTCACTAAGTCTTTTGTAGTTGAAACAGAACTGCCATTAATGCTCCATTGCCATGTTGGAGTAGCACCGGCATCAAAAGAAGAAGTATTGATAAACTGGTATTCTCGGTTCGTGCAAAATGGGCTTGCCGTTGGTAGCGTAAAATTAGCCTGAGGCAGACTGTAAACATCGTGCGTCTTGGTAACACGATTGGTACATCCGGTTGATGAATTTACTTGTAAACTAATCGGATAAGTGGCGGTAGATGAATATGTATGCTGTGGTATATTTCCTGTGGCCACATTGCCATCACCAAAATTCCAATTGTAGGAAGTAATATTTCCAGAGCTATTGACGGCCGAAAAATTGATAGGCGCGTTAACGCAACTATTCGCAATTGAAAAATCAATATCCGGTGCCATGGCCGATGTAATGGTAACGGTTCGTGACGATAATGCCGACAGCTCAGTTGTCGTGTTGATTGCCTTTAATTCAATCACTTTAGTGCCGGAAGTTGAATAATTGATTGCTGGAGAAGTGGTGGTTAGAAAAGAAGGTGTTACTCCACAATCTGATTCGAAAATCAATTGTCTAACTTTATTGTCAACACTACCAACTCCCACTACAATACTCTTCCCATTAAATCGCTCAACATCTAGTCCCAAAAAATTTGGCAATCCACTTTGAGAAATTAGTGTGGGTGTATTTGTGGGGTTTAAGTCTTTCAGATCTACAATTGAAATAGCTGATGATTCATTGCTGACAACACCTATGTAGTGATTTCCTTCTGCAACAACACGCACACGCATGGGTTTGGTGAATGTCGGGAGTGAAAAAGATGACTGTAGTGTGGGGGTTGCAAATAGATCGTTACCAAAATTGATTTGATATAATTTATTATCTAAATAAGAAGTAAGTAGTGCAATCCAATTGCCATTGTTTTGAATTAAATCAAAACCGGGAGATAAGTTGGTGGTATTTGAGCTAGTAACAAAAACATGTGTTGCGTTTGTAATCGTATTATCAAATGAATTTCTATAATTTATTCTGATTAAAGATCCTGTATTACGATCGTTAATTACTAAAATTAAATTTGAATTTTGCTCTACTACTTTCAAGTCCCAGAATCTGCCAAATACACCAAAAGTTCCGATGTTTAAAGCGGTTGGTGTATTGATTATGGATGTTCCAAAATCCAGGCGAACTACCCCATAACCATTGTCATTGCTTCCTACAAAACCATACCACTTTCCGTTTGCTTTATAGATTTCAATGTCTTGTGGAAATGATAGGGTATTACCAGGATTGCCAAGGTCAATGGTTTGAATGGGGGTATTGAGCGGGCTGTTACCAAAATCTGTTCGAAACAAACGAAGCCCACCTTGGCTAACGATAAATGCATACCAGTTACCATTGTCCTCTACCAGTTTATAGCCAAAGCCATTAGTAAGTCCAGTTAAGGTGGCAATGCTTACATTACTCTGTAAGGTTTGAAAATCATCTGCACATAGATCCCACTGATATGAATTGGCATTGGTCGATGAATTGGTTAGCATTATACCTTCTTGCAAACAAGCAGAAGTTGGTGAAGTAAACGAAGATGAAGGTAATTGTGCATATGCTGATTGCGCAAAAAACATACCTACCAAAAAATAAATCTTTAACTGCTTCATCTCTTTCTGCTTCCTAATAGATACGTCTCATCAGACGTTGGTAAGTTGTGAAGATTCGGTAAATTCTTGTCGATAAATCGCCTCAACCACATGCAAGCTTCGATGCTTTTGAGCAAGGCGTTGAATTTCTTCCAAATTATGCTCCCGTCCCATGGATATCAATTCTTTCAGTTTCTGAAAAGCATTCGTAGGATTATTGCGATCTAAAATTACTCCACCACCCTCGTTAACAATAATATCAGAGTCATCACCAATGTTCATCTCCGTAATAATCGGCAAGCCATTCGCCCAATACTCGCCATTTTTTATAGGCGAGCAATACAACCTACTTGGCACCGGTTTAATGGTACTGAAGGCAAAATCGGCTGCCGATAAATAGGCATTCACTTCATCATGCATAGCGCGATGAATAAATACACGACTTTCATGGATACCGCGCGATAAGCACTTCTTTACTATTTCAGCGCGGTTTTGCTCAGTTAAAATAATCAGACGGAATGATTCACCAAAAAAATCAAAGGCTTGTTGATAGAGATCAAATGCTTCTTGATCATAATAAATACCTCCATACTTACCTACATAAATTCCAACGGTTTGATTTTCCTTAATACTTAGTTGCTGGCGAATCGCTGATCGTTTTACCGCATCGTAGTTAAATTTCTCAAGCGCCACGCAACATGGCATCACTATGATCTTATTTTCGCTCAACCCTTCTTCCATCAATCGCTTTTTATGATGGAAACTCACCGGAAATATTTTACGTGCTGCTTTCACTTGTTGCCGTTCAAAATATAGTTCAATCCAATACCGGGGATCTAATTTTGTCCACACGCCCGACTCAATCATACTCTCCGCATGAGGTTCAAATGATTCAACCACAAACGGAATATTATTTTTGCGCGCAGCCAAATAGCCCAAGGCTCCTGCCATGGGTGATCGACAAATGATCTTGTCAATTTGATATTCCTGACAGATTTGAATCAACTGCTTCGGGAAAGAAATGAAGTTGCTCGCTTTGGTTAAAAAAACATTTCCTTTATGTTGAGAAACTAAAGGGATATGCAAAATCTTTTTGTGTGGCGTGGGGCCAGCCGTAATTGTCCCTCCACCGCGCTCAATCGAACAAAAAATGATTTGCTTTATCGCATCAATACCGGCCAATATCTGGAGATGCGGCAGAACAGTTGCGGCCGTTAACCCCTCATTCAATCCCCAATAACTGACGAAAAGCAGCCGCATTATTCTTTTGTTTTCCCCAAAATTACATATTCAAAAGCTTTTCGGTAGTCACCGTTGCTGCAAAAAGACAGAAACATCATTTTTCGAATCTTCAACTGAAATAGAAATTGATCCCACATCGTAAAAGAGTCACCTTGTGTTTCAATTAGTTTTGAAGCTAAAACAGCATAACCCTTTCCCAAACCGGTCAAGTTATTCATTACCGATTGCTCATTTTTTCTGTAATGAAGAATACAATCTTCAGTAGATGCATACTCGCCACTATTTGCAATGGAAATATAAAAGAGTAAATCCTCCCCATGGGTCATCCCATTCTCAAAACGATAGATAGTTTCCGGCATTACCTTTACCATCCAGGTAGGGCCAAAAAAACAGTTGCCGGTAAGTCGAATTAACTCCCGAAACACATGGCCCTCTTGGCGTGGTTTCCACTGATACAATTGCTTCTGAAGCGATGCATCAAACACAAGAACCAAACCATCGACAAATGAAATGGATGAAGATCGCTTGAAAACTTCCATTCTACTTTGAATCGAATTTTGAGGAAGCACATCATCGCCATCCAGGCAGCAAAAATATGTCCCCTTCATATTTGCCAGAGCCATATTGCGAGATGCTGAAACACCTGCATTTTTCTGAACAAAGTAACGAATACGAGGATCTGTAAATTGTTGAACAGTTTGCTCCGTCCCATCGGTGCTTCCATCATTCACTACCAGTAATTCAAACTGTTGGTATGTCTGTGATAAAACCGATTGGATCGCTTGCGCTAAATACTTTTCGCCATTATAAACCGGCATAATGACAGAAACCAGCGGTTGCATTATACAGCTTTTGAAATGACCGATTCGCGCTCTTGCGGAGCAAAAACGTAATTGCTATACGCCAAATTTCCGTGCACCTCAATTGTTTGCAAAGGTGTCAACTCTGCCTGAAGACCAATGCGGAAGATGACGTAGTTAAGTTTTTTGAGAAGTTGCATTATCTTTTCTTGTCGCTCGAGTCGGAACGTGTTATCACTCGTATAAACAGGAAGGATTTCGCATATAATAAACGGGCGTTGTTGTTCCAATAATTCGGTCAGTCCGGAAATCACCTCCCACTCGGCTCCTTCTACATCAATTTTTACAATACCAAATTGAACCGCCTGCTTTCTTGCCGGAATATGTTCCCATGAAAGGATCGGAACAAATACTTCGACCTTGTCTTGCGTATCTCTGAATTCCTTGATCATGGATGCGCTGCTGTCTCCCGGCAGTTGAACATCTTTGTAAAGAACAACCAACCCGCTGCTATTGCTCATTCCCACTGGATAAACCGTGGCGCTTAGTTGATTCGTTTCGATCAAATCAGCAACATACGAAACGCATATTGGATTGGGTTCAAATCCATAGTAAGGTATGTCATTATCAATGCTCTTTACAATAAGCAATGTTTGCCCTACGTTTACACCCACATCCAAAAAAGCCTTTTGAGGTTGTGCTGCCACTAATCGCTTCACCACATCATTCATCCACTTCTCTGCATCCAAAAAATGATCAAACCCTACTCCTCCCTTTACGGGGATACGAAACATACGACCATGTACAGTATACGAAAAGGTAAGGTTTAAAAGTTGAATCAAACCCAGTTTCCGAAGTACACGTAAAATAAATTTAATCATTCGCTGAAGCTAAATAGTGAACCATGAGTTGATCAATGGTGACCACATGTTGTCGATAGGAATTTGAAAATGCAAATGCTTTTCGCTTCTCAATCAAATTGGTTGTGGTATACATGTTAAAATTAGTGCAAACGTTCTGGAAGAGCAAAGGAAGTTGTTGATTTCGGTCGGACATGATTACAATATCTCGCTTGTCGTTGTACTCATCCGTATAGTTCATCACTACCGGTTTACCGGTCGTTAAGTATTCCAAAATCTTATGATGGTTGGAATTTACATCTACCTCATCGCCTTTGTAACACATGACAAAAAAATGAAATTGCTGAAATAGCACCGGCAATTTTTCAGTAGGCACTTGCCCAACCAATGTACAGTGCGCTTTTGTTTGCAAAGCATTTGCAAGAATCGAATCATCTTTATACGGCCCGATGAAAGTAAAATGCGTTGAAGGATGCGTATCCACTATTTCTAACAAAGTAGGGATATCTATGCACCAGTTATCCAAATTACCCACGTAACCTACATGCAAGGGGAATGGTGGTAATTCAATGGTTGGCAAGGTTTGAAAGAAATGTGCCCCTAACCCATGATTGATCTTTTTCATGTGTTTGTTGGTAAATAAATAGCGATCCAGAATTTTCTGAGATACCGACAAAATGATGTTGGCTGTTGATGCTAACTCCATTTCGAGGGAAGAAATGTGTACATCCACGGCATGGTATAAAGATACCTTAGCGCCAAACAAGTTCAAATTTTGAAAACGAAATGCATCAAATGACCAAACAACATCGAAGGAAGTATTACATTGTTTTTTTAATTTGTTAATCTGATATTGATTGATCAAATCGCGTAAGAAAGATGCCAGTCGATTAACACCGGGAATTGCCACATAATCTACCACCCAAACGCTAGGATGTACAGGGTCTGCTACAACTTCATTTTTACTGGAAGGAGGGTTAAGAAAAAACACTTGATTACCATTTTGTGCCAACACCTTAGTATAATGGTGCTTGGAAACCGGAATGTGCGACCACGACTCAGGTGAGATAATCAGAATTTTCTTTTGCGATAGAAATTTCATAGCATCATTTAAACAGTTGCCGGCTTCAATTTTTGACGCATCTTTTTAAAGCCCAACCAAAATGGGCGCACCAGTCTTAAAATAGTATGGCGATCATAAATGGATATATCTACCGGGTAGTCTGTGTGCTTTTTCACCGGGAGATTCATAATTTCTTCAAACTCAGCTTTTGTAAGCTTAAATTTCTTCAACACAAATTCGAAGTCGGTGGCAAACACTAGCGGATCGTAAGCCGGTTTTTCAAGTAGAGCGATGGCTTGTTCTTTTGTAATTTGTCGGGAGCAAATTAAATTCGATAAATGAGCTTTGCGCTTATCTACTCCAAACTTCTTAATCAAAATGTATCCTTGATAGAATCGCGTAAAAATAGATTCGTAGTGTTTACCTCCATAATCACGCCATTCCAACTTGTCAATAATCACCTTCTTCACTTCTTCCTTGTTGTAAGATAAATAATTCAACAAAGCCACACTTTGAATCTCGTGGTAGGAGGTCAGGAATTTCAACTTGGAAGTTAATAATGGAAAAGTTTTCAAAGGCTCGTCCCCAAACTGATCATTGATAGCTTGGATGTGAACATGATCGCGCTTGTTGAAATACCAATTCTCAGGCAAGATCAATTCAGAAACAATATTATGACCGCTGAGAATGTATTTTATCTTATGCTGCAATGCCAGATTAAACAAGGTGGCTAGCATGGCATGATCCGTTGGCAACTCCACATCAATCACCGATGCTCGTAGAAAAGCGAGTTGTAAGCTTCTAAATTCAGCCCAATCAATTACGAATGTGTGAAGATCGAAGCCTAGCTTGGTAACAATGTTTTCAATATTCTTTACGGCTAATTCAGAATTCCATCCATTATCAAAATGAACTAATAATGGTCGAAGTCCCAACTCTTTTGCCTTATAGGCCAAATAAGTGCTGTCCACGCCTCCGCTAATGCCCAAAATGCAATCATACTTCTGCCCGTTGCCAGCAACCTTCATCCGATTAACCCAAGACTCCAACTCAACTTGCATGTCTTCCGGGCTTTTAAGAAGCACTTTCTCCTCGGCATCATATCGCTGGCAGTAGCTACAAACACCTTGTTTGTTAAAAGTAATGTTTGGATCATCGGAAGTATCCAACACGCATCGAGTACACTGTTGGTATGCGATGATAGAACTAGGACTAGTAAGTACGCCTTGCATTGGGAATTGCGCAGAAATATCGCTAATAAATTGCGCAAAATTCCGTTCAGCATTAAAACGATTTTCAAAAAACTGCTGGATTTCATTTCTATCAAACTGTTGGGTTCGCAAAGTCTGCTCGAGTATGAGTGCCAGAGTGTCCTCTCCATCATCTACTTTCACCAATACTCCTGTTTGCGCAGTCACAATTTCAGGGATACCGTAAATGGCACAAGCCATCACGGGAATGCCAAACTGGATAGCTTCCATCATCGAAACCGGCAGCCCCTCGTATTGACTAAATGAAACAAACAGATCAATATAGTTATGCTGATAGAACTCAATTACTTTTTCATTCGGCTGGATACCTCGCAGGTCTACCTGAATATGAGATGGTAATTCCTTCACCTTCTCTTTCACTTGGTTCATCAAAGGTCCATCGCCAAAATGCACCCAGCGAATGGGCAAGCGACACCGTTTTAATACATCTACTAGCAAGCCTACTCGTTTGAGACCAATCACTGCCGAACAAGAAACAATTGTACAAATCTCTCCCTCTTTCTTCGCTACCAACTCGATATTCCTGGGGGCCACACCGAGATAGTTTAATCCGATTCTGGAATGTAATTCCTTTGGTAGTTTATCATGTAAATACTCAAACCCATGTCTACTAATGGCAAATACTTTATCGAGATGAGCCACTCTGTACTCTTGAAACGCTACATGCTTTTCAAACTGTCGCTCGTGATAAAGATCAAACCCATGTGTGCGGGCAATGGAATACCCAATGACTCCCTCGCGTTTGAGTTCGGCTAAGGCAAGCGTTGCGTCTACCAACCAGTAATCATAAAAAATGGCATCCTGCAATTGATGCTTCTCAACAAAATCCCGAAGTGGTTTTATCTTTTCCAGTTCCAAAAGCAAGTAGCCCAAAAAACTTTT
Source organism: Cyclobacteriaceae bacterium (assembly GCA_031430395.1). Lineage (GTDB taxonomy): Bacteria > Bacteroidota > Bacteroidia > Cytophagales > Cyclobacteriaceae > ELB16-189. The sequence goes on from JANPBK010000232.1 coordinate 17,655, forward strand.
TACATACTTTAAGTAATGCTTGCTATGTGCGGAGTTGGTAAGTTTATTGCTATAGATTCTAATGATCCGAAAAAAATGTTTGAGCAAAAGCGGAATCGGCCTTTGTAAATCTACTTTTCTAAAGATAGAAAATGCCTCCACATTTGTTGGCAAAGAAGGTGTACCTATGAGATGCTGTGCAAGGAGATAAACCTTATCAAAATTCGCTGCCAAATACGGAAGTTCTTTATCCAACAATGGATCTGGGTAATCAATCGTTAAAACAACAATCGTTTTTTTCATTTTGGCAACGAATTGATAAATGAAACATATTGCATGGCCTTTACCCGATAGTCAATTTGACGAATTGCCAATTCGCGTAGCTGTAATGCTACGTTTCCCGAAGCATACAATTTTTTCGCAAAACCAATCACTTCATTCATGTCAATAATCCCATTTTTCACTTCAAGTCGAAGAAAGAAAGGCTGCATTTCCGTGTTGTTAATCAAATCAGCGTCTTCATACGAGATCACAAATGGAATACCTCTTGCCCAATACTCACGTACTTTCAGCGGACAAGCTTGTGTTAAAAAACTGCTTTCAAAGCCCAACGTTCCGATGCCTATATGACATTGATCCGCTAATCGATCCAAATCATGACCAAATTGCCACGGAACGTTGGGCTTTGAAAGCAGTTTTTTAACACAAGCTTGTCCGCTGAAAGTACGTGAGTATTGGGCAAGAGGT
>JANPBK010000233.1:0-3399 GCA_031430395.1 Cyclobacteriaceae bacterium
AAAACATTTTAGTAATTTTGTTTTATAATTCCCACTTGGATTTGGGACACGTTTGCTGAACCTAACAATTATACAATACCGGGTGAAGCTTTCGGACAAAATCAGGCCTCATGATGACGGAAACGTCAGCACCTCGCCCAAAAAGCAGGTTAACAGTGGAAGATCGCGACCAGAGAGCAGCCCAAAACTTGTCTTTTATGGGGTTCAGAAACCACCACCAGATCCAGTGGGTTTTATTTTTTATTAATACAAGACTCTAAATTTGATCGTATTCTCGATTGAGCGCATTTCCTTAATCATTTCTTTGTTATATTCTTTGTTGATGTCAGTGATAACGTAACCAATTTGTTCGTTGGTTTTTAAATACTGACCTACAATGTTTACCCCATTGTCTGCCAAGATGTGATTGATTTTAGCCAGAATACCTGGAACATTGTTGTGAATATGAATCAACCGATGCGCGTTTTCTAAAATAGGTAAGGTAAGGTTCGGAAAGTTTACGCTGTTGCTCGTGCTCCCGGTATTGATATAGTCCATCATTTTACCGGGTACAAAGTTGCCAATGTTCTCTTGTGCTTCAGACGTACTGCCACCAATATGTGGAGTGAGAATAGTATTGGGAAGTCCTCTTAATTCGGAAACAAACTCTTCGTCATTGCTGATTGGTTCATAGGGAAAAACATCCACAGAGCAACCGGCCACAGTGCCATTCAAAATATATTCTCTTAATGCTTTTACATCTACAATATGCCCTCTGCTGAGATTCAAAAAGATCACGCCTTTCTTCATTGCTTTGAATTCAGCCTCGCCAATTAAGTTGGCGTTGGACTCTTTTCCGTCTACATGAAGTGTAATCACATCAGCGAGACCGAGCAGTTCCTTGAGTGATTTGCATTTGGTGGCATTTCCCAATGCTAACTTTTCTTCTTTGTCATAATAGTAAATCTTCATACCCAGATTTTCGGCAATCACTGAAAGCTGTGCGCCTATATTTCCGTAACCTATGATTCCTAACTTCTTCCCGCGGATTTCAAAGCTGCCTTTCGCGGACTTGTCCCACTTGCCCTGATGCATCTTCATAGATTTATCTGGGATGCCACGCATTAACAAAATCATTTCGGCAATTGCTAACTCCACTACAGAACGGGTGTTACTGAAGGGTGCATTGAATACAGCGACTCCTTTTTTAGTGGCCGCTTTCAAATCAACCTGATTAGTACCTATGCAGAAAGTCCCAATCACCATCAAGCGATTGGCATTTTCTAATACTTTGGCAGTTACTTGTGTCTTTGAGCGGATGCCCAACACTGAAATATTTTTAATCTTCTCACACAATTCATCTTCATCCAATCCTGCAGGGTAGGTCTCCACATTAAACCCTTCCGCTTTCATTAACTCCAGCGCCACTGGATGTACATTCTCCAAGAGGAGTACATTAATGCGATTTTTTGGATATGAGATGGTCGTGTTCAATTTATTCAAATATAAAAATTCATCCAGACTAGGTGTGATGTGGTCGGCTTTGGTGAGCACACTTTCTCGCTCAATGTTTTCAGTAAATGCAAAAAACTTATTTGCCAAGCCGGCATGTTTGATCTCATAATCGGTATAACCATCACCAATCACATAGACATCACCATTCAAATTAAGCCTTTTAAGCTGTTCTACCTTACCGTTGTTCGCTGATAGTGGATTATCAAGGTCAAATCCGATTACTTTTTCCAATTCATCAAAAATAAACTCGTTGGCCAATATGTTTTCAGGCTTAATGCCGAATTCTGTTACGACAGGTTCGATAAACTCACGAAAACCATTGGAGATGATGTAGATGTTTTCAGCATACGTAGCAAAGAATTCCTTGTTCCGTTTGAAAGACTCTGATACGACTAGCTTTAGCTGCTTGATCAGTGGAGCGAGGTGTCTTTTTTCTGGTTGCAGAATATCGAGCCTTCTTTCGATTGATTCACGCAATGAAATTTTGCCTTCCATGCCGAGATTAGTGATCTCAAAGATCTTTTTTTTAATGGCCTCACTGTTGGGATGCTCTTTAACGATGATTTCTGCTAAGACATCAAAGGCTTCTACCTTGGTAAAAGTGCTGTCGAAATCGATTACGAAGTACTTATTGAATTTCATGGGACTGAATAAACAGCGCAATTTAATAAGTCAACCCTGCCCGTCCTACGGTTTTACGAAACGTAAGTATGAACAAAATCATTGCAATACCCCTTAATCATCTCCCTCACTTTTCTAAACTCATTCATGATCTCGACTTCAGAGCCTATCGCTTTCGCTGGGTCGGGAAAGTTCTGGTGCAGCATTTTTACTTTAGCAGGAAAGTAGGGGCAGTTTTCTTTGGCATTATCACACACTGTGATCACATAATCAAATTCCATAGATGCATATTCATTCACATTGTTGGAGGTATGGTGTGAGATGTCAATGCCCTCTTCTTTCATGATGGAAATAGCCCGTGGGTTGACTCCATGAGTTTCGATACCAGCACTGTAGACGTCCAACTTACCTTTTCCAAAATAATGGAGGTAGCCATGTGCTAGTTGACTGCGACAGGAGTTGCCGGTGCAGAGAACAAGGACTTTCTTTTTCATAAAGGATATTTATTCGATTTTGATTTTATGTTCTTTTAAGCACCATACATTTTGCAGAAGCCGGACAGGTGTGCGTAAATTCACTGGAGTGCTTCATCAATCCAGGTACGCTCTTACGATCAACATCTACAAATCCTTCTCGCAAGAAAAATGTGTATGCAGTCTCAGTTAACAAATAAAAAGCTTGTATTTTATTACTGCTCTCTAAAAGGATTGCCTTTACCAACTCACGGCCAAGTCCAAGGCCTCGGTGATTTTCATCAACCGCTAGCGACCGAAGTAGGGCAGAGGTGCCATAAAATTCAAGCCCAATTGAACCAATGATGTTCTGAGCCTCGTCTCGGTATAATATATAGTAGCTGTCTCTCAATGTTAAATCAGAAAAGGGTAGCGAATTGCATTTTAAAAAGAGCCGGAGCTCATCCAGCTCTTTTTCATTGGCAATGATTGATTTGATGATTTGCATATTGAAATCAATTGCAACAATCTGGACCACAGCAAGCAGCTTTAGCTACTGTTTGTGATGCTGTGTTTATTTCACTTTTCCCCCCTTCTTTCTCTGCATATACTGTAATGCTAAAGATGCCCACTTTGCCCGACTGAAACTCTTTTTGTTCTGAAGCCGAAAGATAATTCACCAATAACTCATTCGGTATAGTGATGCGTTTTTCCTTTTGGATAGACACATCTTTAAAGCCAGCGGACTCAATAATATCGAGGTATGTCTTTTTTTGAATAGCTCCCGAAATGCAACCTGCATACATTTGAGCATCTTGTTTCAACCCTTCAG
>JANPBK010000234.1:0-2034 GCA_031430395.1 Cyclobacteriaceae bacterium
GCAATGCCCTCTACATTCGCCTTCACTACACCGGATTTGCGTGTGATCATCTGTTTGATATTTGCTTTCGGCTCAGAGATATCAATACCGTGTTCTTTAAAGGTATGAGCCGCATTATGAAAGTGCTCAGACGAATCAAGCAATGCTTTGGATGGAATACATCCGACATTCAAACAGGTTCCTCCAAGCGTATTATACTTTTCGATAATGGCTACCTTCATGCCCAATTGTGCACAGCGGATCGCTGCGACATAACCTCCGGGACCCGAACCAATGACGATGACGTTGTATTGCATAATAATTATTTTCAGTCTTTAAAAATTTTATAAGTAAGCCTAACAGAAAGTGCAATTGTTGAAGGAGAACTCTTTTTTGATTCCCCAGGACTCATTAGCTGCATATCTCCAATACCAGGAGCGGCATATACTGGAAATACTTGCTCAATAATACTAGTAGATACAATTGGCATTCGGTACTGCAGAACAAGAGTAAATCGTGATGATATTTTAAGTTTATAATTCAAAGATGGTTCTATAAATATTAATTGATTGGATTGCTTTAAATCTAATGTATAGTTGCCAAAGACCTGATCTTTGAAAACAACTGTTCCGTATTCAGTGAAATTGGAAAGGCCAAAACCTAATCCAATATCAAAATTTCCTCCTAGACTTCTCCTCACCGTAAACCTAAAATAATTACCTTCATTCTTATATTCTACGTTAGTATAAATTCTTGAGTGGTAAATACTTGTAATGCCAGCAGCAAAATCGAAAATCCATCCCTTATTAGTTTGGTAAATTATAGAAGGTTCTAGTGTATATCCTCGTTGAAAATAAGTTGGCATAGATCTAAACAAATCAACGCCAACGGAAATTTTCGGTTTAAAAGATTGAGATGTACATGCTAATGAGACGAAGACTAATACCACAGTATTTAAGAGTTTATTAGTCATTAACTATTATTTGAAAAGAGTAGGGATTAAAAACTAAGCTTTTAAAGGAAGTCGGCTTTGTTATCTTAAGTTCACTTATTTCATATTGATAACCACAACGGGTAGAATTAAGTTGAAATTTTCTTGAATATGTAACACTAACTGTATCTGAATTAATATCGTTATAAAATACATAGGAAAGCTTTTCACTACCTACCCAAAGTGGTAGAAAGAAAGTGTTTTGAGAATTATTTTCATACAAAATTCTTTGTGGCTCAAGGGTTTGTACTTTTGTAAAACTTTTAGAACCATTAAAGCTGATAAATAATGCTGGTGATGGACTTGGTTCACACAAGCGACAACTACCAAAAAAAAGCAGTGTTACTAGAGATAAAATACTGAGTACAATATTTATAATTTTAAAATTCAAAGTTAGCGATTATCAAACCCCCAGTATTAATCTTCCTGGGTCTTCCAACATTTCTTTTACTCTTACCAAGAAACTTACTGACTCACGACCATCTACAATGCGGTGATCGTAAGAAAGTGCTAAATACATGATGGGCCTGATTACTACTTCACCTTTTAGAGCGATAGGTCTTTCGACAATGTTGTGCATGCCCAATATGGCTGATTGCGGTGCATTGATGATAGGCGTTGAAAGCATGGAACCAAAAACTCCTCCATTGGTAATGGTGAAAGTTCCTCCCGTCATTTCTTCAATCGAAAGTTTTCCGTCTCGACCTCTGGAAGCAAGTCTAGCAATTTCAGCTTCTACCTGATTCATGCTCAGCGATTCTGCATTTCGAATGACCGGCACGACTAATCCACGGGGAGTTGATACTGCCACCGAGATATCACAATAATCGTGATAGATAATTTCATCCTTGTCAATGGATGCATTCACGGCAGGGAATTCTTTCAATGCTGCACAAACTGCTTTCGTAAAAAATGACATGAACCCAAGTCCCACACCATATTTTTCTTTGAATTGCTCTTTGTACTTTGAGCGAAGTTCCATCACGGGCTTCATATCCACTTCATTAAAAGTAGTGAGCATGGCCGTTTCATTCTTCACTGCTACTAATCGTTTTGCAATGGTC
>JANPBK010000235.1:0-54365 GCA_031430395.1 Cyclobacteriaceae bacterium
GCGGATGTAATGCATCCTCATCTTTCCTGATATGTGAGCTAATACTTCGTGACCATTCTCCAATTGCACTTTAAACATCGCATTAGATAAGGCCTCTTGTATCGTTCCGTCTTGCTCTATCGACTTTTGTTTCGCCATTTATAACTATAACTCTCTTCTATGTACTCGTGTGTTGTCAAAATTTCAGTTCTATCATTAAAAATCGCAACCATGTGTTCAAAATGCGCAGATGGTTGATGATCTTTTGTCCGGATCGTCCATCCATCTTTCTCTTGTATCACACTCTTCGTTCCCATGTTGATCATTGGCTCAATGGCAAAAACCATTCCCGGTAAGATCTTAGGCCCTTTGCCTCTTTTCCCATAGTTCGGAACTTCCGGATCTTCATGTAAGCTTCTACCTACACCATGACCAACCAACTCCCTCACTACTCCGTAACCAAATCCTTCCACAAAACTTTGCACCGCAAAACCTATATCGCCTATCCGGTTGCCCATTTTTGCCTGAGCGATGCCAAGATAAAGTGATTCATAAGTTCGTTCTAAAAGCCTTAAAACATCTTCACTTGCACCCTCCAGTGGATAGGTATAAGCTGAGTCACTATGAAAGCCTTTATACAAAACACCACAATCAACAGATACTACATCTGTTTCCTTCAATTCATACTCTCCCGGAAAACCATGCACTACTACATCATTAATAGAGATGCAAAGTGTAGCCGGAAACGAACCATTATAGTTCAAAAAAGAAGGCACTCCGTGGTGATCACGTATATACTCCTCGGCAATAACATCCAGTTTTTTCGTTTTCACTCCTGGCTTTAGGGCCTTGGCTACTTCCGCATGCGCTCTTCCTAAAATCTGAGCGCTTTCTTTAATAATCTGTATGTCACTGTCCGTCTTGTAGTGAACCATTCAACTTCAAGCCGCAGCAAACTGAGAACGTCCTTTCACTCTTCCGGATTTCATCATCCCTTCATAGTGACGCATCAACAAATAACTTTCAATTTGTTGAAGTGTATCTAACACTACACCTACTAAAATAAGGAGGGAAGTGCCACCGTAGAAGTAAGCAAAGTTTTGTGTAATTCCAGCTTTCACTGCAAACGCAGGAAGAATGGCTACACCCGCTAATAACAATGCACCCGGTAAAGTAATCTTTGATAATATACTGTCTATAAACTCAGCAGTTTGTTTCCCTGGCTTAATACCCGGAACAAACCCACCGTTTCTTTTAAGGTTGTCAGCGATATCGTTAGAGGGTACAGTTATCGCTGTATAGAAAAACGTAAAAATTATGATCAATGAAGCAAACAATAAATTGTATTGCCATGAAGTAAAATCAGCGAACGTTGATCCTACGTAGGCACTTACATCGCTATCTCTCCAAATCTGAGCAACCAAAGGAGGTATAAACATCAAGGCTTGTGCAAAAATGATAGGCATTACACCAGCAGAGTTTAGTTTCAATGGTATAAAGTCTCGCTTACCTCCGTACAATTTATTTCCAACTACCTGTTTTGCATATTGAACCGGAATTCTTCGAACCGCTTGTGTCATCGCGATTACTCCAACAACTACAAAGAATAAGGCCAAAAATTCAAGAATCAATAATAATCCACCGCTTAAGCCTTTCGTATCTGCCTCTTGATAAATAGCTGCCGGAAAACGAGAGACGATGCCAATCATAATGAGCATACTTATACCATTTCCGATTCCTTTGTCCGTAATACGTTCTCCTAACCACATACAAAACATTGTACCGGCTACAATAATCATCATCGATGATACGGTAAAGAACATACCAGGATTGATAATTGCTTCCTGATTGACGGTTGCGCGCAGATAACCAAATGATTGTGCTGCCGTAATGGCGATGGTGAGCACACGTGTAAACTGATTTAATTTCTTCCTACCACTATCACCCTCTTTCTGCAATTTGGCAAAATGAGGAACGGCCACTGTTAGTAATTGAACAACGATCGAGGCAGAAATATAGGGCATGATACCCAGAGCAAAAATTGACGCTCGGCTAAATGATCCTCCTAAAAAAGTATTTAGAAAATCAAAGATTCCCCCTTGGCTTCCGGTCAATAAATTAGGGTCGATACCAGGCAATACAATGTATGAACCCAACCTAAAAATAATTAGGAATCCAATTGTATTTAAGATCCTAACCCGAAGGTCTTCGATCGCAAAAATGTTCTTTATGGTTGTAAAGAAACGCTTCATCTATTTTACAGTTGTGGCGCTGCCGCCTACGGTTTCAATTGCTTTTGTAGCGGTGGTTGAGAAAGCATGTGCTTCCACATTTACTTTTGCTTTCAATTCACCGCGACCTAATATCTTCACTTTATCATTCTTTCCAACGATTCCATTATCCACCATCAATTGAATGCTGAGCGCTGAAGTACTTGTCTTCTTTGCTAATTCCTCCAACGCATCTAAATTGATTGCCTTAAAATAGATCTTGTTATTATTCTTAAATCCAAATTTAGGAACACGTCTTTGTAAAGGCATTTGACCACCTTCAAAGCCGAATTTTTTGCTGTAGCCTGAACGAGACTGAGCACCTTTATGTCCACGGCCGGCAGTACTACCACCAGAACCTTGTCCGCGACCTAATCTTTTGTTATTTCTTACCGATCCTTCGGCCGGTTTGAGTGTGTGCAGTTTCATCTTATAATTCTGTTACGCTCACTAAATGACTAACCTTTTTAACCATACCCTGAATTTGTGGAGTATATTCTACTTCCACCGCCTTATTAATACGACCTAAGCCCAACGACTTGATCGTCAATTGTTGCGTCTCAGGCCTTTTGATCATACTACGCGTTTGTGTGATTTTAACTTTCGCCATGGGTATTAACCGTTAAAAACTTTTGACAATGAAACTCCCCGATTCCTAGCGATTGTCTGTGGATCACGCATTGTAGTCAACGCCTTGAAAGTAGCTTTCACCACATTATGTGGATTGGAAGAGCCTTTTGACTTAGCCAACACATTGTGTACACCAGCGCTTTCTAATACTGCACGCATAGCACCTCCTGCGATTACACCTGTTCCAGGAGACGCAGGCTTCAACAAGACAAAACCACCACCGAATTTACCAAGTGACTCATGAGGCACCGTTCCTTTGATAATTGGCACTTTTACCAAGTGTTTTTTTGCATCATCAATCCCTTTAGTAATAGCATCGGTTACTTCATTGGCTTTACCCAATCCATATCCTACTACACCATTACCATCACCCACCACTACAATGGCCGCGAAACTAAATCTTCTTCCGCCTTTCACCACTTTGGCTACACGCTGGATGGCGACCACCTTTTCTTTAAGGTCTATTTCGCTGGCTTTTACCGTGCTGACGTTACTTTGAGTCATGCTATTAAAATTTTAAGCCTCCTTCTCTGGCACCTTCGGCCAAAGCTTTGACATTACCGTGATATAAATAACCGTTACGGTCAAATACTATTTCCTTAATTCCGCTAGCCAATGCTTTCTCAGCAACCTTTTGTCCAACAGTTTTCGAGATCAATACAGACACACCGCCCTTCTTATCAAGATCTTTTGATGATGAGGCCAACAGTGTATGCCCTTTCGAGTCATCAATTATCTGAGCATAAATTGCCTTATTGCTTTTGAATACAGAGAGCCTTGGTCTAGCCGAAGTGCCTTCTAAATTTTTACGGATACCTTTTTTTATCCGCAGTCTTCTGACTTTAATATTTGGCATACCTTATATTATTTAGCAGCTGCTTTACCAGCTTTTCTACGTACAAACTCACCCATATAACGAATACCTTTTCCTTTGTAAGGCTCCACGCTACGCAAGGACTTAATTTTAGCGGCCACTTGACCAATCAATTGTTTATCCGTTCCTTCTAATGTAATGATCGGGTTTTGTCCTTTCTCTTGCGTGGCCAATACCTTTAACTCAGTCGGAACAGCAAGTATGACACTGTGTGAAAAGCCTAAGCTTAAATCCAATATATTACCTTGGGTAACAGCCTTGAATCCAACTCCTATGACTTCTAATTGTCTTTTATAACCTACACTAACCCCTTCAACCATGTTAGCAATTAACGAACGGTATAACCCGTGCATCGCCTTATGCCTCTTTTGCTCTGTAGGACGTTGAACTACGATTTTTCCGTCTTCCATCAATACTTTGAAATCCGCATCGATGAGTTGCTTTAATTCCCCTTTTGGTCCCTTTACAGTAACCATATGATCCGAGGCAACAAAATTACATGTTACTCCTTTGGGAAGTTCTATTGGAAGTCTACCTATTCGTGACATACCGCTTTATAATTAATAGATATAACATAAAACCTCACCCCCTACATTTAAAGCCTTTGCTTCCTTATCGGTGATCACACCTTTAGAAGTAGAAAGAATAGCGATACCTAAACCATTCAATACTTTTGGCAATCTATCTGCACCTTTATATTGACGTAAGCCCGGTGAACTAACTCGATCTAATTTAGTAATGGCCGATTCCTTTGTTTCAGGATTGTACTTTAAAGCAATTTTAATGTTGCCTTGCTTATTGTCGGTATCCTCAAATTTATAGTTGAGGATGTACCCTTTGTCAAAAAGCACCTTTGTAACTTCCTTCTTTAGGTTAGAAGCAGGCACTTCTACTACACGGTGACGTGCCTTGATGGCATTACGCAACCGGGTTAAATAATCTGCAATTGGATCAGTAGTCTTCATTTCACTTTTCTTTAAAAAGCAAGCCCCATTTTTCGAACGGGGCTGCAAAGATAAATAACAATTTTTGTTATCCAAACTGTTACTCGGTTTCAACTTCGATATTCTGGAGTCGACCTCAGTACTCAGCAACCAATAAAATTAATGCCCTAGGCAGGCAAACAAGCTTACCAGCTTGCTTTTGTGATGCCTGGGATCTTACCATCGCTGGCAAGTTGTCTGAACTGATTACGGCAAACACCAAATTTCGCCATATATCCTCTAGGTCTTCCCGTTAGCTTACAACGGCTATGCAGCCTTACTTTTGAAGAGCTTCTTGGTAACTTATCCAAGCCAACCCAATCACCAGCTGCCTTTAACGTTGCACGTTTTTTAGCATAACGTTCTACCAACCTTAGTTTCTTCTTGTCTCTTGCGATGACCGCTAATTTTGCCATGCTATTAGTTTTTAGTTACGAATGGCATCCCAAAAGCTTTCAATAATTCATAGCTCTCTTCATCTGTAGGAGCGTTGGTTACGAAAGTGATATCCATACCGTTGATTTTTGATACCTTGTCGATTGAAATCTCTGGGAAAATGATCTGTTCTTTAACTCCAAGGGTATAATTCCCACGACCATCAAATCCTTTATCATTGACTCCTTTAAAGTCGCGAACACGTGGAAGCGCGATGTTCATCAACCTATCCAAGAATTCGTACATACGATCTCCACGCAGCGTTACTTTCGCACCGATGGCTTGATCATTACGCAGTTTAAAATTGGATATATCTTTCTTAGATTTTGTAGAAACAGCTTTTTGCCCAGAAATGGTTGTTAACTCCTCGACACCGACTTCAATTAACTTTTTGTCGGCTACAGCTGCGCCTATGCCCTTATTGATACAAATCTTTTGAATTTTGGGTACCTGCATGACCGATTTATACTGAAACTTTTGCTTCAGGCCGGGCACGATTTCCTTGAGGTACTTCTCCTTTAGTCTGGGTGTTGCCATTATTTTATAAATTCTCCTGTTTTCTTAGAAAACCTTTGAAGTTTCCCTTTTTCATTAACTTTTCTTCCTGTGCGAACTGCTTTACCAGTACCCGGCTCTACCACCATCAAATTGCTGATATGAATAGTGCCTTCAATCTTCTTAATTCCTCCCTCCGGTTTACCGGCTGAAGGCTTCTGGTGCTTGGTAATAATATTAATACCTTCTACGATGGCTCTGCTCTTATCTGCAATGATTTCCAATACCTTTCCAGTCTTGGTTCTGTCATCTCCAGCCAATACTTTGACAGTATCGCCTTTTCGAATGTGGAGCTTCTGCTGTTTATTAAATTTTCTTTCCATAAATTATAACACTTCGGGTGCTAGAGAAATTATTTTCATGAACTGTTTTTCTCTCAGTTCACGAGCTACAGGTCCAAAAATACGAGTGCCTCTTGGTTCATCTTGAGGATTTAGTAATACTGCTGCATTATCTTCAAAACGGATATACGATCCATCTTTCCTTCTAATCTCCTTCTTCGTGCGAACAATTACCGCTTTTGAGACCGTGCCTTTTTTGATCTGACTAGAAGGGATGGCTGATTTAACCGTCACCACAATCTTGTCACCAACACTGGCAGAGCGCCTGCGCGTTCCACCTAGTACATGTAAACAAAGCACTTCTTTTGCACCACTATTATCGGCCACAACGAGCCTGGATTCAGTCTGTATCATTATTACTTGGCTTTTTCAACTATTTCAACCAACCTCCAACGCTTATTTTTACTCATCGGACGAGTTTCCATTATACGAACTGTATCACCAATACCAGCCTCATTCTTTTCATCATGAGCCATGAACTTGGTTGTCTTGTTCATGAACTTTCCATAAATCGGATGCTTTACTTTGCGGTCAATCGCAACGGTAATAGACTTTGTCATCTTATTACTAGTTACTTTACCTACCTTCTCTTTTCTGAGATTCCGTACTTCTTGCTCCGTCTCCATGAAATTATTTTTTTGATGCTTTTGCTGTCAACTCTGTTTTTAATCTTGCTACTAATTTCCTCGCCTCCTTAATTTTCATCGGATTTTCAATAGATGAAATCTGATGCGCAAATTTGATTTTTCTCAAATTCTCTTTCTCACTTCCTATTTTCTCTGTTAACTCAGCAAAAGTGAGTCCCTTTATTTCGGTGTTTTTCATCTTATTTCTTCTCTACTTGTTCTACATAATCTCTGCGAACGGTAAAGCGGGTTTTCACTGGCAACTTGCCATCCGCCAATGCCAATGCCTTTTTCGCAGTAGCCATCGTTACCCCACCAGCCTCAAACAGAATTGTGCCCGGTTTGATAACCGCCACCCAATACTCTGGAGCTCCCTTTCCTTTACCCATCCGTACCTCTGCAGGTTTACGCGTAATCGGTTTATCTGGGAACACACGAATCCATACTTGCCCTTCGCGCTTCATTTCGCGGGTAACGGCAACACGCGCAGCTTCTAACTGACGAGCGGTAAGCCAGCATGGCTCTAGTGATTTCAATGCAAAAGAACCGAAAGCGATTTCATGCCCACGTGTGGCCAATCCCTTCGTCTTGCCTTTTTGCATTTTTCTAAATTTCGTACGTTTTGGTTGTAACATGATTCGCTACTTTAAAAATCTCTCAATTATCTTTTACCACCAGTTCTTCTATCTCCTCCTTTATCTCCACCGCGGGCGCCTCCACGATCACCGCCTCTTTCATTTCTTCCACCACGATCTCCACCACCTCTTCTTCTGTCTCCACCACCTGATGGTGCACCGCCCTTATTATCTCCAGTAGCATTGCTTACCATCCCAACATTAGGCGAAAGGTCGCGTTTGCCGTATACTTCTCCTTTAAAGATCCATACCTTAATCCCAATTTTTCCATATACCGTTTGCGCTTCTGAAATCGCATAATCGATATCAGCACGAAGTGTATGTAATGGAATACGACCTTCTTTGTATTGCTCAGTTCTCGCCATATCAGCTCCTGCTAACCGGCCAGACAATTTAACTTTGATACCTTCTGCCCCTACTCTCATAGTTGAAGCAATTGCTTGCTTCATGGCTCTACGGTAAGAAATTCTTGCCTCTAACTGTTGCGCTATTGACTCCCCTACTAAACGTGCATCCATCTCTGGACGTTTGATTTCAAAGATGTTGATCTGCACATCTTTCTTAGTCAGGTTCTTTAATTCTTCTTTGATCTTGTCAACTTCTGTTCCACCTTTTCCAATAACGACACCGGGACGTGCGGTATGGATTGTAATCGTGATTCTCTTAGATGTACTGCGTTCAATTACCACTTTGGCAATTCCTCCTTTTTGGATACGCGCATCGACATACTTCCGAATCATTTGGTCTTCCACCAATTTTTCAGAAAAATCTTTGCCTCCATACCAAGCTGAATCCCAGCCACGTACGATGCCTAATCTAAAACCTACAGGGTTAATCTTTTGTCCCATTATTTTGCAGTTTCTTTTACTACTGGTTTCTTCTTCTCTACTATGGCTTTTGCTGGCATACGATCTACTACCAAAGTCACATGATTCGATCTTTTTCTAACACGATGTGCACGACCTTGAGGAGCAGGACGCAAGCGCTTTAAAATGCGACCTCCGCCAACAAATATTTCCTTTACAAATAAATCCGCTTCTTCCAATTTCACATCCGTATGCTTTGCTTCCCAGCTACTGATTGCAGAAAGTAACAATTTCTCCATTTTAGCAGATGGATGTTTCGCATCATATTTTAAAATATTCAACGCTTTATTTACTCGTTCGCCACGAATCAGATCAGCAATCAACCTCATTTTGCGAGGAGATGTTGGAGCATTGTGCAAGTAAACTGTAGAAGGACCCACTTTCGCAGCTTCTTTAACAGCTTTTATTTTTGCCCGCTTAGCGACTGACCCTTTTACTTTTTTTTCTGTTTCCATGATCAGGAATTATTTTTTACCTCCGGGACCTTCCGATTTATTATTACCACTGTGACCTTTGAACGTACGCGTAGGTGCAAATTCGCCTAATTTATGACCAACCATATTCTCAGTCACATATACTGGAATAAACTTATTTCCATTATGAACAGCAAAGGTATGTCCGATACAATCCGGTGTGATGGTAGATCTACGTGACCAAGTCTTGATCACTGACTTTTTCCCAGACTGCTCCATCACTTGCACTTTTTTAGCAAGACGTGCATCTAAATAAGGACCTTTCTTTATTGACCTTCCCATATTATTTCTTTTTCCTTGCTATGATTAAACCATCCGAATATTTCTTTGGGTGACGCGTTTTCTTACCCTTTGACAATAAACCATTTCTAGAACGAGGATGACCGCCTGAGGCGCGACCTTCACCACCACCCATCGGGTGATCAACAGGATTCATGGCAACAGGTCTCGTACGAGGACGAATGCCTCTCCATCTACTACGACCCGCCTTACCTACACTTTCATTCATATGCTCAGCATTAGAAACTGCACCTATTGTAGCCATGCATTTCACTAAAACATTACGCATCTCGCCAGAAGGCATTTTTAAAGTAGCATATACCTCTTCTCTTGCTACCAGCTGAACAAATGAACCAGCACTACGAGCAAAGGAAGCACCTTGTCCTGGCTTCACTTCTACATTGTGTATAATCGTTCCAACTGGAATTTTTGATAATGGTAATGCGTTACCTACTTCGGGTGCAACATTATCTCCAGACATGAGTGTTTGTCCTACTTTGATACCTTGGGGTGCTACGATATAGGTCTTGGCACCATCTGCATAATACAATTTTGCAATACGAGCTGTCCGTGAAGGGTCGTATTCAATCGATTTAACAACAGCCGGTATTCCGAATTTATTTCTTTTAAAATCAATCAGGCGAAGCTTTTGTTTATGACCTCCACCGATATAGCGCATGGTCATACGGCCGTCTCTATTGCGTCCACCGGTTTTTTTCAATGTTACCACCAATGACTTTTCTGGAGTCGTTTCGGTGATGTCATCAAACACAGGAGCCAAGCGATGACGGGTACCTGCGGTTACTGGTTTAAGTTTCTTCAGTGCCATTTCAACTATCTATTATACGTTGCTATAAAAATCGATCAACTCACCTGCGGCTAAAGTCACAATAGCTTTTTTATGATCAGGTCTCTTGCCTGTCACCGCACCACCTTTCGTAGAGCGTGTTTTGCTTTTGCCAAGCACATTGATTGTATTCACTTTGGCAACATTGACAGCATACATCTTCTCTACCGCTTTAGCTATTTCTACTTTATTAGCAGTAGCCTCCACGATAAAGCCATACTTGCCTTTCTCGTTTAGAGCAGATACTTTCTCAGTAACCAGGGGACTAATTAAAACACTCATTGGCTTACCGTTTATTTTAAACTACTATTAATAGAAGTAAGGGAACTTTCAGCAAATACTAAATTGTCAGCGTTCATCACATCGTAAGTGTTGATTTGAGCTGCAGTAATCACCTTGGTTTTTTGTACGTTTCTACCTGATAAAACGACATTCTTGTTCAATTCCGGTAGCACGAATAATGTTTTCTTGTCATTCAAAGAGAGTGACTTTAGCATTGCTAAATATTGTTTGGTATTCGGCAACTCAAAATTAAAGTCCTCAAGAATTAGGATTGAATTATCTTTTGCTTTGTAAGTAAGTGCTGATCTACGAGCAAGATCCTTCACCTTCTTATTCAATTTGAAAGAATAATCTCTGGGTGTTGGTCCAAATATTCGACCACCACCTTTAAACTGTGGGTTCTTAATATTACCCGCTCTTGCTCCACCGGTACCCTTTTGCTTCTTAATCTTTCTTGATGACCCGGATATCTCATTACGTTGCTTAGACTTATGAGTGCCTTGACGTTGATTCGCCAAAATACTCTTCACGTCTAGGTAGATCGCATGGTCATTAGGCTCGATGCCAAAAACCTCGGTATCGAGGCTTATTTTGCGGCCAGTATTTTCGCCACTGTATTTAACAACTGCTATGTCCATTACTTTTGCAGGATTATCGTTGAATTCTTCGCGCCCGGTACAGAGCCACTGATCAAAATCAGGTTTTGCTCAGGCATTATTTTTATTACTTTCAGATTCACTGTTTTCACGCGGTCGCCTCCCATTCTTCCTGGCAAACGCTTTCCTTTAATTACACGGGCCGCAAAAGAGGCATTACCCATGGATCCCGGTGCACGAAGACGATTATGTTGACCGTGAGTTTGTCCACCCACACCAGCAAAACCATATCGTTTTACCACACCCTGAAATCCTTTCCCTTTGGATGTTCCTACTGCATCGATGAAGTCTCCTTCAGCAAATATGTCAGTTACTTTAATTTCTTTTCCTAATTCTGCAATCCCATCAAATTCAGAAGTGAAATCCCGAAACTCAACCAAATTCTTCTTTGGTGTAGTATTCGCTTTCTTAAAATGACCTTGCATGGCCTGAGAAGTATTCTTTTCCTTCTTTTCGCCAAAAGCAAGTTGAATAGCCTTGTAGCCATCTACTTCTTGGCTTCTCACTTGTGTGACAACACAAGGCCCCGCCTCAATGACTGTAACTGAGATACTTGCGCCATCTGAGCCAAATACGCTAGTCATTCCTATTTTCCGTCCTAATATTCCAGGCATGATTGAAACCGTTTTACTTGTTTTTAATCCAATTTACGGGTTTCCTACCGCAAAAAGGACTGCAAAGATAGGAACATAAGGTTAGCTACCAAGTGCCCAATTCAAAAAAAGATAAGGATTTTATAATTTGACAGATACGAATACTTAAAAATCTGATTTACAAAGCGTTATATAAGTAAATAATAAATGAACATGGAACTATTGCATCTCAAATAGATCTGCAACCTAATAAGTCAACGCGAACAAATATTGTCTGGCATCCACTAAAATGAGATTGGGTAAACGGCCTAAAGAGAGTACTTTTCAGCGTTTTTATATCATGAGTCAATTTCGCTTCTGGAAACCAGGAATTATCCTAACCCTGCTATTAATAAATCTATTCATCGCAGATCTATTATTTGGTAGCGTATCCATTTCTATAACAGATTTGTATGTTGCTCTTTTCAAAAACACAGATTCAAATGCGAGAGAGATTATTTGGCATTTCAGGCTTCCCAAGGCACTGACATGCCTTCTAGCAGGCTCAGCCTTATCTACAGCCGGCTTACTAATGCAAACTCTTTTTAGAAATCCACTGGCAGGGCCAGATGTACTCGGACTGAGCTCTGGAGCAAGTTTAATGGTTGCACTCATGATTTTCCTAGGACAGGCCGGAATCACATTGCTACATATAATTTCTGTTAACCCTTGGAGTCTGGCCATTGCTGCAAGCTTCGGAGGCGCCATTGTTTTCTTGCTGGTTATCGTATTAGCTCAATACATTAAAGACAATACTGCTTTGCTCATTATCGGATTAATGATAAGTGCTGCTACTTCTTCCATAGTAGCAGTGCTTCAATACATCAGTCGTGCCGAAGATCTACAAACTTTCATGATTTGGTCTTTAGGTAATGTAGGTGGCACCAGTTGGAGGGAAATTCAAGTATTGATATTTGTTGTACTACTAGGGATTATCATCTCAATTAGACAGATGAAGTCATTAAACGGCTGGTTGCTCGGGGAAAACTATTCCAAAAGTTTGGGTATAAATATTCAGCGTTCTCGTCTTTGGATTGTTGCTTCTACTGCACTCTTAACAGGGAGCGTAACCGCTTTTTGCGGGCCAATTGCTTTTGTTGGGTTGGCTGTTCCTCATTTAATGAGACTTTTTATACGAACGGCCAATCATAAAATACAATTGCCCTTTGTCATGATCGGTGGCGCTAGTTTACTTCTTTTCTGTGATCTTATTTCACAAATACCCGGCAATGGGCAACTCCTTCCACTTAATGCAGTTACTTCGATGATCGGTGCGCCTCTAGTAATTTGGATGGTAATCAGAAATAAAAAAGTCAGTATATGATTACTACGTCACACCTTTCAATTGGCTATGTGATTAATGGTAGTATCCATACGCTGATAGAGGATTTGAATCTTGATCTACATGCCGGGGAATTAATTTGCCTGATGGGACCCAATGGAGTCGGTAAATCTACTTTGCTCCGCACACTGGCAGGTCTACAACAACCTATCAAGGGTGAAATTATTGGACCTGATAAAAAGAATATAGCGTTAGTACTAACCGATCGAATTTCCTCCGCAAACATGACGGTGTTTGATTTAGTTACCTATGGTCGCTATCCTTATTTGGGTTGGAATCTTTCACTTTCAGAAACGGATCATAAAATTATCGAAGAGTCCATTAGACACGTACATATTCAACACTTAGCAGAAAAACGTCTCTATGAATTAAGCGATGGACAAATGCAAATGGCAATGATAGCTCGTGCATTAGCACAACAAACACCTGTTCTATTATTGGATGAACCAACCGCCCACCTTGACTTAAATAACCGGGTAGAGATTATGAACTTGCTTCGTTCGTTATCGAGGAATGCGGGAAAGGCTATTTTAGTGACGACCCATGAACTTGACCTTGCGTTACAAACATCTGATCAGATCTGGTTAATTACCGCAGATAAGAAAATAAAAAAAGGGATACCTGAAGACCTCGTGTTAGATGGTTCTTTCGATGAAGTCTTTCAATTCAAAGGGTTTGACCTTAAAACGGGAAAGGTTGAACATGAATCGCATCGTAATAAATCGATTCAACTAATAGGTGAAGGCTACCCCTTTCTTTGGACAAAGAATGCTTTAGAACGATCCGGCTATGCCGTAGAAGAAGATAAAGGGAAAATGGTAATTTCAATCCATGTCAAAAATAAGATCAGTTGGAAATTTAATGATGACCAGTTCGAAAGTTTGGCCGATTTGCTCACAGCATTGTCTCTAAAATAAGTAACAGCCTATTTCGTTCTGGCAAATCGTGCTGGATGTTTTTCTTCAAAATCAGTGGCTTGTTGAAATAGGTAGGCCGCCTCTAGTATCGGACCTTCATCAAACAAATTTCCGATCAACATTATAGATGTGGGGCGTCCCTTTTTATCGAATCCATTTGGAATAGTAATAGCAGGATGACCTGTTAGATTCGTTGCCAACGAAACATCTTCGCCATCGGTTGGGGCAATAATGAAGTCATAACCTTTAATGATCGCATTGAACTTTTCAATAAGAACAGTTCGATGACGATTTGCCTGTAAATACTCAACGGCAGAAATAAATCTGGATTGACGCAACGAATTTGCCCTTGAATCGCTAGACTGTTCAGAAAGCAATCGATCTCTGTGCTCGCGTACCAGTTCATCAAAAAAAGCGCCTGCTTCTGCTCGTAAAATAATATCGAATGCATCAAAAGGTATAGAGTCAGGCATTTGAACTTCTTCCAAAACAGCTCCAAGATCTTTCAATTTTTCTAAGCTGATGGAGTCATTTACTTTGCTCGTGTCTTTTTTACTGAATAGTTTTTTGAAGTATCCAATCTTGTATCCTTTTAAAGTTGTTGGAGGGTTGAACGAAAAAGCATAATCGACTACAGACCGATCCTTTTCTTTTGAATTCTTCCCCTTGATTACATTAAATACTATTGCGCAATCCTGTGCTAATCGCGCAATAGGACCCGCTTTGTCCATCGACCATGAAAGCGTCATACAGCCTTCGCGACTAACCGCTCCAAAAGTAGGACGTAACCCAGTAACTCCACATCGTGCGGAGGGTGCAATAATTGACCCTAACGTTTCTGTACCTATCGCAAATGCTACCAATCCTGCAGAAGTAGCTGATGCTGATCCCGCAGATGAACCACTAGCACCCTGTTTCAAATCCCACGGGTTCTTTGTTTTTCCTCCAAACCAAACATCCCCTCGTGCCAATGCACCAGAGGTTAGTTTAGCCACTAGTACGGCTCCAGCATCTTCGAGTCTTTTAACAATTGCTGCGTTTTCGTTTATGATTTGATTTTGATAGGGTTCTGCACCCCATGTAGTTTTATATCCGGCTACCGAAAACAGATCTTTGATCCCGTATGGAATACCATGCAATATTCCACGGTTAATTCCTTTTGCAATCTCATCATCAGCTTTTGCGGCTTGCTGCAAGGCCAACTCTTCTGTAATCGTCACAACTGCGAACAACGTATCCTTGTATTTTTTTAATCGCTCCAAATAAATTCGTGTAAGCCGTGTTGAAGTAATCTTTCCAGACTTCATCAAGTCACTTAGGCTTGCCACAGAGAGAAATGCTATTTCCTGATCAGTAGGTGGCAGCACTATGTTATTAATTAACTTCCAATCTGTATGTGTTTCCCGAATTTTGGGTACATACTGGCTCGGTCTTGGATCAAAGTAAATGGCAGGGGTAGTCGCTACATTTAATCTAAACTTCCTCATACTATCGTAACCCTTTCGGTTACCCGCAAGGTAGTTGAGCATGGTGTCGATCTCACTCTTGGAAAATTTAATGCCAACTAATTTCTCGGCTGACTGAACATCACTCTGATTTATCTTACTAGGACTTGCGCAATGCATCCACACCAACGCCATCAATGATAAAAGAATCGAGGCTGTTTTCTTCATTTTAGGGAGAGTGATTAGATACGCTCTACGCCTAAGCCCGGCTTATCAGAACAAGTCATTACTCCATCTTTCAAAATGAATCCGCCTTTTACGACATCGCGTGCCAAATCCAGACTTCCATCAAGATCAATGTATTTTGTGTTAGAACAAGCGAAAGCCAAATGCAATGCCGCTGTGATGCTGATTATACTTTCATCATTGCAGCCCCAGAAAAGATCAACCCCTTCATGCAATCCGATATCTGCAATTTTCAATCCTTGGCTTATACCGCCACACTTCATCAACTTAATGTTAAAGATACCTGCAGCTTTTGGCGGTTTTACCAAATTCATGGCACTTTTCGCAGTCAAAAGCGATTCATCCGCTGCAACCATTTGACGGATTTCATCCGGCAGTTTGCGCATTTCATCAACTGCTTTTGCAGGAAGGGGCTGCTCGATTAACTCCACATCAAACTGTTTCGTTTTGTTGTAGAACTCAATCGTCTTTGCCAGATCATAACCTTGATTGGCATCTATGCGAATGATAAACTTCTTACCAAATTTTTCCCGAAGCTTTGCAATTCGTTCAATGTCTTCGTTCAGGTCTTTGCCTAATTTTACTTTTAGAATTTTAAAACCCCGCTCATAATATTCTTGGGCTTCTTTGAGTGTCTCTTCTACATTTTTGATTCCAATGGTATTCGAGGTCGGCAGTGAGTGGATCTTCTGGCCTAGGTATTTTACCAATGGAATCCCTAAGAATCTAGTGAACGCATCATACAATGCAACGTCAAGTGCCGCTCGCGCAGCCGGATTGGATGGAAATTTTTGCCATACTTCAAAAGTAAGCTGATTCAACTCGCGAATATCACGCCCTACCAAAAACAGAATATTTTTCTCTTGAAGTGCTGTTTCACATTGCTCAAAACTTTCTCCAGTAACATATTCACTGGGATTGGCCGCGCCTATTCCGGTAGTACCGTTTTCAAGTTCAATTTCTACAAACGAATTGAGCACTTCATCGATTGTCTTAAATGCGATCGTGTAAGGCTTGGTATTTCCAAGGTCAGCTGACCATGATTTGATGGATTTTATTTTCATGAAATTGTTTTTACAAATTAAACTTGAGCAATACTTTTATCGATCATATCCTTAAAAATAGCAACTAATCGCTGCACACCATCTTCCAATGGAAGTATCACCGGAATGCCCAATTCCTTTTCTTTTGAAGCGGCAAAGGTACGAGCATCGCTCTCATTCATTTTATGGGTGTTAATTGTGATAGCAACTGTCGGGGCACCATAAATTTTTATCAACGCAATTTCGTCTTGCAAACTCGCAATGTTAGCCGGATAATCTTCTAAGCCTTTGTATTTTTTTCTGGCAGGATTATGCTGTAGAACAACTGCGCTGGCATCCGCTGAAACAATCCACTCGGCTCCTGCGGGTCCACTTGGATTACGCAATGAAGACTGTCCTTCAATAAACATAATGTCTGGCTTTGCTTCTTCCCAACATTGCACTAATGCATGTTCCATCTCGCCAGAAATAAAATCATTGAGTGTGCTATCAAATACAAACCCATATTTCGCTCCTTGCATCCAGCCTGTCTGTCCTGTGTAAATCATTTCAGCCCGGTAACCTGCCTCTCTCATTACTTCAACTAAAAATCGTGCGGTGGTTCTTTTGCCAAGAGCACAGTCGGTACCTAACACCGCAATCTTAGGACAGTGGACAGATTTAATTTTGCCAGACCAAAAATGGAGGTCTTTGAATTTCTTTGGTTTGCGGACGTCAATGATTTCAAGACCCCTTGATTTTGCAAAGTCGGCTAGTTCGGTAATATCTGAAATGTATTCATGCAAGCCATTGATGAGTCCATAACCGTGAACGATCGCATCTTTCAAAATTGCTCGTAATGAATCCGGGATTATACCACCTTTCGTAGCTACGCCAATAATCCCGTACACAGCTTCCTCTTTCCCATTTTTTGCAAAATCATCGATAGATGCATAAATTGGTATGTTTCGCTTTTTACCATCTAAAATCTCTCCGGCATCTCTACCCGGGTACTTATCATCAATAACTCCAACAATATTGAATCGTTCGGTGCCTCGAATAAGTCCATGGGCTGTTTTTCCATTAGAAGAGTCTAAATGGCCGGCTGTAATAATAATAGCATTCGTTTTTTGCATAACTATGATTTAAGGATCGGAAAATTGGTTGAAAGGTTTTGATTGTCCAAATATTCACCTACAAGCTTAGTGATCGTAAACTATTATAAAGTCCGATAAGTCAGGTCTGAATTTCCGATGTCGTTTTAATTCATGCTTATAAATCATTTGCCCAAGTGATTTCATAAAAGGATAGCCAATTGTTTTATATTCATATTTACCATCATTGTAAATACCATCTGTATTCGTATTGATCACGGCCGAAAGCATAAACTCAACTCCATTCTCAAAATCAACGATATAAGCATTGTCAATGAGGTAGCCATACGCATCGCCTACTTTATTAAAGATTCGAATATTACGAGGGATTGGATCGTGGCTATCGCCAAACATCAAAAACTTACAATAGGCATCGTACATACTAGTATCCTTTTGATAAGGAGGTGAACTGGTTTCTGTTGGCAATTGGGATATGTATTTCATTACGTACTTTCGATCTTCTTCTGATATATTGAATCTACGCCTCGGCTCAATAAATTCAGCAAACAAAATTGCCTTTAGCACTTCCTGTTGTTCCTGCAACGGATAAAAGTTTTTGTAGGTGAAATCAAATGGTTGGTTAATTAGCGAATCGCTTTTTATGTATCCTATTCCCTTATACACTTTTCTGATTGGCCTTATTGAGTCTTTGTTGATTAACATTGGCTCCTGATAGATTATACTATCATTCCGAACAAACCGGATCGCCTCAGTATGTCTATTCTGATCCGGAGTCAGTGGTCTTTCTAACCGATGTAAAAATCGAACGTTGTATCCTTTGCTCTTTAAGGTTTCATTGGTGGCTTTTTGTCCAAGAAATTCATAAAGGCGGTTAAATGCATCATTGTCGCTCACGACCAATATTTTTTTTGCATAGTGAGCTACACTGGGGAGACTATCTACTGCTGTCGTATCCCATTTGACTGACAATTGGCCTTCATAGAGGCTATCATGAAAAACCGGGGTGAACTTATCAATTGAAATCCCCTGTCGTCTTAATTCATTGATTTTTTCCAAGGCAAGCAATACCTGCGGTAATTTAACTGTACTGGCAGGATAGAAATAATGACTTGAATCGACATGATAGAAGAAGGATTTAAAAATTGGCCTGTTTATTGAATCACGGTTAATCTGGGTGTACATGATCTGCACTTCTAGATTGTTGTTGGAAAGCTCATTATAGAGTTTTTCCTCGTTTCTTTTCAACAGATTCGCTATCAAGAATTCATCTTCTTTGATAGGACTTTCACAAGCACAGATCAAAAAAAAAGCTATTGCCACTAAATATCTATGCGTCATGAAAAATAGAAAGGCTCAAATTAGTTTAATTTTGTATTGTTTTAAGGATACAACTATGAAAAATATAACGATTGCATTATTGGTATGTTTAAGTTTTGGCGCGAAAGCTCAAGGTCTAATCGGAACATGGCAGCTAACCGAAGATAAGACTTGTTTTCAGACACAATTTGAAAAAAGCGATACAGAGAAAGAGTTGGAATCAGCCATGGGGAGTTCAAAAAATGCAGTTGCAAAATTGATTCGATTCGATAAAAAAGGATTTGGCGAAGAAGGAATATTCTCTTTGGGCAACAAAAAGGGAAGCGCAATGAATTCCTTTAAATATGTTGTAAAAGGAAATGAGCTCCATTTTATTGATAAAAAATCAGGTATTATTACACAGCGCTTTATTATCGATGAGGTCGGGGAAATGACACTAAAAATCCATAATGCTGCCAAAGAGTGCGAAATGAAGACTTTCTCCAGAACGAAATAAGTGGATTCAAATGACTGATCAAATTGCGAAACGAGATATTCGAAAACTGAAGGTAGAAGAACTAAAAGAGTTTTTTGTTCAGCAGAGCGAAAAACCTTTTCGGGCTCAGCAAGCATATGATTGGTTGTGGATCAAATCGGCAAAGAGTTTTGATCAAATGACGAATCTTTCATTAGAAACAAGAGAAATGATGAAAGCACATTTCGTTATTAACCACATTAAGGTTGACAAAATGCAGCGCAGTGCAGATGGAACCATAAAAAATGCAGTTACCCTTCACGATGGTTTGATTGTAGAGTCTGTTTTGATTCCGACTGAAAAAAGAATTACCGCTTGTGTATCTTCCCAGGTAGGCTGTAGCCTGGCCTGCAAGTTTTGCGCTACCGCACGACTCAAGCGTCAACGGAATCTTAGTGCCGATGAAATTTATGACCAGGTTGCAGCGATTAAAGAACAAGCCGAATTATTTTACGGACGACCTTTGACAAATATTGTTTTTATGGGAATGGGTGAGCCTCTACTCAACTATGCGAATGTGACGGAAGCCATTTCGAAAATCACCAATCAAAAAGGCTTGGGCATGGCCACTAAAAGAATCACGGTCTCTACGGTAGGGATAGCAAAGATGATTATGAAAATGGCTGATGATGGAGTTAAATTTAATCTTGCCGTTTCTTTGCATGCCGCGATTGATAAAACAAGATCATCCATTATGCCTATTAATGATACCAACTCTCTTCATGAATTAGGTGAAGCATTGAAGTACTGGTATCTGAAAACAAAAAGTAAGGTTACTTATGAATATGTTGTGTGGAAAGGCATCAATGATACTGAAGAGCACGCTCAAGCATTATTAAAATTTTGTAAGCTTGTGCCCTCTAAAGTTAACTTGATAGAATATAACCCGATCGATGAGGGAGAATTTAAGCAGGCTTCTGATCAAGTGCTGACTATGTATATGGATCTATTAGAACGCAATGGTATTACTTGTAGAATTCGCAAAAGCCGGGGAAAAGATATCGATGCCGCCTGTGGGCAGTTGGCAAATAAGGGCCAGCAATAGCAAGTTAAAACCTTTCTTATTGTTCTATCATCATAACTTCATATTTTGTGAGCATCCAGTAAAATGAACAACGGTAAAAATATTACGCTCCTTTCCTTATTACTCGTTGTGAGCAATCTGTCCTATTCCCAAAAGCTTATTAAAGGTATTGTGGTTGATTCTGCCTCCCTAAATAACTTGCAAGGCGTAAATGTGAAGGTAAAAAACACCAATCGGGGCACGTCCACCAATGCCAGTGGCATTTTCACCATCCTTGCTTACGAAAAAGATACGCTGCTTTTCTCTTCCATCGGATATGGCCGAGCGGAATTACGTGTTTATCTTGAAGATGAAACGATGTTTGTCCGATTGGTTGAACAGAGCATCTTATTGAAAGAAGTTGTCATCAAAGACCGCGGGTTTCACATTAACCAAAAATATGTGAAGTCTCCAACACTCACTACTACCAAGCCATTAAAGGCTACCAGCTTTTCGTCTACAGGGGCGGTGGGCGTAAGCTTTGCCTATTTTTCCAAACTAGAAAAGGAAAAAAGAAAGTTGGTAAAAGTAATGGCTGAAAATGAAAAGATTAAAGCTTACATCGAAATAGTTAATGATCCGGATGTTAAAAGTGAGATTATGGAGAGGCATGCCATTACCGAAGAGAAATTCTATGACCTACTGGCAATTTATAATGAGAAAAATAAGGAAGTCATGTACTCCTCCAATTCAGGAGTCATTCTAAATTCACTTCTCTCCTATTACGAAAAAGCCTTATCCAAAAAATAAATAAGGAATAGATTAAACCTTCATAAGTGTAATTTGTCAAAGCGTCAAACAAACAAAAAGACCTATGAAAACGAATTGGATTAATATAATCTGGAGAAAAACGGCCTTTGTCACCCTCTTGCTGGCAGCAAGCATGATTGGTTGCAAAGATAAATCTGAAGACTTTGGAGACGAAGAAGCTATTATCGAAAATACAGCTGTAGGAGACAATGAAACGGATGATGCTTCACAAGTATCCTACACTGCTGAATTTGATAGTAAAGGTGCACGGAGTGAACGCACGCTACCTGCTTGCGCTGTTGTAACCAATGATAAGACAGCTAAAATTCTTACGATTGATTTTGGAACAGGTTGTATAGGCGCGTATGGTCGTACACGAAGTGGTAAGATTTTAATAGCCTACACCACCACCATTGGAGATAGCCTTGCAAATCGAATTATCACTTTTGAAAATTATAAAGTCAATAACAAGAGTGTGGAGGGGACCATTGAACTTCGTGACATTTCCATTAATCCTGCAGGCAATTTGCAATCAACACGTAAAGTAACTGATCTAAAGGTGACTTTTCCAAATGGTAAGTCTATCACTTTCAATGGCGCTCGTACTCGAGAATGGATTGGTGGCAAAGGGGACAATGATCCTACAAATAACAAATATAAAATTACCGGATCTATTACGGGCATCTCTTCAACAGGTCGCACGTTCACACATGAAATTACTACTCCGGTGATCGTTGACTTTGCTTGTGCAAAACTTGGAAATTTTGCGAGAATATCCGGTGTGGTTGAAACCACCAAGGTAGGCGGGTTTGGTGAACGCAAAAGAACCGTAGACTACGGTGATGGTACTTGTGATAAAACAATTACCGTAACCACGTTCCGAAGAACCTATACAATTACAGTTGACTAGTTCTACTAGTTTCTAAAGCAAAACCCTTGAAACAATCAAGGGTTTTCTTTTTTGTAACTTTCACAAAATTTAAAGGCCATGGAAGAACATTTTGAAAGCTCCGAAAAGGTGCGAGACTTTGTCATTGGTATGAGTGATGGTCTCACCGTACCATTTGCGTTGGCAGCTGGCTTAAGCGGGGCCGTCAATTCTACTGACATTGTGATTACTGCTGGATTAGCAGAGATAGCAGCAGGATCCATTGCGATGGGGTTGGGGGGCTACCTGGCAGGACGAACTGAAATTGAACATTATGACACTGAAGAAAAAAGAGAGTATGACGAAATCGTTCATAAACATGAAATTGAAATAAAAGAAACAAAAGAAATTTTTGCTCAATACGGTATTAATGAAGAATTACAAGAGAAGATCGCTCGCGAAATGGCCAAGAAGCCAAAGGAATGGGTTGATTTTATGATGCGCTTTGAGTTAGGTCTTGAGCGCCCAGATAAAAACCGAGCCCATCAAAGTGCTTTTATTATTGCCATCAGCTATATCATTGGTGGTCTTATTCCACTTAGTGCCTATTTCTTCACCGAAACCGCCCAAGAAGGACTTATTTATTCAAGTATTATTACGCTAATCTGTTTGGTTGTGTTTGGATTGGTGAAAAGCAAACTTACTGGTCAGCCATTATTGAAGGGGGCAATGCGTGTGACCTTAATTGGTGCGGCAGCAGCGGCAGCAGCTTTCGCGATTGCAAAAGCAATTACTTAGCCTGGCAATTGGATAGGACAATTATTTTTTGCTTGCGTTGAAAAGTTTTTCCTTTTCATCTTTGGACAAGCTTTCGTAGCCTCGGTCAGAAATTTTATCCAAAATAATGTCAATCTCTTCTTGAGAGGCTTTGGTAAGTCCTGATGTGCTCTTTTTGGTTTTAGTCTCTTCCTTCCGATAGCTCACTTTAACCTTAGGCCGAGACACAAAAAGACCCTTTATCCAATCTATCATAGCGGTGATCCAGCCACCCCAGTTGACACCAACTTGCATTTGCTTGATATAGATGTACCCCATTAATGCTCCTCCTAAATGTGCAATATTGCCACCTGCGTTAGAACCAATCGTTCCCAAAAAAGAAAGAAAGACAATAATCGCTGCAATATATTTGATACGTACGGCTCCAAAGAATAATAGGAAGAAAGTATAGTCAGGCAATAACGTAGCTGCTCCAACCACAATGGCATTGATACTCGCAGAAGCTCCAACCATGGTAATATTATTCACAACTGTTCTTTCAATAAAATAAGGAATGAGATTATAGGATAAGAGATAAAATATGCCGCCAGAAATTGCGCCCAACACATATAAGGCAACAAGTTTATCTCCACCTAAATACTCAACAAACAATTTACCAAACCAATAAAGGGTAAGCATGTTGAATAAGATGTGTAAAATTCCTGTCAAGTCATGAGCAAATGAATACGTGATTATTGTCCAAGGCTTGGCGATAAAATCTCCTAATCTTGCCGGGATTTGAAACTGATAGTGAATCGCATTGAAAAATGAAGTAAAGCCAGTTATCTCTGAGATGACCATGATAACTCCCAGCACAATAAAAACCACCACGTTAATGATGATCAACTGTGCATGAGCATTATTGGGCCTTTGAAATGCGTTTTTAAATTCCTCTAACACTGATTAGCTTCTTAATTAACCAATAAACAGAATTTGACTCTATAAAGTTACTTTGTTTTTACTTACCCTGTGTACGCCAATACGTTATTAATAAAAACGCAACAAAAGCTCCTCCAAAGTGAGCCACATGCGCGACCGTTCCTGAACGATCCATGGCATAAGTAATGAACCCCATTATAAATACCATATACTTCGCTTTGATTGGAATAGGCGGGAATAAGAGCATTAATTCAAGATCAGGGAACAACATTCCAAAGGCCATCAAAATACCATAGATAGCACCGGATGCACCCAGCATAGAACCGGCATTACCCGGCATGAAATAATTAGTCAACGCATAGATAACACCTGCCCCCATACCGGTCACAATATAAAACAGCAAAAACTTTTTATCTCCCCAATAACCTTCAAGTACCGGAGCAAATGATGCAAAGGCAAGCATATTGAAAAAGATATGACCATAGCCACCATGCGCAAACATGTACGTAAAAAACTGATATGGCTTAAAAAGTGGGTGGCCAATGTTCCATAAGGAAATTAGCTCACTTAGCCCAATTCTATACTCCATTCCATTCATTTCCACAGTTGTTAAACTGCTGAGAAATTGTTGAAGCAAGAATATCACCACATTTATAATGATGATCGTACGTACTAGCGGTGTAATATTAAACATGATTGCTTCTTAACGATTAAAATAACTTTCCAACTTAGACGAGTCAAACGTAAAAAATGTTGGCCTTCCTTCGGGTGTATAATTTGGATTGCCGCAAGCCAACAATTGCTCTACTAGTCCTTTCATTTCATTTACCTCCATTTTATGACCAGCCTTAATGGCAATGCGCTTCGCGAACGCACGCGACAGATTCTCCTTTAATGGCAGCTGTAATTCGGATTGATTACTCTTGAATTGTTCCAATAGCCCCTCTAGTAATTCTTGTTCGTTTCCAATTACATCTGCAGGAATACCTGAAATCAATAAGGTGCTTTTGCCAAAAACTTCAAATCGAAAACCCAATCCCAGTATTTCCTTTTCCATCTCCATGATGAGTGCAAAATCAGAAGCACTAAAAGTGACGGTCTGAGGAAATAAACTTTGTTGACTATTACCAGGCGTCCCTTTTAATTGGTTACTAAATTTCTCGAATAATACCCGCTCATGCGCTGCTTGTTGATCAATAATCATTAACCCTGTACGCACCGCTCTAACAATATATTTTAATTGATATTGAAATATTCCTGTTTCACTTTCAGAAGCTGTTGAGGCAGCCTTATTCATTGAACTTTCAAACCTAATTTCCATGGTTGGACGCGATTCTACTTTGTCGAATAATCGAGAATTACTTTCACTTTCAAAGACTTTTTCCCAATTCTGAAGATTAGATCGATTTAACGAAGAGGTAAATTGCTCATCAAAATATTGTTCTTTGGTAAGCGATTGTGTATTCAATTTATTGGTCAGGTTCACATCAGCTTGAAAATCGAGAGCAGGCGCCAGGTGATGAACGCCTAAGGCCTGCTTCACTGCAGACCATACCACCCCGTAAACAGCACGTTCATCATCGAATTTTATTTCTGTTTTGGTTGGATGCACATTTACATCTATGTGTTTGGGGTCTATCTCAATAAATAATATGTAGAATGGAAAGCTATTATCCGGAAGTAGTCCATCGTAAGCATTGGTTACCGCATGTCCAAGATAATTATTACGAATAAATCGTTGGTTAACGAATAGAAATTGTTCTCCTCGAGTCTTTCTGGCAGATTCAGGTCTTCCAACGTATCCGGTTATCTTTACGATGGAGGTTTCTTCAGTTGCTGGAGCAAGTTGTTGTTGATACGCTTTTCCAAATAAAGCTACAATGCGTTGACTTAACTTACCGGGAAATAACTCATAAATTATTTCATCTCCTTGCACCAGTATAAATGCGATCTCCGGGTTTGCCAAAGCCAATCGATGAAACTCATCAACCACATGGCGCATCTCTACCGCATTAGATTTTAGAAAGTTCCTCCTCGCGGGTATATTGTAAAACAAGTTTTTAATACTGATTGTAGTGCCCTTGTCACATGCAACCGCTTCCTGCTTCTTTACTTCGGATCCTTCTACTAAAAGAAGCGTGCCAAGATCTTCATGTGCCTGTCGTGTCTTCATTTCAAATTGAGAGACAGCTGCAATAGACGCTAATGCTTCACCCCGAAAACCCATTGTGCGCAATTTGAAAAGATCCTCAGCTGTTCGGATCTTAGAAGTAGCATGACGCTCGAGACTCATGCGAGCGTCTGTCGCACTCATGCCTTGTCCATTATCAATCACTTGGATCAAGATTTTACCAGCTTCTTTGACAATTAGCTTAATTTCTGTGGCCCCTGCATCGATCGAATTCTCCATTAACTCCTTGACGGCTGAAGAGGGCCTCTGCACTACCTCGCCTGCGGCAATCTGGTTGGCAATAGAATCTGGCAGCAGTTGAATAATGTCCGGCATGAATTATTGTAGAAAATACCATAGTGAAGTACACACAGCAACTTGCAGATGGAAAAAATATGAATTACGCTGCCTCATCAACTTTTCTTCTTGATGGTCTTAAACTTCAAATACAGATAAATTGGGATGACTATAACTGCACCATAAAGAGCGGGCTTACCCCATTGCATAAATGCTACAATTAACAATGTAATAAATAACAATACGCCCAATCGCATGATTACAGCATTAGGTTGAGCGGTGGGCTTAGATCTCTTTCGGGCTGCCTGAAAAGAGCCCGCTATGCGCGAGCGATAACCTGAAGTATCTATTACTGTTCCGCGTTCTCGTGCAATTTCATTTTTAATGCGTTCTTCCCGTTCCAGCATTTCATCCTTGGAGGGATCATAGTAGCGAGGTCGATAAGTGAACCGCTGATACTGAGGTGCTTTGGTAAAAAGTGAGATTATCTTCATAGTCTTTTCATTTAAACGAAATGACGAGTAGCTTCGCAACGGCAAAGTTACAAAAACCAAACGGCCAAATGTGGAAAAAAGTTTTACCTGCCCAAAAAACAATTACTAACGTAACGAGTCACTTCTACTCCAGCGGATCAAAAATATTACTAATGTTTTTGATCCACTGGAGCTACCTAAATAGCGCCATTGCCCAAAATCGCAAAGTGCAGTGGGTAGATAGCATTTATTCCTCATTAACTATTCCGGATAAGATCGGGCAGCTTTTTATGCTCCCGCTTTCAACTAAAGCCAATGAATCTGAAAAGGAACTTTTTATTGAACAGGTAAAAAAATACAAACCAGGCAGTGTTTTAATAACTCAAGGAACGCCCTATAGCCTTGCATTACTTACAAATAAATTACAGTCAAAATCCAAGGTTCCTTTGCTTTTTGCCATGAATGCTGAATGGGGGTTGGGTCAAACATTGGATAGTACGATCCGTTTTCCAAAACCCTTGCAACTTGGCGCCATTCTGAATGACAGCCTGCTCTTTCAATTAGGACAAGAAATTGGATTGCAAATGAATACGATGGGGATGCATATGAACCTAGCACCCAACGCGGACATTGACATAAGCGATGATTTATACCCAAGTACCTTACGGTATTTTAGTGACAATAAAATAAGAGTGACAAAAAAATCCATTCAATTCATGAAGGGGTTAAAAAGTACAGGAGTCTTGGCAATAACCAAACATCTGGCCAACCAAAAAAAGGATCACCACATTGCCATCAAAGATAGCTCCGCAATTTTCAACCTAAATCAAATCGATACCGTCAGATTTTATCCTTATCAAAAATTAATGGAAGCAGGAATCGATGGAGTCATTACGTCCCATCTTGATTTTGTATTGGCTGGCAAGAAAAAAGCTGTCCCCGTTCCTATATCAGAATTATTCCTTTCAGAAGTGATTAAAAATCAATTGCCCTATCAAGGTCTCACTTTGGCCGAAGTTCCCTACTTAAAGAGACTTTCCCGCAAGTCGAGAAAAGGAGAAACCGAAAAGCTTGCATTCATTGTTGGGAACGACATTCTCATCCATCCATCAAATCTATCCACTTCCATCAGAAAGATTTCCAAAGCAATTAAGAAAGATAAAAAGCTTGAAGATCAACTTGGCACTTCCGTAAAAAAAATATTAGGTGCAAAATTCGATGCCGGATTGAATACTAAAAAAAGTATCGATACGGATAACCTGTGGAGAAAACTGAATAGTTCTAAGTCCCTGCTTCTTCAAAACGCAGTAACACAAGCCGCCATTACCGCAGTAAAAAATTCCTCAAACTTAATCCCGCTTTCCTCTTTAGAAAACAAAAAATTTGCTTCGCTATCCATAGGTAAGGCTGAAGCCAACGAATTCAATCACTATTTATCGAAATATGCCAACTTTCAAAAAATATCAGTTAACGTTTTAAAGGACACCACCCACCTTGACTCTAAATTAAAAGAAGTAGATGTAATCGTTATTGCCCTTTACCCTTCAGCAAAAGGTATCTTATTACAAATGGCCCGGATCATTAAAAAGATTTCAACTCAACATCAGGTAATTATCTGTGCGTTTGGCGATCCTGAAGATTTAATATTTTTCGAAGACCATCCCACACTTCTGGCGATATATGCTGACGATGATCTATCTCAAAAGAATGCTGCTCAAATTATTTTTGGAGGTCTTCCAAGTCATGGAGTGCTGCCTTTAACCATCGCGGGTTCATTGGTAGAAGGACAGGGATTTGAAACCAAGAAACTAGATCGCCTTTCTTATTCAATACCTGAGGAAGCAGGCATGGATAGTAAGACACTGGAGAAAATTAAAGTTATTATGCGAGAATCCATAGACATAAACGCAACTCCCGGCTGTCAAGTACTCATAGCTAAAGATGGGAAAGTTATCTTCGAACATTCCGAGGGGTGGTTCACTTATGAAAAGAAAAACGCTGTCACTGACGAAACCATTTACGATCTCGCATCCATTACAAAAGTAACGGCCACCTTACAAACGATCATGTTCATGCAAGAAAGAGGATTGATTGATATCAATAAAAAGGTTTCATTTTACTTACCAGAACTTAAAGCGTCCAACAAAAAAGATTTTATCATTAAAGATATACTTACCCATCAAGCCGGCTTATGGCCATTCTTACCCTTTTGGTCTCAAACTGTAACAGATTCAAGTCTTAGAAAAGAATATTATAATACTGTTCAAAATGAAGATTATCCATTTCCGGTAGCCGATGATTTGTTTGCCGCTAAGTCCATGAAAGATAGTTTATGGAATTGGATCATTAACGCAAAAGTACGTGAAAAGCCAGCGCGGACAGTCTATGACTACCGCTATAGCGACATGGGTTTTTATATTCTTCAGCATTTGGCTGAAAAAATACTAAACCAACCCATCGAAGAATTCTTGGAGCAAAATATTTATGAGCCAATAGGAGCTTATACGATGGGCTATCTGCCTCGCAATAAATTCCCCGCTTCTCAAATTGCGCCTACAGAAGATGATAAATTGTTCAGAAAAAAACTATTGACAGGATA
The DNA here is from genome assembly GCA_031430395.1 of Cyclobacteriaceae bacterium. Classification (GTDB taxonomy): domain Bacteria; phylum Bacteroidota; class Bacteroidia; order Cytophagales; family Cyclobacteriaceae; genus ELB16-189. The sequence continues at coordinate 29,197 of JANPBK010000235.1, forward strand.
TGTACATGATCAGGGAGCGGCCATGCACGGAGGTATCGCAGGTCACGCAGGGTTGTTCAGTTCAGCTAATGATTTGGCCAAGTTGGGACAAATGTGGTTGAGAAAAGGAGCCTATGGCGGTCATTCTTATTTTAAGCCTCAAACATTAACACTGTTTACTGAAAAACAATATGAAAATAGCAGAAGAGGCTTAGGATGGGACAAGCCCGTACCCAGTGACCCAGCAGGTCCCACTTCCATTTATGCTTCCTCAAAAACATTTGGACATACTGGTTTTACAGGTACTTGTATTTGGGTTGATCCTGAATTTAACCTGGTCTATGTATTTCTATCAAATCGAGTATATCCTGATATGAATAACAATAAAATATTAAATGCGAACATCCGTCCACGTATACAAGATGTGATCTATCAATCGATTTTTAACCATTGCCAAAATTAAGCATCGAATTACCAGCTATTATTCGAAACTTTATAGGTTCAAAATCGGTTGAACGTAAACAATCAGAAATGAAAACAATGAAAATAGGCATCGTTTGTTATCCTACCTTTGGGGGAAGTGGCGTAGTAGCGACAGAATTGGGAAAAGCGCTTGCCAAAGAGGGCCATGAAGTCCACTTTATTACCTATAGCCAACCCAGTCGTTTGGATTTTTTGAATGAAAATCTCTTTTATCACGAAGTAGATTTCCGCTCATACCCTCTTTTTGAATATTCTCCCTAAGAGTTGGCATTAGCAAGTAAAATGGTAAGTGTGGTTAAAAATGAGAAACTGGATTTATTGCATGTTCATTACGCGATTCCACATGCCTCGGCTGCTTATATGGCCAAGCAGATATTAAAAACTGAAGGCATCTATATTCCGGTCGTCACAACTTTACATGGAACAGATATTACACTAGTCGGCAAAGACCCTTCCTATGAACCCGTAGTCACTTTCAGTATTAATCAATCAGATGGAGTTACCTCTGTTTCGGAAGATTTACGAAAAGAGACCTATGAGTTTTTTAAAATCACTCGTGATATTGAAGTAATTCCCAACTTCATTGATTTAGAAAAATTTAAAAAACAAAAAAAAGATCATTTCAAAAAAGCAATCTGTCCACATGGCGAATCACTGATTGTGCACACGTCTAACTTTCGCAAAGTAAAACGCATTAAAGATGTAGTCGATGTTTTCTTCAATATTCATAAAGAAATTCCAGCGAAATTGCTGATGATTGGCGATGGCCCTGAGCGCGCGAAAGCAGAAAAACAGGCGCAAGAATTAGGAATTGCCCAAGACATCCGTTTTTTGGGTAAACAAGAAGCCGTAGAAGAAGTATTGTCTGTTGCCGACTTGTTTTTAATGCCTTCTGAAAAAGAGAGTTTCGGATTAGCCGCCCTGGAAGCGATGGCTTGCGAAGTACCTGTTATCTCATCCAATACGGGCGGCTTACCTGAATTAAATATTCAAGGGGTGACTGGCTTTATGAGTAATGTAGGGGACATTGACGATATGACTAGCAAGGCACTCTTTGTCTTGGACAAGAATAACTTGCCAACATTTAAAGAGAATGCATTGAAACGAGCCAAAGAATTTGACATCTCGAACATTTTACCGCTCTATGAAAACTACTATGAGAAAATATTGGAACAATCATCCGTAAAATCGTCTGTTTGACGCTACTTACCTTGAATTTATGATTCCAACATTAACAAGAAATTAAAATTGAGTGACGGAGATTGCTCCATTAACTCAAACAAAATAAACTAGGGCTTTATTCAGTTATCTGGTATCGGATAAACTGAGTCAAACTCACAGAATAGCATTCGGGAGCCACAAAATATCTTTTGCGTTACCCGGCAATAGTTCTTCATTTTGGCATTACAGATACGGTAATTTATGAATGAAGCCATATTCCAAGCCTTGCTGAAATGGAGTAAAACAGAAAAGCCACCTCGAGGGTGGCAAAACATCAGAAATATGATACAATTATATCCTGGATTCTTGTACTGACTTAGTTTGTGGTGATTTTGAATAGGTAGGACAAGTATATGAACTACATGCCGATACAAACACCATTGTAACTAAAAGAAAGAATACGATTGATTTTTTCATAATTATTTGATTAAAGCTTTGCAAAAGTAGACGAATCTATTTCCTAATTATTGTCATCAACGTTAAAATCCTTACATGAGTTCCATAAACCGACAAATTTACCTGTTGAACCACGTAGCACAATAAAGTTTAGTTGCTTTGGAAACAGATTGCACGATTATTTGGTTATTTAGCCGCTAACTATTGGTTCTTATATGCTCGGTCATCGATTCTCTAAATATACCCCACCTCCTGAAAGCGAAAAAAGTGACTTTGAACGGTTGCTAAAAGTTTTTATGCAGTTGGTTTTAATAACCGCTGGCAATGTAGGCGAAGCTTTAGAATGGCTTACCGAGGTAGATAAGCAATATGGGCTTTCAAATGATAAATATGGCATTGGTGATTTCATTGAAGACCTTAAAAAGAACGGATACATTTCAGATACCGGCCCGGATGGCAAGTTTAAACTGAACCCAAAGGGCGAACAAAATTTGAGGCAGTCTGCACTGGAAGAAATATTTGGCAAGTTAAAGAAATCAAAAGGTGGCGATCACAAAACTCCACACAGCGGCAGAGGTGATGAGGCAACTACCGACATGCGAGATTATCAATTTGGAGATTCCGTAGAACAAATTTCTATCACTGATTCTTTGCGCAATGCACAAATTAATCACGGCCTTGAAGAATTTCAAATGACCGAAGATGATTTGGAGGTCATGGAGAATGAATTCAAAACGCAGACCTCCACCGTGCTTATGATTGATATCTCCCATTCGATGATTTTGTATGGAGAAGATCGTATTACCCCAGCCAAAAAAGTGGCCATGGCTTTGGCCGAATTAATTACGAAGAAATACCCGAAAGACACACTTGATATTTTAGTATTCGGAGATGACGCTAAACAAATTGAAATCAAAGACCTTCCCTATCTACAAGTAGGTCCCTATCACACCAACACGGTAGCCGGATTGGAGCTCGCCATGGATATTCTCAGGAGGAGAAAGAATTCCAACAAGCAAATTTTTATGATTACGGATGGCAAACCTACCTGCATCAAACAAGGAATAAAATATTATAAAAACAGTTTTGGTCTGGATCAAAAAATCCTCAATAAGACATTGGATCTGGCTACCCAGCTGCGAAAAATAAAAGTACCGGTTACCACATTTATGATAGCAACCGATCCTTATCTGAAAGCCTTTGTACGTGAGTTTACCAAGGCCAACAATGGAAATGCTTATTATAGCAGCTTACAAGGATTGGGGAATCTGATCTTTGAAGACTTTAAACGAAACCGAACAAAGAATTTATAAAATCGTTGATCGAAATAGGTTATTAAAATATACCAATTTAAGATCTGTATAAAACCAAATCCGATTATCTAAAAAAATGAAAGACCATAAAAACATTAAAACACTTGCTCAACTTAAATCAGCTGGGTTTAAGTACAAAACAATCAAAGATGAACTTCGAGCCAATTTGATATTGAAATTAAAGAATAAGGAGAATGTTTTTGAGGGTATTTGGGGATATGAAGAGACAGTGATACCCGATTTGGAGCGAGCCCTATTAGCGGGCCATGATATTAATTTATTGGGGTTACGGGGTCAGGCTAAAACACGCCTAGCTCGATTAATGGTTCATTTGCTGGATGAATTTATTCCTGTCATTGAAGGATCTGAACTAAATGATGACCCCCTTCATCCTATTTCCCGCTATGGGCGGGATAAAATAAATGAGCTGGGAGATAACACACCGATTGGTTGGCTTCATCGGGACGATCGCTATACCGAAAAACTAGCCACTCCCGATGTTTCTATTGCTGATTTAATTGGAGATGTGGATCCCATCAAGGCCGCCACCTTGAAATTACCCTACTCAGATGAACGTGTGATTCACTTTGGATTAATTCCTCGTTCACACCGAAGTATTTTTGTTATTAATGAGTTGCCCGATTTACAAGCACGTATCCAAGTTGCTCTTTTCAATATATTACAAGAAGGCGACATTCAAATCCGAGGTTTTAAACTTCGCCTGCCATTGGATATTCAGTTTGTATTTACAGCAAACCCGGAAGACTACACCAATCGAGGCAGCATCGTCACCCCATTAAAAGATCGCATCGATAGTCAGATCATAACACACTATCCAAAAACATTAGATATTGGTAAGAAGATCACGCAACAAGAAGCTAACATTCGTGAAGAACAAAAGAAATTAGTCTCCAGTGCAGAGATCACCAAAGACTTGGTAGAACAAATTGCGATTGAAGCACGCAAAAGCGAATTTGTAGATGCAAAAAGTGGTGTATCTGCCAGGCTCACTATTTCGGCTTATGAAAGTTTAGTGGCCGCTGCCGAGCGAAGAAGTTTAGTCAATCAAGAAAAAAATACCGCTATCCGTATTGCTGATTTTATAGGCGTCATCCCTTCCATCACCGGAAAAGTTGAATTAGTTTATGAGGGTCAGCAAGAAGGACCCGGAATTGTTGCTCAAAATTTAGTGGGCAAAGCAATTCGCTCTCAATTCTTAAATTATTTTCCGGATCCGGATAAGTTTAGAAAACAAAAAGAAAAAAGCCCTTATAAAAAAATTACCAACTGGTTTGGTGACGGCAATACTGTTGACCTCTTCCATGATATGAGCAACGTGGAGTTTGAAAAAACATTGAAAGGAGTACCCGGACTCAATGATTTAATCAACGAGTTCCACAAAGGTCAGGAGGCTACCATGAAGCTATTTCTGATGGAGTTTGCATTACACGGTTTAGCCGAATACAGTATGATCAGCAAACACCATTTAACAGCTGGCCATCAATTTAAAGATCTATTAAGCAGCATGTTTAGCTTGCCAAAACCAGAAGACGATGAAGCAGAGGATGATGAAGCTTTCGGAAGCGGCAATCGTTAACGAAGATCAAACGTACGAGCTCCGGAAATTAGTCTCACAAGGAGAAGGCGTACAATTAGAATTCAAGCGAAAAGCAACTTATCCCGAAAAAACAGTAAGGGAATTGATTGCTTTTGCCAATACCCATGGAGGCACTTTATTAGTGGGCGTTGACGATGACGGCAGTTTGCCGGGTGTAAAATACCCGGAAGAAGAGGCCATCGGTATCGATGAAGCGATCCTAAAATACTGTCGGCCCCCATTGCTTTACAATGAATCTGTTATCGCCCTTTCTGAAAATAAGTTCATTGTTCGCTATGATATTCCACAAAGCGAAAAGAGACCTCATTTCTTGGTTTTAGATAATGGCCATTCTGAATCGTATGTAAGAATGAAAGACATGAGTATTAAGGCCAGCGATGAAATGGCTGAGATTATACGTAGAACCAGAAAGAGAAAGGACATTCGCTTTACCTATGGTGAGGACGAAAACCTGCTGATGAAATATCTAAGTAATAATAAAGCAATCACATTCCTTCAATTTCGTGAACTCTCTGGGCTGAACCGATTCAAAGCCTCTCGCAAATTGATTCTACTCGTTTTGGCGAATGTTTTAAAAATAGAGGCAACAGAAAAAGGTGATATCTATTCCCGAACTTGACAGTGACCATTACATTCATAAAAAGATCAACCTAAAGTTTTGCTTTTCTCCTTCCTCTTGCTTTAGTTTATGTTATTGAATAAATGTCGCGAAGAAACGTTTCAAACTTGCAAGGTCTTTTAATACCCTTGTGAGAAACGTATCTCCGCGATTTTTATTATTGATGGTAATATTTAACTTAATGAAAATCATCTTAAGTTATATTTATTCTTGTTGAATTAAATAAATATGAAATCTTACATAGGCTCTTTATTGATTATAGTGATTCTATGCTCATTAATAATAATCTCTTGTGAGAAAAATGAAAGTATCTGTAATGATTGCACAACTAAAAATAGGCAATCTGAATTTAAAGGATTGTACTTTAGATACTTACTTACTCCATATGGAATGAGATTAATACAATATGATTCTACTACTTTAAAATCAATGAACACTTACCCATTTTGTACAGTAGGTTCTCTATCAATAGAAAATTCCAAGATAATAAAAGTTGATGGCCGGATTGTAAAAGCATGTGCTGATGATAATGATTTTATTCAATTAGAAAAATACGAAATTGTTGAAAACTGTACTAGAGAAATCCTTGAACTGAACCAGCAATTTACATTACTGGATGTGAAGTGGAAAGTTGCGTATATTCAAACAAATGGTGTTACATATAAACCGCCATGTGAAGGGTATTCTGAACTGATATTCCATACTGATGGAAACTTTGATGGATTCATGTCTAAGAATTTTATTGCGGGTAGTTTTACCCACACGACAAATTCAATTTCATTCTCTAATGCAGGATTGGGTCTTTTTATTGGAACGGAAACACAAGTTATCTTTGAAAGGGCATTCATAGATGCTCTTTCTCTAATGTCAGGAAGTTCCATACTAAATTATAATATAAACAAAAACCAACTTTATGTTACTAATCCAATAGCTAACTCGACAATTAAATTTTATACAAAATGAAACATCTATTCTTAATAATGTTCTCTTTGACAACACTAGCTAAGCCCGGAATTAGTCAGAAAAAAATTATAGTTAGGTTAAATGACAAACAATTAACTCACACTATTCAAAAAAGTGGAAATTATATCAAAGTTGCTTTTAATGACAATGTAATGAATACATTTTTTGAAAAACATAAAATAATGGCTTTTGAGCAGGCTTTCCCTTTGGCAAATAGATTTAATCACCCTTTAAGCAAAAGAGTTTCTGAGATGTATCGTTTTACATTTGAAAATACTGATATAGATATTCTTAATAAACTTAAAGAAGAGCAATATTTTGATTTTATTGACGAAGAAAAAGACCCTATCTTACTTTTTACCCCCAATGATTTATCGATACAGGGAGGGCTGGCGGTACTAGCGCTCAACAAGATTAATGCAACAGAAGCGTGGGATGTTACTAAAGGCAGTGCATCAATAAAAATAGCAATAATTGACAATGGTTATGATGTTTCTCATCCAGATCTTGCAAATCAAATTGTTTATCAGGACGGCAGTGTTAGTTATGGAGGCGTTGGTTTAAGCCATGGGTTACCTGTTGCTGGATTAGCTGCAGCACAAACTGACAATGGCATTGGCGTAAGCAGCATTGGATTCAATAGCAAACTCATGCTTTATCTCTTTTATAACCCATTCAACAAAATGATGCATGCTTCACTTAATGGTGCTAAAGTAATTAACTGTAGTTTCTTAACTGGAAATTGTTCATTCGCTCAATATGAACAAGATATTATAAACATGATTACAACAAATGGAACCGTTGTCGTTGCCAGCGCAGGAAATGGAAATGCTGGGGCAAGTTGTGATGGATATGGGTATGGGTATCCTGCTTCATATGACAATGTTATTTCGGTTTCTGGTACAGATTTAGCAGATTCATATTTCACAAATGGTATGCATTTCACATTTAATAATAAAGTGGACTTAACAGCTCCGGGTTGGTCAACTTGGACAACTTTTGACAATAATTCCTACTCTACTTTTGCTGGTACTTCAGCATCAGCGCCATTAGTTTCAGGCACGATTGCATTAATGTTAGCCATCAAAAATTGTTTAAATCCAGCTGAGATTGAATTTATTTTAAAGTCTACAGTAAATAAATCAGTAAATAACACAACACTATTCCCAGGAAATGCAACATATGTTAGTACCTCAGGTTCTGGAAGATTGGATGCAGTGGAGACTGTTAAAGCAGCAAGGGATTGGCCACAAAATGCAGCTACTATAGCCATAATAAAGGGGCCCTCACCCATTTGTGGTACTGGTGCTTTCAAAATTATAAATGACAATAGTATGTTGGCTGGTCCCGTAAGTAATTCTATATTTTCTGGTAATGTGACCTGGGCTTCTAGCAACCCAACTGGACTTTCCATTAATTCTAGTACAGGAGTGGCCACAGCCTCAAGTAATTTTAGTGGACCAGTTACAATTACTGCAATTATTAATGGATCATGTGGCAACTCCCCTCCTATTACGCTTAATGTTTGGGTTGGCTTGCCTTTGGCTGATAACAGTACCCTTATTTGGCTTCCAGGTATGAGAGGCATTAATCCTGTTGAAACCAACTCCGGAGGCGCAGTCTATAATTTTAATGTTGATGCTGTTCAAGGCGCCAGTTCTTATACATGGCAGACACCATCAGGTTTTATAGCTATTGGTGGGAAAACAACTATTGCACCTGCCATCTCAATTCAAACTTCCTTCACAGAAGGAACATATAGTTTGCTATGCAGAGCTAATAATAATTGCGGATTGAGTTGGACAAACAACTTAACCATTAATAATGTAGTTGGTGGCGGCAATCAGGTAAGGGTTGCTATTTTCCCAAATCCCGCGAATTCTTCATTAAATATTCAGATCACAGATAGTCTTTCCACCACTTTGTTGAGCAATACATTAGACCATCTTTATGAGTTGTCCTTGTCGGATAAATTTTCAAGAAAAGTATTTTTAATACAGTCGTCAGACAAAATAATCAATATCCCAACAGATGGCTTTCCATCAGATATTTATTATTTGAATCTGATTTACAAAGATACCGTAATAAGGAAACAGGTAATCATCAAGAAATAATAAACATATAATTACAAAAAGTGTATTTAATTAACCCTTCTGGATTCTACTCCCATGAGCAAACTAAAAAAAGACAAAGACCAACCTGCCGGTAAGGCAGCAAAAAAAATATTCGTTCTGGATACTTCTGTCATCATTTTTGAACATAACAGCATCCTTAATTTTGATGAGCATGATATTGGCATACCCATTACTGTTTTAGAAGAGCTAGACAACTTCAAAAAAGGCAATGACACCAAAAATTTTGAAGCGCGTCAGTTCATACGCCTCATTGATAAGCTGGCGAAAGACCACTTGCTACATCAATGGAATCCGCTTAACGGCAAAGGCAAAGGCAATTTTAAGGTGGTGATGGATACCGGGGGCAACGGATTGACAGATGCTAACAAAGTATTTAATGAAGATAAAGCAGATCACCGGATTCTCAATTCAGCGCTGCTGTTGCAAAAGGAAGAAAAGGGGCGTAAAGTAATTCTTGTTTCGAAGGACATTAATCTTCGCCTGAAAGCGAAAGCACTCGGATTAACAGCTGAGGACTATACCACCGGAAAAATCCAGAATATTAGTTCTCTCCACACAGGTCGCACCATCGTAGATAACGCTACTTCCGATGCCATCGATTTGATCTATGAAAAAGGCTATTGCCCTCCAGAAGAAGTATTGGGCAAACAAAAGCCAATGAAAAACCATTACTATATTTTGCGTAATGGAAAGAAGTCCGTCTTGGCATTTTATAACTCGGCCAATGGCATGGTGGAACAGGTGGAAAAAAGAAATGCGTATGGCATCAAACCTCGAAACGCAGAACAGGCTTTTGCCATACATGCGGTACTAAAACCTGAGATCAAATTGGTTTCGATGCAAGGCGTAGCCGGAACCGGTAAAACACTTATTGCATTGGCTGCAGCGTTAGAGCTAAAACGAGAGTATAAACAAATTTATCTGGCTCGTCCTATTGTCCCCTTAAGTAACAAAGACATCGGCTACTTGCCCGGAGATATCAAATCTAAATTGAATCCCTATATGGAGCCGCTTTGGGATAATCTAAAGTTCATCCAAAACCAATACAGTGAAAGCGATAAAGAATATGCAAAGATCACGGAGATGGTTCAGAATGAAAAATTGGTAATCACTCCATTGGCGTATATTCGAGGTAGAAGCCTTTCCAATATTATTTTCATTGTTGATGAGGCCCAAAACCTAACTCCCCACGAAGTAAAAACTATCATCACGAGAGCCGGAGAAAATACCAAGATCATTTTTACAGGTGACATCCATCAGATTGATACACCCTACTTAGACTCTCAAAGCAATGGATTGTCATATATTATTGATCGGTTAAAAGATCATGAATTATACGCTCACATTACATTAGAGAAAGGTGAGCGGTCAGAACTGGCTAATTTGGCTAACGAGCTTTTATAGAAAAGTGTGAATTGACACGGGATCAGGTTTGTGCATGCTCGCAATATTTTTAACTAATTGGAGTAATACTTCGTCAATAACTGCGTTTTTAGAAAGAAAATAGCTTCTGTTACTTGATTATTCAAGTAAGTTTCTGGTCGATTGGTGCATTTATAAATCCTCACAGTATTATTCCGCTTCATATCTAAGCAGCCTTTCAAAGGCCCTATTTTTCAAACCCGATTACTCCTACGTTCTTTGTCGTATCAATACAAAAAGTAAAACAATTTTATGCTGTTCAAACTATTTTTCAAGCATTTCTCAGAATCTAAAAAACTGAATTACTTACGTGAACACGGAATCATGCTAGGGACTCGCGTGCGTAACAAACGCAAGGTTTTTCTTTATATGTTAAAGGATTTCTTCGTAGAAGTAACTTATAAAAACGATTGTATGGATGAGCCTGCAGAAAGCCTCGGAACCTTTAGCAGTCTGGAGGGTCTTAATTCATATCTTGAAAAAGAATTTAGAGCAGCGTTCTAAGATTAGTTAAAACTATCTTCCCAACGCTTTCAACATGGTATCTCCTATCAAAGCAGGAGAATCCACCACAAAGATTCCGCATTCACGCATAATTTTCATTTTTGCATCCGCAGTATCTTCAGCTCCACCAATAATTGCACCTGCGTGCCCCATCCTGCGACCTGGGGGTGCTGTCTGACCTGCAATAAAACCAACGACAGGTTTTTTGTTTCCATTCTCTTTGATCCACCTTGCTGCGACCGGTTCGTAACTTCCACCGATTTCTCCTATCATCACGATGGCTTCCGTTTCAGGGTCGTTCATAAGTAATTCAACTGCCTCTTTAGTAGGTAATCCAATGATTGGATCACCTCCAATGCCGATGGCAGTACTGATGCCTAACCCGGCCTTCACAATTTGATCAGCCGCTTCGTAGGTTAGGGTACCTGATTTAGACACAATTCCTATCTTTCCTTTCTTAAATACGAACCCCGGCATAATACCAACCTTTGCTTCTCCTGGTGTAATAACCCCGGGGCAATTTGGGCCAACCAATGTTACTTTTCTATCTTTTACATATTGCTTGGCAATCATCATATCCTTCACAGGGATGCCTTCCGTAATCGCTACAATAACCTTTATGCCACCTTCTGCTGCCTCCATAATTGAATCTGCGGCAAAGGATGGCGGAACAAATATGATCGAAACATCTGCTCCTGTTTTTTCGACTGCCTCTTTGACTGTATTAAAAACCGGACGGCCCAAATGCACTTGTCCACCTTTACCAGGTGTAACACCGCCTACTACATTGGTGCCGTATTCAATCATTTGACCAGCGTGGAAAGATCCTTCAGAGCCGGTGAATCCTTGCACGATTACACGCGAGTTCTTATTGACGAGGACACTCATAAAATTTTAGGTTAGTTTACAAAATTAGAATAATAAAGTTGTCGGCCAAATGAATAGGAATTTATCAATCTGGATACATTTTAGTATGCCATCTTCTTTAATTTAACAAACTTCTATTTTATAAAATTGGGTAATACAGCACGCCCAAACGCATAGATGGAAAAAGTAAATAGAATTGACCATGCGGTAGCACTGATCAACATAAATAACAGTATTTTTTCACGGGGCTTGCCCATGCTGACTGCTAGTAAAGTGCCTCCTATCGGGGTCAAAATGAGTGGTGTAAAAAATGCCACACCACCCAACCCATATCTCTTGACAAGAATTAAAAACTTTCTTCGGCCCGTAGATGGTTTATATTGATCACTTAAAAGGCTTTTGAAAAAGCGTGCTTTAATCCAATTGCCAAAATATGTAAATGTCGTCACGCTTAGCATCATTCCTACAATAGTAGACAATGCAGTTGTTACCGGGTGCAACTTTAAAGCATATCCTTCTAATGGACCCAGTATGAATTTGAGGCAACTCACTAGTATAACCGGAATTGCTTTTAAAATTTCTTCAAGCATTTTATTTGCCTATCAACACTTTACTCCAAAACTTAAATCACCGGCATCTCCTAATCCAGGAACAATGTACGATTCATCATTTAATTTTTCATCGATCGATATTGTAAACAAGGAATACGGAACTTCTAAATGTTCCATTAAATTTTTTATTCCTTCTGGGGCCGCTACTAATGCAGCTATGTAAATATGCGCAGGGCGTCCACGTTTTACCAGTTCGGTAATAGAACGGATAAAAGAATTACCTGTCGCGAGCATAGGATCTATCAAAATCACTTGCTTATCTTGTAAGGAAGGAGTAGCCAGATAATCCAATTGAACGGTAACCTCTACTTGTCCTTCTTTGCGATAGGCTCCAATGAATCCGGCATCAGAACGGTCAAAATAATTTAAAAAACCTTGGAAATAGGGCAACCCGGCCCGTAATACCGTGATTAACACTGGAGATTCCTTCAATACTGAAATTGATGTTTCCTTTAGTGGCGTTTGGATAGAGATAGGAGAATAAATCATCATTTTAGAAATCTCATAGGCCATTATTTCACCCAGCCGAATCATGTTATTGCGAAAACGCATCCGATCCCCTTGATGCTTACAATCCCGCAACTCAGCCAAAAAATGATTGGCAATCGAATTCTGTTGGTTTAGAACAAACACATCCATAATTTCATTTTTATCTGACCAAAATTTAAGATAAAGTTGCAGATTATGACAAAGAAAAAAATAAAATCTGATTCTAAAGCCCCAATCGACACGCAAGATTGGAAATTACTCAAGCAACTCTGTGAAATCATTGCCCCATCAGGTCATGAAAAGCCAATGAAGGATTTCTTAATCGATTATATAAAGAAGCATAAGAAGCTATGGAAGACAAAACCAAGCATTGTGGAAGGGGAGGAATTTCAGGATTGTCTGATTCTTAAATTTGGCAATCCGCGTAGTGCCATTTTTGCCCACATGGACAGCATTGGCTTTACAGTTCGCTATTTTAATCAGCTCGTTAGTATTGGAAGCCCCGATGCAGAGATGGGAACAAAACTGGTAGGACATGATAGACTAGGTCCCATTGAATGCGAATTGGAGTTTGATAAAGAAAATCATGGGTTCTATAAATTTGGAAGACAAATTGAACGAGGAACAACGCTTACCTATAAAATTCATTTTCGGGAAACAAAGTCTTTTATTGAGTCTGCCTATTTAGATAATCGCCTTGGTATTTATAATGCATTAAAAGTAGCCGAAACATTGAAAGACGGAGTAATCGTATTTGGTTGCTGGGAAGAACATGGAGGCGGATCGGTTGGATATCTGACTGAATATATTTATAAAAAATGGGGTGTGAGGCAGGCTTTAATATCAGATATAACCTGGATTACAGAAGGTGTGGAGCACGGTAAAGGCGTTGCCATTTCTCTTCGAGATAAAAACATTCCCCGTAGAAGCTATGTCAATAAAATCATCGATATCGCTGAAAAAAATAAAATTGATTATCAATTAGAGGTTGAAGGAATGGGCTCTAGCGATGGAGGCGAAATACAAAGAAGTCCCTACCCAATAGACTGGTGTTTTGTTGGCGCTCCTGAACTAAATCCACATACCCCCAATGAAAAAGTTCATAAGAAGGATATTGAAAGTATGATTAGCTTGTATAAAATTTTAATGAAAGAACTATGACCACGACCCGAAGAGATTTCATCAAAACGACTGCTGTCGCAACTTTAGGAGCTAGTATTCTATCAAGTCCCTCTTTCTCCAGAGAAGATAACACGAAAGTTCGTCTTGGTTTTATTGGAGTTGGCCTTCGTGGTCAAAGTCATTTGGAGTTAGCACTTTCACGCAATGATGTGGAAGTCGTTGCCTTATGTGATGTTCAACAGCGAATGATCGATATGAGTTTGCAGTTAGTCTCGAAAGCTGGCAAACCAAAACCGCAGATCATTTTGGAGGGCACAACCGGTTATAAAAAGCTGTTGGATAGAAAAGATATTGACGCTGTAATCATTGCCACACCTTGGGAGTGGCATACCGCGATGTGTTTAGATGCTATGAATGCCAGGAAGTATGTAGGATGTGAAGTGATCACCGGCATGACGATAGATGAATGTTGGCAACTCGTGGATACTTCCGAAAAAACTGGGATGCCTTTGATGATGTTAGAGAATGTTTGTTATAGACGCGATGTAATGGCCGTAATGAATATGGTGCGTCAAAATATTTTCGGTGAATTGATCCATTTGCAAGGAGGCTATCAGCACGATTTGCGTGAAGTAAAATTCAATAATGGCACCAATCCATATGGAGGTGGAGCCGAATTTGGAGCAAAAGGATTTTCAGAAGCTCAATGGAGAACGCAACATTCTGTAGATCGCAATGGAGATCTCTACCCCACGCATGGGATTGGACCAATCGCTATGATGACAAACATTAACAGAGGTAATCGTTTCACTCAACTCGTATCGTATTCTACCAAGGCGCGCGGACTTCATGAACACATACTCAAAGTAGGTGGAGAAAATCATCCCAATGCTAATATAAAATTCAAGTTGGGTGATGTTGTTACTACCATGATTCATACTGCCAATGAGGAATCCATTTTATTGCAACACGATACCAATCTGCCTCGTCCCTACTCCATCGGTTTTAGGGTGCAAGGAACAAAAGGAATTTGGATGGATTTAAATAAATCAATTTATATTGAAGGTCAAAGCAAAGAGTCGCATCGATGGGAAGATGCTAAAACCTGGTTGGATAAGTACGATCATCCCCTGTGGAAAAAATATGGTAATGATGCCGCTGGTGCCGGACACGGAGGTATGGATTGGTTTGTTTTCAATGCCTTTGTAGAGTCTGTAAAAAGAAAAATTACACCACCACAAGATGTATACGATGCCGTAACGTGGAGTGCAATCACTCCTTTGTCAGAAACGTCCATTCAACAAAATGGTGCCAGCATTGATTTTCCGGATTTCACTCGAGGAAAATGGAAAGAGCGTAAAAATCTTTTTGCGCTTGATGATAGTTACTAAACAAGAATAAGGACCTCTATAAGTATTCTAGGACTTGTTGTAAATTATTTGAAAGCGTTACATCATCCAAGTTGTATAGTTTCAATCGAGTGAAGCACGAATCAGCATAGTACATCTTTGCGCAAGAAGTTTTCACTTCAATTTTGTAGACTATATTTGCTGCTGTTATAGTTGGCTATGAAAATAAAAGATCTCGAATTCAAAAAATTTATTGCTTCTTCAAAAATTGATGAGAAGGTGGCAGAATTAGCCCATCATATCAATAATGACTACAAAGATAAAACACCGATCCTTTTACCTATTCTAAACGGATCCTTTATGTTCGCTTCAGATTTAATGAAGGAAATTAAAATTACCTGTCGCGTTTCGTTCGTGAAAATTTCATCTTACTCAGGAACCACCAGTACCGGCCAACTAAAGACATTAATCGGACATGAAGAAAGTTTATTCAACCAAGACGTCTTAATTGTAGAAGATATTTTAGATACAGGCCTAACTGTTCAAAAGATAATTGAAGAATTACGTGCACTCGGTGCAAAATCCGTAGAAGCCATTGTGTTATTGCGTAAACAGCCCGCGCGCGATAAAAATATTGATGTAAAGTATGTTGGCTTTGACCTCGATCATGAATTTGTTCTTGGATATGGAATGGACTATGATGGATTGGGAAGAAACCTCAAAGACATCTATAAATCAATATGACCATCCTAAATTAAGGATGGTCGGCTAACAATTAGCGCTTCATTTTCTATTCGTAATCCACACTGTAGCGTAATTCAATTTCCAGCCGGTAGGAATATGAACCCATGATTAGGCACATTGGCTAATTCATCAATTGATTGTTATCTTGCCTAACTTTTCTAAAACCTAAACGAAGAGAAAAATGAAGAATCTAGTACTCTTTGGTCCACCTGGAGCCGGCAAAGGCACTCAAAGTGAGAAGTTGATCCAGAAATATAGCTTTGTTCATATCTCCACAGGAGACTTATTTAGATGGCATACCAAAAATGAAACACCGCTTGGTAAAAAAGTGAAAGAGATCATGAATAGCGGAGCTTTAGTGCCTGACGAGATCACCATTTCTATGCTCAAAGAAGAATTAGATAAAAACCCGAATGCCAAGGGTTTTTTATTTGATGGATTCCCTCGCACAGTACCACAAGCAGAGGCACTGGATAAATTTATGCTTGAAAATGGAACCGCTATTCATTTCGTAGTGGCATTAGAAGTAAATGAAACGGAGGTTCGCACACGTATCGCAAAACGAAGAACTACGGAAAATCGGGCGGATGATGAAGAAGAAAAATTAAATAAAAGGATTACAGAATATTTTACAAAGACCATTCACGTTCTCCCTTATTACGAAAAACAAGGAAGGCTTAATAGCGTACACGGCATTGGAGATGTAGACACCATTTTTACCAATATCTGTAAGTCAATCGATAAATAAATTACAGAACGAAGACTAACTATTACCCTGAAAATATAATTCTTACCAAGAAGTTAAAAATGTCCAGCGTCAATTTCATCGATTATGTAAAATTTAATTCCCGCTCCGGACACGGGGGTGCAGGAAGTAGACATTTTCATCAGGAAAAGTTTATTGATAAAGGGGGGCCAGACGGTGGAGACGGAGGACGAGGTGGGCATGTAATTTTGAGGGGTAACGCTCAGATGTGGACGTTACTTCATTTGAAGTATCGAAAGCATGTTTTTGCAGAAAACGGTGAGGGGGGGCAAGGACAAAATTGTACGGGGGCATTTGGTAAAGATCAAATTTTAGATGTGCCCCTTGGTACAACCGCCAAGCGTTTTGAAACCGGGGAATTGATTTGCGAAATTACGGAAGATGGGCAAGAGATTATTCTTTCACCCGGAGGACGTGGAGGTAAGGGCAATTCACATTTTGCAACTCCTACTAACCAAGCTCCACAACATGCACAAACAGGTGAGCCTGGACGGGATGAGTGGATTATCCTAGAATTAAGATTGCTCGCGGATGTCGGTTTGGTAGGCTTTCCAAACGCTGGAAAATCTACGTTATTGTCTGTTGTATCAGCTGCCAAACCAAAAATAGCTGACTATGCTTTCACAACCCTTACTCCTAACTTAGGGGTAGTTGCTTACCGCGATAGCCTTTCCTTTGTGATGGCAGATATTCCTGGAATTATTGAAGGTGCAGCAGAAGGAAAAGGATTAGGTATTCGTTTCTTAAAACACATTGAACGAAACTCTTTGTTGTTGTTCATGGTGCCTGCTGATGCGAAGGATATCAAACAGGAATTCGAAATTTTATTAAACGAATTGAAAAAGTACAATCCTGAACTATTGGATAAAAAGCGACTACTTGCCATCACCAAATCCGATTTGTTGGATGAAGAGTTGAAACAGGCCATTCAAAAAGAAGCACCAAAAGGAATCCCCTTCGTTTTTATCTCCTCCTTAACCAATCAAGGAATCGTAGAGTTAAAAGACTTGATTTGGAAAAATTTGCACTAACAAAAGCCGACATCTTGACACAAAAAAGCAATTGGCAATATTCTTGCCCTTTTGGGCCTTATTTAAAAGCTAATAATGGAAAATACAGTTCACCCCGAATCAGAGTTGGAAAAGCATGATGATTTGGCAACGGAAACACCTATAGGCCAAAGTCCTGAGTCTTCTGAACCTGAAAAAAAAGAAACTCAAATTGACCCGTTAAAGAAGATCCAAGACGAATTGGCAGAAGCTAAAGACAAGTATGTTCGTCTGTATGCTGAGTTTGATAACTACCGTAGGAGATCAGCCAAAGAGAAGTTGGAAATGATTCAATCAGCTAATGAGGATTTATTGAAAGCATTGCTACCTGTCACGGATGACTTTGAGCGAGCCGAAAAATCATTTAGAGATAAGAATGATAAAGAGGCAGAAGGTTTCTATCTTATTCAAAATAAATTCAAAAAAATATTAGATCAGTATAACGTCAAAGAAATGGTGGCCGGAAAAGATGTTGAATTTAATCCGGACATCCACGAAGCCATTACACAAATACCCGCACCTACTGAAAAATTAAAGGGCAAAGTGATCGATGTTGTAGAAAAAGGTTATTTGTTGAACGAAAAAGTAATTCGTTTTGCGAAAGTAGTCGTGGGAAGTTAAGACAAGGGAAGTAGACGATGCGCTCCTCCCATTTCAATTAATACTTAGATTATATTTATAAGCATCCGAAAAGTAAACAAATGGCTAAAAGAGATTTTTACGAAATATTAGGATTAAGTAAGGGAGCGACAGCAGAAGAAATTAAAAAAGCATATCGCAAAACTGCTATTCAATTTCATCCAGATAAAAATCCCGATAATAAAGAAGCCGAGGAAAAATTTAAAGAAGCAGCTGAAGCCTACGAAGTATTAAGCGATGAAACCAAACGCAGTCAATACGACCGCTTTGGACACAGCAGACCAGGAGGGGGGGGATATAGTTCCCATGAAATGAATATGGAAGATATCTTCAGTCAATTTGGAGATATTTTTGGAGGCGGGGGGGGCAGTCCTTTTGATAGCTTTTTTGGTGGGGGCGGGAGTCGCTCGAGGCAACGCAAGGGGTCTAACTTGCGCATCAAGCTTAAGATGACATTAGAAGAAATTGCTAATGGCGCTGAAAAAAAAATCAAAGTTAACCGACTGACAAGAGCTGAAGGGGTAACCTTTAAAAATTGCCCTAACTGCCAAGGCACCGGTCAGGTAAGAAAAGTAGTAAATACGATGCTTGGCCAGATGGTTTCTGCCAGCACTTGCTCCACGTGCAGCGGTGCAGGTCAAACCATCGATAAACGCCCCCCTGGAGTAGACAATTCAGGCTTAGTTTCAAAAGAAGATTTGATCACGGTAAAAATCCCTGCTGGAGTAAGTGATGGGATGCAATTGTCTATGTCGGGCAAAGGAAATGAAGCCCCTGGAGGTGGAATAGCGGGAGATTTGCTGATTTTAGTAGAAGAGACAGAAGATAAAGAACTGAAAAGAGATGGTAATAATTTAGTTTATGACCTTCATGTCAGTTTTATTGATGCCGTTCTCGGAACCTCGGTAGAGGTGCCTTCCATAGGTGGAAAAGTTCGTATCAAAATCGACCCGGGGACGCAAAGCGGCAAGATTTTGCGCTTACGTGGAAAAGGCCTGAAAGACATAAATGGCTATGGAATGGGCGACCAACTTGTCTATATAAATGTATGGACACCTAAGAAAGTGAGCAGTGAAGAAAAGACTAAACTTGAAAGTCTTCGCACTTCGCCCAACTTCCAACCCAATCCAGATGCAAATGAAAAAGGTTTCTTTGAACGAATGAAGGAATATTTTGGCTGATCCTCAGCCTGAAAAATATATAACTATTTAACAAATAGCCCGTATAAGTCCTATTACGGGTTATTTTTTTGACTAAAAGTATCCTTGATTTAACACAAAGAACGTTGAAAGGACTAACCCACAAAAAGAAAGCATGATAAAGTCAACCCTATTAATATGGGTAGGTGTGGGAATTGGAGCGTCCAGCTTTAGTCAAATAAAGAAACAATTCTCTGTTGAGAAAATAGCGTCCTGCAGCCGCGTGGAACTGAGCCTAAAAGCAAAAACAGGAAACTGCTTTATAAGGCCAAGCCAAAATAGTGACTTCCTGAATATTTATAGTAATCAAGACTTAGAACAGTATTCGCATTCATTCAGCAATGAAGTGAAGGCAAAAACTTGTGTAGTAAAACTTGCCTTAGAGCAAGAAAATCAAAGGGGCGTAGGGCAAAAAATTTCATACCAGGTCTTTGGACGAGATGAAAAACCAATGGACAAATTCTGGAAAGTATATCTCACAGAGGCTACTCCTTACGCTCTAAATTTAGATTACGGACTTGGAAATGCAAATATCGATTTGTCAGGTTTATCTATAGAAAAATTAAAGATCGTGACTGGCAGTGCAGATGTTAATGTATCCTACAGTTCAGGTATAGAAAACAAAGTCATCATGGACACTTTTTATATCAAAGTGGAGATGGGTTCTGTTCGTGCTGAGCAAATTAATTTAGCTCGCTCAAAAGTAGTTGTCGCTGAAGTAGGCTTTGGTAATATGTTTCTTGATTTTTCGAACAGACCTGCATCTAGCTATCATGTCATCGGAAGCGTAGGTGCCGGAAATTTAATCATTCAGCTTCCAAAAGATGATGTGGCTGTAATGGTGAAAATTAATGATTCCTGGCTTTGCAGTGTCAACTTAAGTAAGAGCTTGAAAAGAATAGGCGATAATAAATTTGCTAACTCAGCCTACACGAAAAATGTTAAGAACGCCATCACGTTCGACCTGGATGTGTCGATGGGGAAAATCGTGTTTAAAGAATCCAGTTCCTTTTAGATTGCCGCTTTATTATTGTAATAGCTATAAACAAGTATTTATCTATCTTGTAATTTGATTCCTAGTATTGCTACTTTTTATTCAATAAAACTTAATTCCAGTGGACGCCTTAGTTGTCAAAAACGTAACCAAAATCTATTCTGAGCATACCGCTTTGGATAATGTAAGTATCACCATCCCTGAAAAGACTATTTACGGCTTGCTCGGGCCGAATGGCGCTGGCAAAACTACCCTCATCCGGATCATTAATCAAATCATTAATTCCGATCAGGGAGAGATCTTGGTATTTGGCGAAAAATTACGCGCCAATCATATTGAAATTATAGGCTACTTACCGGAAGAGCGAGGATTATACAAAAATATGAAGGTGGGCGAACAGCTCCTTTATTTAGCGCAACTAAAAGGACTTAGCCGTGCCGATGCAATGGCTCGCATTAAAGTATGGTTGGAAAAGTTTGAAATCAAGGATTGGTGGCACAAAAAAGTAGAAGATCTTAGTAAAGGAATGGCGCAAAAAGTTCAATTCATTAGTACGGTACTGCATGAGCCTAAGTTGATCATTCTTGATGAGCCATTTTCTGGTTTTGATCCAGTAAACGCACAGTTGATTACCGAAAAAATATTAGAACTCAAAGAAAATGGAAGCACCATTATTTTCTCTACGCATCGTATGGAAACAGTGGAGGCACTGTGCGATCACATTGCATTAATCAACAAATCCAAAAAGATATTAGAAGGCCCTAAAAAACAAGTCAAAGATCAATATCGTTCGAATACATTTTTGGTAGAACACCGGGGTAATCATTTTACCTTACCTTCAGAACGGTATGAATTAAAATCACAGAAAAAAATTGAAGACGATCTTTATTCCACTACCATTCAAGCGGTAGATGGGATCAAGGGCAACCAATTGTTACGTGATATCCTTGACATTACCGAAGTCTTTAGTTTTCAGGAAAAAATTCCAAGCATGGCAGATATATTTATCAGTTTAGTAAAGGGTGAGGGAGATGAAGCGCTGAAAAAACATCTGCAGGAAGTTTAACGTATCGCCTAGAACATGCTTAAGCCTTCTTTTAAAACTTAAATCAATCTCACTTACCCATAAAATATGAATAAAATCTGGTTGATCATGCAGCGTGAGTTTCTTACTCGTGTTCAAAAAAAATCTTTTCTGATTACTACCATTCTAGTACCTCTGATATTTCCAGTCATCATAGGTGGACTTGTATACATTATGAAAAAAGAGGCGGACTCTGCGAAGGCAGATAACGTGCAAGTAGTTGATCAAAGTGGAAAATTTGCATTCGAAAATACCAAGCGATTTAACTTTGTAGCTCTCGGAATGCCCTTAGAACAAGCTAAGAAAACATACAGTGAAACAAAGGACTTTGCGTTGTTATATATACCTCCTTTTGATATCAACAAACCAGAGGGCATGGTTATTTATACGAAAGAAAATCCAAGCATCGAAAAAGTAGGCAATTTGGAATCCATTCTACAAGACCGTATCAGAGATTTAAAACTGGAAGCATACAAAATTGATAAAGAAACATTGAAAAGCCTGAAAGTAAATATTAATCTGAAACAAATTAATATTTCCGAAACAGGTGAGGAAAAGTCTAGCAATTCAGGAATTCTATATGGGCTTGGATTTGTATTAGGAATCCTGATTTACATGTTTGTACTTGTCTATGGCATACAGATCATGCAAGGCGTCATTGACGAGAAAACCTCTAAAGTTGTAGAAATAATTGTTTCTTCAGTGAGGCCGTTTCAACTCATGCTCGGAAAAATTGTTGGCATCGCTTCGGTTGGACTATTGCAGTTTACTATTTGGATAATTCTAATTACCGTACTATCCACGGGAGTGCTTGGATACTTTGGCCTTAAGATGCCCCAAAAACAAGCCATGGAAGAAATGGCAAAACAAATGGGTGATGAAGATGTGAAGCAGGCTATGGACCAACAAAATTCTCAAATTAATGAAGTGCTTGCAAACATTAGTCAAATACCACTGGGTAAGATTGCCTTTGTCTTTGTGTTCTACTTCTTGGGGGGTTACTTACTTTATGGAGCACTCTTTGCAGCCGTTGGCTCAGCCGTAGAATCTATGCAGGAATCACAGCAATTTCAATTTCCTATTACCTTACCGTTACTGATTGGTTATCTCGGACTGTTTATGTTCATCTTGCGCGACCCACACGGTCCTGTTAGTTTCTGGCTCTCGGTAATACCGTTCACATCGCCAGTAGCCATGGTCGGTCGTATTGCCTTTGATGTGCCAACTTGGGAATTGGCTCTATCAATGGTTCTGTTAATTGCAGGATTCTTATTCACCACATGGATCGCTGGCCGAATATATCGTGTTGGTATTTTGATGACAGGCACGAAAGTCAGCTGGAAAGTAATGATCAAATGGTTTATGATGAAGGGGTAATCCTCTCATCACTCATAAGACAATGAAAATCCGGATATGCTCACATCCGGATTTTTTATTTATATTCAAATTCCAATATGCCTACCAAGTCTACTTCACCAGCTTCGATGGAATTTTATAAGGATAATACCAATTTAAAGTGGATTATCCTTTTAGTTTCCATTTTGATTAGTATAGGCACAATCTTTTTCACCAATGTATTAGTTAATCAATTGAAAGAGCGTGAGCGAAATGAAGTTAAACTTTTCGCGAGGGCGCTAGAATATACTATCAACGATACCGAAAATGATATCCTATTTATTACTGAAGAGATTATTAACAAAAATAATTCCATCCCAACCATATTAACGGATGAAAAGAATAATATCATTTCATATAGCAATATTGCCATTGACTCAACATGGACCAAAAAAAGAAAAGACCTTGCATTAAAAGAAGTGTTGAAAGAAATGATGGTCACCTATCCTCCCATTGACATTTTGTTAAAAGACCCCCGAAGTCAGGAGGTATTTGGTGTCCAAAAAGTGTATTACAAAAACTCTTCTTTGTTGGGAGAGTTAATTATTTTCCCCTATGTGGAAACTTCAATATTGGCCATCTTTGGATTCATTGCATATTTGGCTTTCAATTATTCAAA
The DNA here is from genome assembly GCA_031430395.1 of Cyclobacteriaceae bacterium. Lineage (GTDB taxonomy): Bacteria > Bacteroidota > Bacteroidia > Cytophagales > Cyclobacteriaceae > ELB16-189. The sequence goes on from JANPBK010000235.1 coordinate 52,777, forward strand.
AACCTCAGAGCAAAACCGAGTATGGGTCGGTCTTGCAAAAGAAACGGCCCATCAGATTGGTACCCCACTTTCTTCACTGATGGCCTGGGTGGAGGTATTACGTGATGACCCTGAGCTAAAAAACAAAGGTTTTGTAGATGAGTTGGATAAAGATATTCGTAAACTTCGAATTGTCACCGAGCGTTTCTCTAGTATAGGATCAACGCCAACCTTAAAACAAGAAAATATTTATCAATTGGTAACCAATGTAGTGAGTTATTTACAACCTCGACTTTCTTCAAAAGTAAATATTGAAGTCTATACATTATCGGAATCCATTATGGCCAATGTACACGCTCCATTATTTGAATGGGTGCTAGAAAATCTTTGTAAAAATGCAGTAGATTCCATGGAGAACACAGGCACCATCGCTATTAAAATTCTGCGGGGTAGTGATCGAAAGGTACTTATTGATATCTCTGATACCGGTAAAGGCATACCTAAAAAATTAATTCAAAATGTTTTTAAGCCCGGGTTCACAACCAAAAAAAGAGGTTGGGGTTTAGGTCTAGCCTTAGCAAAGCGGATCATCGAGATGTATCATGAAGGAAAAATATTTGTGAAATCCTCAGAAGAAAATCAAGGGACAACTTTTCGGATTGAATTAAAAAGCGCTTGATTTATAAGCTCTTCCATAAATAAAAAGTAGCGTACGCTTCCCAACCTTTATACTTTTTAAAAATCCTGCGAACTTGAGCTAACGAAGGCTTTGTCTTCATCTTTTTCAAATTCTTAATTGCATTATGTATGCCTGCGTCTTCCAATGGGAAAGCCTCTGGATACCTGAAGGTTTTCATCAATGCATAATTAGCTGTCCAGTTTCCTACTCCTTTAATAGTCATCAATTTCTCTTTGGCTTCCTGAAAAGTTAAGTGCTTTAATTTCTCCTTTGATATAAACCCACTCAAAAAGGCCTGTGCAATCAATACTACATATTTACTTTTTTGTCTAGAGAATTGTAGCGGTAAAAGATGTTGATCTGAAAGAAGGGAAACCACATGTGGGGTTGGGAAAAGGTAATATTCCTTATTAGCTACAATGTGCTTCTCACCAAATTGCTCTACAAATCGCTGCTTCAGTGTATAAGCAAACTGAAGATTAATCTGCTGCCCCAGCACCGCCCATACTAATGACTCAAATAAATCCGGCTGCCCAATGATACGATAGCCAAAATACTTTTGAACCAATGGCCCCAGCAACGTATCTTCTTTAACAAGAGAATAAAATGGTTTTAGATCAGCATCCAGATCAAACCACTCTTTGATAAACAGAATAAGTAGGCCCTTTTCAGATTTCTGCAATGGCAAGCCGCTGAGCACGTTTACTTGTAACTGATTTGATCTTTTACATGCTAACTCAAATACAATATTCTTTGCCCCAATTTGGATAACCTTTGAGACATGATTATCGGCCACGATGTGCAAAAGTTCTTTTGGGGATCGCTGAAGAAACCCAACTGATAATTCAAAACTAAATTCATCGGGTACCAAAATATTAAAAGTCTCCATCACACAATAGTAGAAAATAATTTTCCTTAAATATACTTCTCA
>JANPBK010000236.1:0-10055 GCA_031430395.1 Cyclobacteriaceae bacterium
TACCAAAACCAAGCTCATCGCAAAGTAATGGAAATGACTAAAACGCATCAATGGTACAATGAAGAACTATTCTATCGCTTTCGGGTATTTGACGAAAGATAACGGCATCATTCTATTCCTTTTCTATATTGTCGCATCATCTCTCCATAGCCTTGTTTTTTACTAGAGTTTTTCACACTTGCTAAATTTCAATTTTTCACACAATAAGACAGCCAAATTTAGCCAGCATTCCTACCTGCTCTTCTAATTTACCAACTTCAGAACAAATAGTAGCCCAGTTTACAAATTAGACTACGCCAAATCCGACCAATGGAAGCTCTTTAACCGAGTTCGGAAAGTAGGATGCTAGACTCCTGAATGAGTATAAAGCAATCGATAAATGACCTCCTGTTCTAAGATCAGAGGAAATCCGTAATTTTAGTTGCCGATGAAATCATTTCTGATCTTTGTTCTTCTTATTGGGGCTTATTCAAATTTGCTTTCTCAATCAAATAAGCCTCAGCGCCAAATGTCACTTTCGTGGCTCGGAGCTGAAGCGAACAAAATTTTCAATCAGCGTGAGATCAACATTGAAGATTTTTTATTTGAAGCCGCCAAAAAAGGAGATATCCATTTTTATGAATTTAATTCTTTCAACAAAGAGGCGCTGTCACGTGGATGGCCTGAAATAAAAAAGAAAATAGATGCCCTTTACCCGAAAAAATTTCCAGCATGGAGCGACACGGCCAACTATCATCCGTGGTATATCTATGGCCTGGACGACTACACTCCGCCATCCGTTGTATCGTGGAAAAACGTACTGTACGAGGCACGCAAGGAAAATAAAAATGTTGCCCCTTCCGATTCTGTGGCTTGGAAGCTGGCGCAGATTGATTATTCATTGCCCGTTATTGGTCTTGATTATGTTATCGTTCCACCTGCTGATACACTGTTGCAATTTGTTCACTTCTTCACTGAACCTTTGGAGTATGTGTGTTCTTTCAAAGCCTCTGATGCCATACGTATTCTGAACAAAAAGAATTATGCATACTATGAGCTTCACATTGTCAATCATATTACGGGGGATCTTTTTCTTTTCGACTCAAACGATGGTTACACAATTCTGAAGGATTTGTGGCCTTTGCTTGACACCACCAAACTGGAAATAAAAGGAAAAGACCTAAACCATAACAGCTTGCATGCTCCTGTCGCCCTTAGAGATAATAAGATCACTTCCTTTGCCATTCGCACCGAATCGGATAGCTGTGGGGATGTCTCTATTTCTAAACTGAAGAAGTTTATCGGAGCAGATAAATCAGAATTTCATCTTTTGGGTGATGCCTTGACCAAAGTAAAATTGATGAAATCGTTTGGCCTCTTTAAAGGCGAAACACTTAAGGCCTCTAAAAAATATGAAAGGAATAGCACCGAGAAAGTAAACAGAGTTGGTTATTCTGAAATAGATGAGCTTACGTTAGTGGAACAGCCGCAAGACAATGCTTTTTCTGAAAAACTATATCAATGGCTACACGCTATTTATCAGGGCGTTTCTGAAAATGAAATAAAAGTTTATAAATCCGACAGTCTCACCACATTCTATTCACCGCAGGAAATTATCGAACAATGGTCGGCAAATTATTTTGAATGGGATAGTCTCGCCAGTTATAGCCTAGATGAAACGGTATTCTATAACAATGTGATGTATGTGTCGAGGTCGCGTAATAATATCAATCTCATTCCAAGCCTATATCCTTCCCATTGGCTAGCAGGTAAAATCACCATTATTCAACCGGAAGAAATTGATTTTCTCACTTTTAAATACAATGTGGAGTTTGATTCACAGGGCTGGCTCCAGTCAAAGTCTCCGGTCTACTTGCAATTGTTTGCCAAGTCTGGCTTTTTATCTTTTCAACAAATAAAGGATTTTATCTACAAACAGCAGCCTTCACTTTGGAAGGAGGTAATGGATTGGATAAAAAAAAACGCAATAGTGTCTGTGCATCCCTCACCATTAATGGTTATTAAATGAAACTGATCCTATTTATATTTTTCTTCATTCAAAAAACCTGGCTCTTTGGCCAGCCGGTTGAATTGGTGGTGCCGCGCTATCATATAGATCGAATCTCCAACGTAGAATTTAGCCCGGACGGAAAATTTTTGTTAACCACGGCTGGCAACTCCATCATTTTACGAGAAACATCTACGGGTAATTATTTGAGAGAGTTCAAGTCAAAAAACCAAGTAACGGCAGTTAAATTTCTAAGCGATAGCAGATTGTTTGTGGCAATTGCAGAAGGGATTGATGTATTTAATATTGAAAAGGATCAGGTAGCACTGCATATTCCTGGAGACTTCTATTCTGCGGTCGCGAATAAAAAGAGAAATGAGATAATCGCTTTTGGCAGGAATGAGAATATTGGTGGGAACAAGACGATCTCTCTTTTTGCCGTCTCAGAAAAATCCTATTTAAGGCAAAAACGCATCGATGAAAAATTTGTCTCATGTAGTTATTCTGAAAATGGAGATAAAATTCTTCTGTTGAATAAGTCGCTCAAAGTGTACGACATTAAGACTGCCACTATTTCAAAGAAGACATTCGTCAACCTTCCCGATTCACTTATCGAATCTGTTGCATTGCGAGCCGATAATTTCACGTATGCGTTGGGCCTTACCGATGGCTCTGTTCGTTTGTACAACGCAAAGAATAATACACACGATGATTTGTTTACGTATAAGCCCTTTTGGATAGGTAGTGTCGGGAAAGGGCTTGTAAAAGATTCCGTAAGATTGACAGTAGCCGTGAGGGAAATAGAGTTTGTTGATTCAAAATATCTTGCGTGCAGACACAGGCCCTTCAAGGTTTCAGACTCAAAGTATGTTGACCCGAATGAGCTGGATATGATGTGGGATAATTTGCAAGCTGAGCTGGATGAAAGTGCCGGCCACAAACAGAAACACAAACAAGAATATTGGTGGAATATGCGTCCGACAATCGTTGTCTGGGATTTGGACGGGCGAAAGGTTAATTATCTGAATACGACTGACGATCCAATTTCCATTTGCCATGATGTAATTGCTACTCCTGCATCTATTTATCATTTTAGTACCAAAGAAAATGTTTCTATCGAAGGGCGCAATGTAGAAGTACGCATGGCAAAATTTTCTTCTTCTAGCAAGAAGCTCCTGATCGAAGCAAATTACCATGAGCGCGTGATGGATATTCAACAGGGTACCAACGTGCTTTTGTCCAGCTCGTACCGTTTGAAATCAAATCTTGAAAGTTTCTTGCACAAGGATTTGGTGGCTATCGAATCAGATCAGAACAGTACGGTTCTTTATGATATCGAGAATGAGAAGAAAACAAAGGAATACTTCAAATTACGTTTTGAGAGCAAAATTATTTTTAATCGGGTGAAACAGCAGATGGCCTTCAAACGATCGGACACCATGTTTGTGGTTAACTTTGAAAACAAAGTATTGTTCAGCATGCCTTATATAAGGGATAGGTATTCTCAATCGGGAACAATGTCATTTTCACCCGATGGTGAGTTGTTCACCTATAATGATGAAAGAAGAAACCGCACGTACCGGACAAATAACTATGCGGTGATCGATTCCATCCCGCGGATAGGGAGCGAAGGGGAAGGAAATTATTTTGAAAAAATTGTACCTGGGAATAAAGTCATTTATTATTTTTCGCTTAATAAGTCAGCATGTTTTGTTCGCGACTTTACGCACCATCGTTTCATTGATTCACTGAAGTTGGAGGAACGTAATTTTTATGGTGAACCCGTTATTTCGTCTGACGGAACCATGTTGGCTACCGGTCATGCTGATGGATGTATTCTTCTTTTCAATTTTAAAGGATCACCCAGCTCAACTAAAATTCAGGCTCATGCCGCCCAGATTTCATCGCTTGATTTTAGTAGCGATGGAAAATATTTGCTATCCACAAGTACCGATGGTTTTATCAAATTCTGGGATACTCAAACTTTAAAAGAAGTAGTGCGGTTGCTGCTCTATCAAAATGATTGGGTAGTAGTAACGCCCGATGGATTGTTTGATGGAACACCGGGAGGCGTTGCGAAATTATTTTTCATCCACGGGCTTCAAACCATTGAACTCAATCAATTGAAAGATCGCTTCTATGAGCCAGGGCTGTTATCCAAAGTATTAGGTTTAAGCAAAGAGATGCTCAGAAAATCACAGGGACTGAATGAGATCAAGCTCTTTCCAAAAATAGATATCAATTATCCTGACGCTAACTCAAAAGAGTTATTGGCAATTCATGTGTCTGGTCAGGGTGGAGGAATCGGGCAGGTCAAAATTTCAATCAATGGGAAAGAAGCAACAGCTGATGCAAGGAGTGTGGGCACAGCTACTACACCCGATAATTTAGTTATTCCTTTTAATCTTTCAGGCCATCCTTTCTTAAGAAACCATGAATTGAATTTGATTGAAGTGCGTGCTTACAATAGTGACGGCTACCTGGTGAGTCCACCGAAGAAATTATATTATTATGCGGAAGGCGAAAAGCAATCAACAACTAAACTATTTGCTGTTGTCATAGGCACATCCGATTACAATGGTACTCAACTCGACCTTCGCTTTGCAGCCAAAGATGCCGAACAGTTTTCACTTGTTCTTCAGGAAGCTGGTTCGAGATTATTTGGCAAGGAAAACACTTATGTCCATTTACTAACCACGAATAAAAAGGAGAATTGGCCCACGAAGGGAAATATCAAAATCGCTTTTGGTAAGATGAGTAAACAAGCAAAGCCAAATGATATTTTGATTGTGTATCTGGCTGGGCATGGCACCAACTTTGGAACAGAAGACAGTGATTTTTACTATTTAACAGCCGATGCGCAAAACGGAAATCTTGGCGATCCGGTAGTCAGGAACGAAGTAGCGATATCCAGTCATGAGTTTACTGAATTAATTAAAATGGTACCCGCTCTTAAACAAGTAATGATCCTAGATGCCTGTCATTCAGGAAAATTTGCTGAAGATCTTTTGGCAAAGAGGGAGGTAAAGTCAGCGGGTGAAATTCGCGCGTTGGAACGCATGAAAGACAGAACGGGAATGTATATTCTATCAGGTTCAGCAGCAGATGCTGTAAGTTATGAAGCATCTTCTTACGGTCAGGGGTTACTCACGTACAGTTTGCTCTTTGGAATCAAAGGCGGGGCCTTGCGCGATAAACAATATATTGATGTGATGAGCCTGTTCCAATATTGCACTGACGAAGTGCCGAGGCTCGCGGAAAATATTGGGGGCATTCAAAAACCCGAATTGCGAGTGCCTTATGGTGCAGAAAGCTTTGACATCGGGTTGGTGGATGAAGCGGTAAACAAAAAAATAGAACTGCCCACCCCCAAACCTATTTTCCTTAGATCAATTTTCCAGGATGAGGATACATTTGGAGACCCATTAGAGTTGTCCGAGCATTTGGATGCTCTCTTCAAAAATGGAGAAGGAGATTCAAAGGTTATTTTCGTTGACGCAATGAAATTCACTGATGGGTATTCCTTGCGTGGCCGGTATAAAAAAATTAAAGACTTCTACCAAATTACTTTCAAGCTTTTGAATGGAGATAAACTTATTAAAGATTGGAAGACTCAGGGAAAAGATGTTGATGAGATATCAAAAAAAATCCTTGAAATGAGCTTGCAAAATTAAGCGTTAACTGATTCTTTTGAAAAACACCATCAGTAAAACTTATGAGGATGATGAAAGTTGCTTATTCAGAGGTAATTGCACAGAGCATCATTGGCAAAGCCAATGGCCATTCCTTGTATCCAGGGGGTAAACTTATCCAGTATCATCACTATGGCTCATTACAAATAGATTATAGCCTAATATAAAATGCCATCTGGCTAGTTGTCATTGGGTGAAATAATTTTTTTTTGCTTGGTCACACGTGGTGATCCAAAGGACAATGATGCGATACTTGTTTATAGGAAACTGTAAAATTAGTATTGTTGATCTAGTCGATTTTTATAGGCTCGCATCATTTCTGGATAGCCTTGTTTTTTACTAAAGCCTTCTAACGAGATCACAATGCGTTTGGTCTTAGTAACTGCAGTCTTCGCGCTTTCAATCCATTTACTGTAATACTGCTGATGCGATGGAGGCAGCGAATTGAAAAATTTTAAAGCCTCAGGGTCTTGTTTCAAGCAAGCGATCAGATCGGGGGAGAGGAGTAGTTTGCGATCGTCAAGTTCTAACGCCAAAGTTACTTTGTCGCCTTGCTTTTTTCCAATGGCTTTACGGATGGTATTATTCATAGGTAAAATGAAGTGTCCTTCCCCCATAGGTATCAAGGCAGTTTTTTGAATGGCTAAAGCATCGATATTTCCCTTTACCCGGAATGAGACCTTGCTATCTTTCAATTTCTTGGCTTGCGAAGCACTGATGGCAATGTATTGCCAACCCGTCTTTTCACCTTTTTTGTCAAATTTCTGAATGGTAGTAGTAAACTTTAACATGTAGCTAACGATGCTTCAAGATACAAATGAAGGATAGAAAATAAAATCACTTTCTTTGCGTCTTAGGGTTAAGTGATTTTTCAAAAGATAGCCGTCTTAACTATCGTATAATAATATGATGATTACATTCATTGTCTTGCTAGCTGCATTTATTCTTGGAATTTATTTTTTTATGAAGACGGACGTATTTGGGGCTAACCCTGATGGCCTTCGCTTATCGCGAATTCAAAAATCGACCCATTATAAGAATGGGGTATTTAGTAATCTTAGTGAAACACCTATGCAATCAAAAGAGTTTTCAATTGGAAAAACGGTCTGGAAATATTTTAACCAGCCTGCTTCATTTGAGCCTGCACAATCACTGCCATCGGTAAAGACCGATTTAAGGAATACGTTAGGAGAATCTCCTGCGATTATCTGGTTTGGTCATTCCTCTTACTTAATCAAAATAAATGGTAAGAATATTCTTGTTGATCCGGTCTTCAGTGGCAATGCAGGGCCGGTATCGTTTATGACGAAAAATTTTCACGGATCTAATGTCTATAGCGTTGAAGATTTTCCTGTGCTTGATATCGTCTTATTGACACATGATCATTACGATCACTTGGACTATCTAACCATACTCCAACTTAAATCGAAAGCGAACTTATTTTGTACATCTATCGGTGTAGGGGCACACTTGGAAAAATGGGGCGTTGCTACGGAAAAAATTATTGAGTTTGATTGGTGGGAGAACAAGATGGTTTTTGATGACATTGAATTGATCGCTGCCCCGGCAAGGCACTTTTCAGGTCGGGGTTTTGAAAGGTATAAATCGCTCTGGTCATCTTTTGTAGTGCGTTCATCTCCATACAATTTATATGTAGGTGGCGATTCCGGGTATGATTCCCATTTCAAAACAATCGGAGAAAAATATGGACCATTCGATATCGCATTGCTGGAGTGCGGTCAGTATAATACGGATTGGCCATATATTCACATGACACCGGAAGAGACGGTACAAGCCAGTATTGATTTACAAGCCAAGGTTTTAATGCCTGTGCATTGGGGAAAATTCAAACTTTCATTACACAGTTGGAAAGAGCCGATCGAGCGTGCCTGCAGTGCGGCTGCAGCAAGGAATGTAATCCTCACCACTCCGTTGATTGGGCAACCCGTCATTGTTGGAGATCATTATCCTAATGATCGCTGGTGGACCAACATTTCGTAGGGAACTATCAAAAACTCAATCTCTTTTTGCCTATAACTTGTAGCTACAACAATAGTAGCTACTTTTACAAAATGTCACTCGAACAGGATATCAAACAAGAGCAATTCAGCAATGAATTTCATAAAATGGCTATCAACATCATGTTTACCAGTAGTTGGTTGCATAGCGGGAATACGACACGTCTGAAGCCGTACGATATTACTCCGGAGCAATACAATGTGCTTCGTATTTTACGGGGGAGCCATCCACAGAAAATGATGTTATCGGAAATTACTTCCAGGATGATTGATAAAAGCAGCAATTGTACACGATTGGTAGAAAAACTACGGATTAAGGGATTTGTGAGTCGGGATATTTGTAAGGATAACCGCAGACAAGTAGATATTGGAATAACTTCAAAAGGGCTTCAAATTCTTACTAAAATAGATCTAAGTGCCAATGCCTGGCTTCGATCACTTAAGCAGGTAACTGTAGCGGAAGCTAAAGAACTCAATCGAGTATTGGATAAATTGAGAGGGTGAACGTGATTGTATAGAATTACTCGTTTATATAAGCGGGGCTCGTCAGACTGAATTCATCTTTCAGGCTTAGGTTCATTAAAGACAAGTTATTAAGTTCTCTTTTTAGAAGCATAGTTCTATCGCTTTTGGTCACCGCATCAACATACCTTCCTTTTACCACTTTCTCTGTACGGTAATAGTCTGTAGTTTTTTTCATGGATTCGAAATACAAAGCATACACCGTTACTTCATATGAATGGTCCTTAACTTGAACAATGAATTTACCGGTCCATTCGCCTTCCCAATACATTCGAGGAGTGTTAAGGTAAGTTCGACCATACCGTTTGCAATTGACTTTGTAATGCCTTAATTCCCCGTTGTAGCCAACTTCATTGCGGATCACATTAAACGTGTAGAATTTGGATTTAAGCATTTGCACGATTGCATGCCTCAAGCTGTCGGTCTTACCTGCACTGGCATAGGTACCTTGCCATACCAAATCACCTTCTTTTATTTCGAATTGGTCATATTTCGTGATTTGCCCGCTCGCTTGTTCAAGAAACAAACACATGATAAAGGCTATTCTTAGATACATGACTTACTTAATTATTCAATAAGATAAAGTCTTGCAAAGAGTTTTGCAAGGCAAGTTATTTACGAATGCTGTCTAGGTTATTCTGTTTTTTACCCTATTGTCTTTAAAAAAGTATGTATTTTTTGAAAATAGGCATAGAAAATACCGTATTACAAACGAATTCGGTAATAAATATTGAAAATAGGGTTAAAAAATACCCATCTCTTTGAATATTTGTGAAATAATTGTTAACCACCTTAATCTAACACTATGAAAAAATCAATTGTCTATCTGGCGCTGCTGCTGGCCATCAGCGTGCTGGCACTCTTTATTCCGGCTGTGCCAAAAGTCCTGGTAACAGAAGGGATTAATTCCGGTGATGTGGCCTGGATGTTAACGGCCTCTGCTTTGGTATTATTAATGACACCTGGCCTCGCATATTTTTATGGAGGCATGGTAGACACCAAGAGCATCATATCTACTATGCTCCAAAGCTTCATCGCGATGGGTGTGATAAGTGTGCTGTGGATTGTAGTAGGTTTCAGTCTTGCCTTTGGAGATTCAATAGGAGGCTTCATTGGAAACCCAACCACGTTTTTTATGTTTCAAAACGTGTTAGATGGTAAACCATGGTCGTTGGCTCCAACGATTCCTTTGGTGTTGTTCGCATTTTTTCAATTGAAGTTTGCCATTATCACACCAGCCCTTATCACGGGTACTTTTGCAGAGCGTGTGAAATTCAAATCGTACATCATTTTCCTGGTGTTGTTCTCTTTATTCATCTATGCCCCTCTTGCACACATGACCTGGCATCCAGAGGGATTCCTCTTTAAACTTGGGATCCTTGATTTTGCCGGAGGAACGGTAGTACATATGTCCGCAGGTTTTGCTGCGTTGGTTGCATCCATGTACTTACGTGATCGGTCAGTTAAGAAAGTAGCGATGTCGCCTGCTAATATTCCTTTTGTGTTATTGGGTACCGGTCTGCTTTGGTTTGGTTGGTTTGGATTTAATGCGGGTAGTGCATTAAGTGCCGGTGTGTTGGCGGCCTCTGCCTTTGCAACTACAAACACAGCCTCTGCCGCTGCCGGACTTTGCTGGGTATTAGTGGATGCGGTGCGTGGAAAGAAACCTTCAGCTCTTGGATTTTGTATTGGCGCAGTGGTTGGTCTAGTTGCGATTACACCGGCTGCCGGATTTGTAACTATTCCTTCTAGTCTATTCATTGGAACGATTGCCAGTTTGATTAGTAATGTAGTGGTTCATTGGAAATCTAAAACTTCATTAGAAGATACATTGGA
>JANPBK010000237.1:0-7113 GCA_031430395.1 Cyclobacteriaceae bacterium
TCCCCTGCTTACTCTACACACTCCAGCGCAGAAGCGGCTCACGCCAGTCATGAGCCATTGACTTATACACTCGACCCAAATAACAAGTGGTATCCTGATTTAGATGATCTCTATAATAAGGTGAAGTACAATCCGAATGTAGTGGGCATCCTCATTATCAATCCGGATAACCCAACCGGCATGGTGTATCCATTGGAAACATTAAAACGAATTGTTGCTATAGCGAAGGAGTTCAACCTCTTCTTAATATGTGACGAAATATATATCAACATTACCTATAACGGTGCAAAAGCATATGCGCTGTCGGAAGTAATCGAAGACGTGCCAGGCATTGCCATGAAGGGCATTTCAAAAGAGTTGCCATGGCCCGGGGCACGGTGCGGTTGGATGGAATATTATAACCGTGGCAAAGATGCTGACTTCAACAGACTTTGTCAGGCCATCGACAATGCCAAGATGATTGAAGTGTGTTCCACCAAGTTACCACAGTTGGCGATTCCTAAAATTCTGGGAGACGCGCGCTTCAAAGCATATCGGGAAGAAACGAATCGGAAGATTGGAAAGCGCAGTAAAATCATTTCAGATATTTTTAAGACAGTACCACAACTCACGTTCAACGAAACCTTTGGTGCTTTTTACAACACTATTATTTTTAGAGAAGGCACGCTGAAATCAAATCAAAAAATTGATATTCAAGATTCAAAAATACGAGCGTTGGTAGAGGCATGGACGGCTCATGAAATGCCAAATGATAAGCGCTTTGTTTACTACTTGCTTGGCGCGAAGGGAATTTGTGTAGTACCCATCTCTTCCTTTTGTTCAGAGTTGCAAGGATTTAGGGTTACGCTGCTAGAAGAAAATGAAGAGACATTGGTCAAGACATTTACGGCTATACGTGATGGTATAGTAGAGTATCTAAGCTCTCATTAGTTCTTCTACCTAACATTCGTTATTGTAATGTCTGAAACTTTTTCTTGCACTTTGGTTGATTACCACAACAAAATTTTGCCATCTTGCACAAGCACAAGTAAAACAAATGGAGAATTGTAATTTCTTATTAGTTAAAAAATGGAGTCAGGTTAGCCTGATCCAGAACTTACTTGTACTTATTAGCGTCATCATTCTTCGAAAGCCGGGGCTGTGACGATTTTGTAAAGGAAATTTTCAACCGCCCTGATGGTACCATCAGGGCGGTTTTATTTTATGGCAACTACAACAAACTAACGATTGTTCTAACATGATAGAGTACTACAACGATGAAACCATTCTCTTTATAGATGGAAAATTTGTCAAGGCGAGCGAGGCCAAAATCGATCTATTCGGTCAGACATTGCATTATGGCTATGGTGTATTTGAAGGCATCCGCTCTTATGAGACCGTAAATGGAATAAAAGTATTTAAGCCGCGTGCTCACTTCGAGCGCTTACAGCGCAGTTGTGACTTAATGGGAATTCCTTTTACCTACAGCGTAGAAGAACTTATCCAACTTACGTATCAGGTACTGGAAAAAAATAATCTTTCGAACGCGTATATCCGTCCACTGGTTTTCTGTGGACCTAATATGGAGCTCACTGCGCCTTCAGATGTTTCTTTGATGATCACAGCCTGGGCGTGTGAACAACATCCTAACTTAAAGCAGAAGCGAATTTGCATTTCCTCGTTTCAACGACCCAATCCCAAAGCCGTCACCGTAGAAGCTAAAGTTTGTGGGTTGTATGTAAACTCGATCTTAGCCACTACCGAAGCAAGAAGACGTGGTTTTGATGATGGACTTTTGCTAGACCTCAGTGGTTTTGTCGCTGAAGGCCCGGGTGCTAATTTCTTTTATGAGAAGGACGGAGTGATCTATACACCACCCGCAAAAAGTATTCTTCCAGGAATAACCCGTAAAACAGTCATTGATATTTGTAAAGAGTTGGATTTGCCGGTAGAAGAAAAATACTTTAAGCCTGAAGATTTGTTTGAAGCCGATAGTGCATTTTTCTGCAGCACGATGAACGAAATTGTTGCCATCGAATCTGTCGAAGGTCAACTGGTAGCCAAACTGTGGAAAGATTCCATGGGCGCCTTGATTCAGGAGACCTATCGGAATATTGTGTTGGACAAGAGTTACTCGTATGTAATTGTGTAATCGTTATTCGTTTTAGTTGTTCGGTATTGGATACGAGCAACTAACAACTAACAACCAACAACGAATAGATGGAACTAAATAGATATAGCAAAACAATCACCCAAGATATGACGCTGCCAGCTTCTCAGGCGATGTTGTATGGCATTGGGTTGACGGAGTACGATTTAAAAAAAGGACAGGTTGGTATTGTGAGCACAGGTTTCGATGGGAACACGTGTAACATGCACTTGAATGCGCTGGCGCAAGAAGTGAAGACAGCAGTTTGGGATCAGGAATTGGTGGGATTAATTTTTCATACCATTGGCGTGAGTGACGGAATTTCCAATGGTACTGAAGGAATGCGGTATTCTCTGGTGAGTCGTGAAGTAATCGCGGATTCAATTGAAACAGTTTGTGGCGCTCAATATTATGATGGACTTATTGCGGTGGTAGGCTGTGACAAAAATATGCCAGGCTCCATAATGGCGATGGGCAGATTAAATCGCCCGGCTATCATGGTTTATGGAGGAACGATCGCAGGAGGACATTACAAAGGGAAGGAACTGAATATCGTTTCTGCTTTTGAAGCCTTGGGAGAAAAGATGCAAGGCAAACTTTCCGAGGAGGATTACAAAGGAATTATTCAAAATGCATGCCCGGGTGCTGGCGCTTGTGGAGGAATGTACACAGCCAATACAATGGCCTCTGCGATTGAAGCGTTGGGCATGTCATTGCCGTATTCGTCTTCGAATCCGGCACTTAGCAAAGAAAAATCAGCAGAATGTATGGAGGCAGGCAAAGCAATCCGACTTCTACTAGAAAAGGATTTGAAGCCGCGCGACATTATGACATTCAAGGCATTTGAAAATGCCATTACGATTGTGATGATACTCGGTGGATCCACCAATGCGGTTTTACATTTAATTGCCATGGCAAAATGTGTGGGCGTAAAAATTACACAAGAAGATTTTCAACGCATCTCCGATAAGACACCTCTTCTCGCGGATTTAAAACCAAGCGGAAAATACCTGATGGACGCGCTACACAAAATTGGGGGCGTTCCCTCGGTAATGAAGTATTTGCTACAGAAGGGATTCTTACATGGGGACTGTATCACCGTTACAGGAAAAACAATTGCCGAAAATGTTGCCGGTGCACGCGACTTAGACTTTGATAATCAAGATATCATCGTACCTATCGAAAGAGCCATCAAAAAAACGGGGCACTTACAAATCTTATATGGTAATCTGGCGGAGAAAGGTTCGGTAGCCAAAATTACCGGTAAGGAAGGAGAAAGATTTAAAGGAACAGCGCGCGTGTTTAATGGCGAATTTGATGTGGTAGAAGGAGTTAAATCTGGTAAGATAAAGGAAGGCGATGTGGTGGTCATTCGCAATGTGGGCCCTAAAGGCGCACCGGGCATGCCAGAAATGTTAAAGCCAACGAGTCTCATCATGGGTTCTGGCTTAGGTAAATCGGTCGCGCTGATTACTGACGGAAGATTTTCGGGAGGATCTCACGGTTTTGTCATTGGACACATCACGCCCGAGTCTTTTGATGGAGGTTTGATCGGTTTAGTAGAAGATGGAGATTGGATTGAAATAGATATCAAAAAGCATCAAATCAATTTATTAGTCGATGATAAAACAATTGCGATCAGACGGTCGCATCACAAAGCTCCAGCACTTCGTGTGACGAGCGGTGTGCTTTATAAATATGCGAAACAAGTAAAAACAGCTGCTGATGGATGCGTTACTGACGAAGACTAAGGAGAGAGAAGTAGCACAACCTACTAAAGAGATCAAAGGCTCTGAGGTTTTGTTGCGTTGCTTGGTGGCAGAGGGAGTAGATGTCATGTTCGGTTATCCGGGTGGAGCAATCATGCCGGTGTATGATGCACTGTATGATTATGCTGATCAGTTAAATCACATCTTAGTTCGTCACGAACAAGGCGCCATTCATGCCGCACAGGGTTATGCGCGTGTGTCTGGTAAAGTAGGTGTAGCACTTGCAACTTCTGGCCCTGGTGCCACTAATTTAATTACGGGGTTAGCTGATGCCTTGATTGACTCCACACCTGTTGTTTGTATTACCGGACAAGTTTTCGCGCACCTATTAGGAACAGATGCGTTTCAGGAAATAGATGTTATAAACACAACGATCCCCGTTACAAAATGGAATGTCCAGGTAACGGAAGCAAAAGATATTGCCCCTGCGATTGCCAAAGCATTTTACATTGCTAAGACGGGTAGACCAGGTCCCGTACTGGTTGACATTACTAAGAACGCACAGAACGAAATAATCAAAGAGGAAAAATACGAGCGCTGTGATTTTATTAGAACCTATAAGCCCAAACCTGCTTTACAAGAAGCGCAAGTAGAAGCTGCTGCTGCTTTGATCAATCAAGCGAAGCGACCCTATATTTTGGCCGGGCAAGGTGTATTGCTTTCGGGTGCGACAAAAGAACTCATCGCTTTTTCCGAAAAAACTGGAATACCCGTTGCCTCTACTTTGTTGGGACTAGGCGCTTTCCCTCAAGATCACCCCAACTATGTTGGCTATCTTGGAATGCACGGCAACTATGGTCCCAATGTAAATACCAATCAATGCGATGTGTTGATTGGATTGGGAATGCGCTTTGATGATCGCGTTACCGGCAATGTGAGTAAGTACGCCAAACAAGCGAAGATCATTCATATCGACATTGACAAAGCAGAAATTAATAAAATCATAAAGACGGATGCCTTTATTTTGGCCGATGCCAAAGAAGCCTTACTAGCATTGATTGGCAAGTGTGAAGAAAAGAAACATACAGAATGGATTTCTACTTTTCATGCAATGGATAAAATCGAGTATGAAAAAGTCATCAAGGATGAGTTCGCTCCGACATGCAATGAATTGATGATGGCGGAAGTGATCAATTGCTTGTCTAAGAAAACAAACGGAGAAGCAATTGTTGTGACCGATGTTGGGCAACATCAAATGGTAACGTCTCGTTACTATAAATTCAAAAATCCCCGCACCAACGTAACATCCGGTGGAGCAGGTACAATGGGGTTTGCTCTTCCTGCAGCGATGGGAGCAAAATTAGCAATGCCACACAAGCAAGTAGTAGCCGTGATTGGCGATGGCGGTTATCAAATGACAGTACAGGAATTGGGGACGATCATGCAGTATAAAATTCCGGTGAAGATCTTAGTGCTGAATAATAATTTTCTTGGAATGGTGCGCCAATGGCAGCAGTTGTTTCACGCTAAAAGATATTCTTTCACAGAAATGGATAATCCGGACTTTATCAAGATAGCGGAAGCTTACAACATCAAAGCTAGAAAAGTAGTGCATCGAGACGAACTAGAAGCCGCCATACAAGAAATGCTGGATTCGAAGACTTCTTATTTTTTGGAAGCAGTAGTTGGAAAAGAAGATAATGTGTTTCCGATGGTTCCTGCCGGAGCAGGAGTGGGAGATGTGATTTTGGAAATACCTAATAGTAGCAAATAGTTGGACTTAAGTAGCCAGACAAAAAGATGGAGAATAGATTTTATACAAGAAATTCGGTCTTATGTCTTACTACTAAAGTCTTTAGTCTGAATTAAAATGAAACAAGATTTTACCTTAGAAATAGCGGCTGATAATAATTTTTCTGTGTTAAACAGGATCATTAATATCCTCAACCGCAGACGGGTGCGAATCAAGAAACTGATGGCACACGAGAACGAAAATGATTTTCGTAAAGGTGGCGTGATTATGCTGCTACACACTACACCCGATATGATAGAGAAGGTTTCTACTCAGCTGGAGAAATTGATTGAAGTAGAGATGGTGCGTTCACAAGAGGGAAGCCAAGTTTACTTTGAGTTAAGCGAGCGGATTGTAGATGTAGATTGAGGATCATTAAACAACGAATAGTAAACAACGATTTATAAACAACTAACAACTAAATAAAATGGCAAAGATTAATTTCGGAGGCACCGTAGAGGAAGTAGTAACACGCGAGGAATTTCCAATGGAAAA
The DNA here is from genome assembly GCA_031430395.1 of Cyclobacteriaceae bacterium. Lineage (GTDB taxonomy): Bacteria > Bacteroidota > Bacteroidia > Cytophagales > Cyclobacteriaceae > ELB16-189. The sequence goes on from JANPBK010000237.1 coordinate 6,125, forward strand.
AGCACTGACACTTTTAAAAAACGAAACAATCGCAATCATTGGATATGGTGTGCAGGGACCTGCGCAAGCATTGAACTTACGCGACAATGGGTTCAACGTCATCGTTGGCCAGCGTAAAGGCTCCAAAACATGGGACAAAGCAGTTTCTCACGGTTGGATACCCGGTGAAACGTTATTTGAAATCAACGAGGCAGCCAAGCGCGGTACCATTATTCAATTTTTATTATCTGATGCAGGGCAAATTGCTGCATGGCCTACACTAAAGCCATTTCTTACAACAGGTAAGACGTTGTATTTCTCTCACGGATTTGGCATTACGTTTAAAGAGCAAACAGGTATAATTCCACCTACGGATGTAGATGTTATTTTGGCGGCACCAAAAGGGTCTGGCACTTCGGTGCGTAGACTATTTTTACAAGGCAAAGGCATCAATGCGAGTTATGCAGTATTTCAAGATGCTACCGGAAAGGCAACTGATAAAGCGATTGCATTAGGTATAGGCGTTGGCGCAGGTTATCTATTCGAAACAGATTTTAAAAAAGAAGTTTACTCAGATCTTACAGGAGAGCGCGGAACGCTAATGGGTGCCATTGCAGGAATCTTCGAAGCTCAATACGAAGTGTTGCGTTCAAAAGGTCATACACCTTCTGAAGCATTCAATGAAACAGTAGAGGAGTTGACACAAAGTTTAATGCCACTGGTTGCCGAGAATGGGATGGACTGGATGTACGCCAATTGTTCAACAACTGCGCAACGAGGCGCCTTGGACTGGAAAAAGAAATTCAAAGCTGCTACGCTTCCGGTGTTCAAAGAATTATATGAAAGCGTAGCCAGTGGAGCGGAAGCAAAACGCACGATTGATACTTGCAGCAAACCAGACTATCGCGAGAAGTTGGCCGAAGAGTTGAAAGAAGTTCGCGAAAGCGAATTGTGGCAAGCCGGTGCAGCCGTACGCGCATTGCGACCAGAGAAAAATAAAGTAGAAGCAA
>JANPBK010000238.1:0-1720 GCA_031430395.1 Cyclobacteriaceae bacterium
ACACCTCTTTCTTTGTTATGACCATACAATGCACCTTGAGCCGCTACATAAACGATATTGGGATCTCTAGGATCAATCGCAATTCGTGATATATGTTGAGTTGCTTCGAGCCCCATTTTTTTCCATGTCTTACCCGCATCCGTTGATTTATAAACCCCATCGCCATGATGTGTCATTACGCCTCTTACTGCATGTTCACCCATTCCCACATAAACTACGTTCGGATCACTTTCGGATACAGCGATTGCACCGACAGAACCTGTTTTAAAAAAGCCATCGGATATATTTTTCCATGCAATCCCCAAATCATCCGTTTTCCAAACACCTCCACCTGTGGTACCCATGTAGTAGGTATTTATATCTCCCACCACACCCGTTGCCGTTACAGAGCGGCCGCCTCTAAACGGGCCGATGTTGCGCCATTTTACTGGTTTGAAATAGTTATTTAAATCGATGGCAGCAGCCATCGGACTTAATTCCTTTTTTTCTCGCTGTGCGAATAGAGGGAGCGCAAGAAGAACAGTAAAAAGGCAAATGGGGATGATCGTTTTCATGGTAAAATGGAATTAGGAACGAAATATAAAGAGGTTATTGGAAACCAAGGAGAAAATTTATTTTAACGGTAAGCGGTTACATATCGACACCCTTTAAATATCAGTGGCAATCAAGTTCTAGCATATTTCATATATGAACTACCTAATAGATAGCAATTTTGGATTTAGCTTTATTATAATCGGATTCATCAATGAATTATTTCTGACAAACGTTCAAACGATCAATTCTCGTTGTAAAGAATTAGGGTGATTGTTAAAATTGATTAGCGGATTTTTTTAGATGCTCATTACCCTAAAAACGATGAAAGTAAATCAAAATTTACTAAAATAAAGTAAATAAATTGCGACAGTAACTATTGAAATGTTTTAGTTAATCTTAGATATGAAGATTTTCTTGTTCACATTACTTCTTTTCTCCACCCCTACCATGGCACAACAGATTATTCAATTGTACGAAACAACGATTCCAAATTCAAAGCTAGATGCTTCCGTAAAAGAAAAATCAGAAGTGGGAGCCGATGGAATTTTACGAATCAGTAATGTAGTAGAACCTACGTTGACTGTTTTTCTGCCAGAGAATGGAAAAGGAAATGGAACGGCTGTGATCATTTGCCCGGGTGGTGGATATTGGATATTAGCAGCGGGGCATGAAGGTGCAGATGTGGCGAAAGAGTTTGTCAAGATGGGAGTAACTGCATTTGTGTTAAAGTATCGTTTGCCCGATGTCCGTATTCAACTCAATCCAGCGATCGCCCCACTGCAAGATGCTCAACGCGCTATTCAATTGATACGCGAGAAAGCAAAGGATTGGAATATCAATCCAACTAAAATAGGTGTCATGGGCTTTTCAGCAGGTGGGCACTTAGCTAGCACAGCAGGTACTAAATTTGACAAGCCGGTTATTGATAATAGTAACGGAATTAGTCTACGTCCTGATTTTATGGTACTGATCTATCCGGTGATCAGTTCTGATCCTGCAATTACGCATGGCGGGTCATTTGAAAAATTGTTGGGTATTGGCAGCACTGCCGTAAAGCGGTTGGAGTATTCTAGCGATAAACATGTTACGATAAATACACCGCCAACATTCTTGGTACACGCATCTGATGACGGAGGAGTGAGCCCCCAGAATAGCGTTGTTTTTTATCAAGCATTGCTGAAAAATA
>JANPBK010000239.1:0-4050 GCA_031430395.1 Cyclobacteriaceae bacterium
AATGATATGCGAAAGGCGGTACACATGATCAATGGAAAATATAAAACGGAGGCGAGTGGGGGCATCACGGAAAACACGTTGCGCCCGGTGGCCGAAACGGGTGTAAATTTTATTTCTATTGGAGCACTTACTCATTCGGTAAAGAGTTTGGATTTGAGTTTGAAGGTGGTTAGGATATAGGTTCTCTTTAAAACAAATTATCCTAAAGCTTACGATGCAATACTGAAAAGTAATTCTTTAGCGTTCCTATAAATCCACTAAATCAGCTATTTTTGCCTCCCATTTAGTTAAAACTATGCTTGTAAAAACAAAGAACTATCGCTTAGAAAAGAAAGATTACATCCGTATGGCATTAAAAAACATACTGCTTAAACAATGGTGGGTAAGCTTAATCGTTGTCGCCATATGCCTTTTTTATATATGGATACCGAGCATTTGGTGGTTCATTGGTGCTTTTCTTGGTGCAGGCTTGTACTTATTGTTTTGGTGGATTCAGTTTTACGGAGTTACTCAACTCGAACAAGGTAAAATGCTTTTTGAGCGATTTTCGTACGAGATTACCAGTCAACAAATTTTGATGAAGTTAAATGCACGCGAAGGCATGCCCATGAAGTGGGATCAGATTAAAAGCGCGAAAGTGACTAAAGATGCGTTTGTGCTGTTTGTCAATAAGGCGCAGCTCATACATCTACCTTTCAAGATATTTACCACTGAAAATGAACGCAAGTTTTTAACAAGTATCTTGAAGAATAAAGGATTGTTGAAAGTTTGATATAACAAATAGGAAATTGACTATGAGCAACCTGAGGCAAGCAGGGATCTGATATGGAACACAAATTTTACTTATGAAAAAACTATTTTTTCTCTCTGCAGCATTGCTTTCAATAGGTAGTTGCTTTGCGCAAAAAATTGACTTCGATAAGAAATTGAAAGAATTGAATATCGAACTCTTTACACCGGGCAAGCCGATCGCCAATTATGTAAAAGCAGTACGAACAGGCAACTTACTTTATCTTTCTGGCCATGGCCCAACGAAGGCTGATGGAAGCAATATCATAGGCAAAGTGGGCAAAGATTTGACCATCGAGCAAGGATATGATGCAGCTCGACAAACAGGAATTTCTCTTCTGTCTACTTTGAAATCCGAAATTGGAGATTTGAATAAAGTAAAGAGAATCGTAAAAGTGTTAGGCATGGTGAATTGTACCGAAACATTCGGAGACCAACCAAAAGTGATCAATGGCTTCTCAGATTTAATGGTAGCCGTTTTTGGTGAGAAAGGAAAACATGCCCGCTCTGCAGTGGGAATGTATGCCTTGCCGATGGGGATGGCTGTAGAGATTGAGGTGATTGTCGAGTTGGAAAATTAGCGCCTAATTTTCAACATAGAATTTAGCAGAAGCGACTTTACGCTACCTCTCGCCCCATAACCCATTTCAACATTTCAAACCAGTCCTGTTTATCTAAATCGATGTTGACCGATTTAGCAGCTTCGGTAATTCGCTCAGGTTTCGTTGTGCCAAGGATGGGAAAAATATTGGATGGATGCTTAAGCAACCATGCTAAAGCCAATTGACTATAAGAAGCATTGTACTTAGCCGCCTTCGCGAACCAATCGCGCTCTTCAAAATGCAATTTGCCTCCGCCCAATGGCGACCAGGCCATCGCACTTGCTCCATGCTTCAACATCAAATCCAAATCTCCATTGAAGAGCGGATCGATTCGTGAAAGCGAAATCTCAATTTGATTGGTGACCAGTGGGAACGGCAAAAAATGTTGCAGCATTTCAAATTGAGAAGGCGTGAAATTAGAAACGCCAAAGTGTAAGACCTTCCCCGCTGCTTTCAGCTTCACAAATGTTTCCGAAACCTCATGGGGATCAAGAAGTGGATCCGGCCGATGAATCAAAAGCAAGTCAAGATGATCAGTATGCAACATCTTTAGCGAATTCTCAACGGACCAGGTGATGTGCTCTTCGGATGTATCGTAATGTTTTACCCAGGTGGCAGGTCGCTTTGCTGAACTAAATTTAATGCCACACTTAGAGACAAGCTGAATCTTCTCACGAAGAGAGGTGTCCTTCTTCAAGGCATTACCAAACAACTCTTCACAACTATGATCGCCATAAATGTCGGCATGATCAAATGTGGTAATGCCCTCGTCTAATGAAGTGTGAATCAACCGCTCCACTGTTTCGGCAGACAGGGTGTGCCAACGCCATGCACCGGTAATGATGCGTGAAAAACTTGGCCCTTGGGGATGAAGCGGTTGGATATTCATATTACTTGTTATGTTGGTAGCACTTGCCTGATTTACTTGCAGTCATGCGTTTGCACTTGGTGCCATCGGCTGTTTTCCCGCTGCACTGAGTGACTTTATCTCTTGCGTGATCGTTCGGTTTGCAAACACCACAATGGCCTTTGCCCGCTTTCTTTGCAGCGGCTAATGTCATTCCATCGGCATCTCCAGAAAGTTTGCAATCAGCTGTGTGATACTTTTCACCTTTAGCAGAAGCGTAAACGGTTTGACTATAACCATTTATGGCCAAGCCAAAAAACAAGAATAGACAAATAACAATAATCTTTTTCATAGCGGTAGGTTTTGGTTAATGGTACAAGTTGTTATTTTTTATGGAAGAATAAAAATCATTTGGCGGCCTTACGCGCTATCCGCTATACTCCTCGCTCCACTGCGCAATCCAAGCCAGCTGCGGGGTGCCGCTTCTATCGCGGGCCGGCTGTTTCTATCATTGAATCTCTTATCATGGTCATAGCTACTCAACTATTTTTCATAAAAGTTCTTGAAGTAAATAGTAACTTTGATTTCCAACTACTGATCATGACTGAAAATCTCAAAAACATTTGCGCTCATGCAGGCGCTACACCTGATCCTTCTACAGGAGCTGTTACTTCTCCGCTTTATTTTTCGTCTACGTTCCATTATCCTCCTACAGGGGAGTATCCAATCGGCCATATTTATAGTCGAGAATCAAACCCAACTCGCAGCTCTCTTGAAACAGTATTGGCTCAACTAGAACAAGGTGTAGAAGCTGCTGCTTTCAGCAGTGGGAGCGCAGCCGCCAATGCTGTTTTTTTAAGCTTGCGACCGGGCGATCATATCATCATCAACTTTGATGCCTATGCAGGTGTTCGCGCCATGCTTAAAGATATTTTTATGCCTTGGGGATTAGACGTAACTTTTGTTGATTTAAGCAGTACGGCTATTCTTTCTACATCCATCAAGCCAAACACCAAATTGGTCTGGACCGAATCGCCCACTAATCCACAAATGCGAATTGTTGATTTGGTTTCGGTCATCACTATTTGCAAACAACACCATATTAAAGTAGCTGTCGATAATACGTTTGCTACACCAGCCTTGCAAAATCCGATTGCGCTGGGCGCAGACATTGTGATGCATAGTACTACCAAATATCTGGGGGGCCATAGTGATTTGACAGGAGGGGCATTGATCACAGCAAAAAAGGACGAACAGTGGGAACGCATTCGACATATACAACATATACAAGGTGCAATACCTAGTCCTTTTGATTGCTGGCTATTACTGCGCGGGATACGAAGCTTTGTTCCACGCATGACGCTACATGTAAGCAATGCAAAAGCGGTAGTCGAATTTCTTTCGAGCCATCCTAAAGTAGAACGGGTATTATATCCTGGTTTGATTTCGCATCCAGATCATGACATTGCAAAAAAACAGATGAGTGATTTTGGAGCGATGATTTCATTTCTTGTAAATGGCACAAAAGAAGATACAATGAAAATAGCACAGCGAGTAAAAGTGTTTACCAATGCTACCAGTTTGGGGGGCACGGAAAGCTTGCTTGAACACAGAAAAATAGTGGAAGGCCCGGATTCACCAACACCCGATAATTTAATTCGTTTGAGTGTGGGATTAGAAGATAGCCAAAGTTTGATTGCTGATTTAAAGCAAGCATTAGAATGATATAGCCACTTGCGTTTGAAAAATTTAGACGTTTTGCTCTCTATCAATTTTACGCTTCCATCTTCCGGAACGCATATACACAAAGGC
>JANPBK010000240.1:0-10138 GCA_031430395.1 Cyclobacteriaceae bacterium
TTCTCGCGCAAGCGCATTGCCCAGGATTTACATGATGAATTAGGTGCTGTTCTTTCTATTTCCCGAATGCATCTTGTTCAGATTCAAAATCAAAACGCATCTCCGGAGTCGATCCAAACAGGATTGCAGCAGGCCAAGATGTTAACGGAGACGGCTTTGGCCACGATGCGCAGAATTAGTCATGATTTGATGCCACCGCAACTTGAAATGTTTGGACTGGTCAAGACCTTGGAAACCATTACGAATCAAATACAGGACACCAAAAAAATTGCCGTTCACTTTCATGCTTCAGATGATATCGGTCGCTGGTCGTTGTCCATCGAACTAGGTCTTTATCGCATTTGCATGGAAATGGTGAATAATACAATCAAACATGCCGAAGCAACTCGAATTGATATAATTTTAAGGCAATTGGAGGATCATATATTGTTTTCCTATTCTGACAATGGAAAAGGACTACCGAATGTGATCAATTCCGGTCACGGATTAAAAAACATCGAAGCGCGGGTAAATATTATAGGTGGCGAAGTCGAAATTGGAAATCGTGATTCGGGCGGATTTTACGCAACAGTAAAAATATTTAACATAGGACAACTCACGTTGAACATTTTAAAAACCATAGTAGATACACATGCAGGAAAAGATTAACATCGGTCTTGTTGAGGATCAATTTTTATTCCGCCAGGGAATGAAAGCCATTCTATTGGCATGGCCAGATATTGCCGTTGTCTTTGAAGCTGCAGAAGGCTACACCGTTGTTGAAAAGTTGAAAGAATCGAACGTCATACCGCACGTAATGCTCGTTGATCTTTCGTTGCCTCCAGATGGAGCCAGAGAATTTAGTGGCAAAGATGTTACTATAGCTCTCCTTAAAAATTTCCCGGATATAAAAGTTATCATCTTATCCGCACATGAGGACGAGAATTTTATTGCGCAACTGATTGAAAATGGTGCACATGGTTATTTGATCAAAGACTGCGATCCGGACGAAGTGCATGAAGCCATTACAGCCGTGTTTAGGAAGGGTTCGTACATCAACGCGAGAACACTAAAAGCAATTCAACATAGCATTGGTAGAAAAGCAAAAGCAAGGAGCATAGGTACGCCTGCCGAGCAGCTTTCAAAACGAGAGGAAGAAATACTGAAACTAATTTGCGACCAATATACCAGTGATGAAATTGCAGACAAACTTTGCCTTAGTCCGAAAACCGTCAATGGGCATCGAAACAACTTATTAGAAAAAACGGGAGCTAAAAACGTTGCAGGTTTAGTCCTTTATGCAATAAAGAACGGAATCGCAGAAGTAAGTTGAAGTTGGCAACATCGAATTGTATCCGTTATCCTCAACTCTTATCATTTCAACACAAACCCAGATGGAATCGTAGCTTCTTTTTTTACCACCACAATGCCACCCGAAATAACATACATGTCGGTTTCCAGATTGTCCAGATGCGGACCGCCAATAATGGTCACATCATTTCCAATTTTGCAATTTTTGTCCAGTATGGCATTTTCAATATGGCAATCCTCCCCGATGCCCATCAATATATCGCCCGGCTTGTTGGCAATCTCTAGCAACGTTTGATAGGAGTCGCTTCCCATCATGTAAGTCTTAATCACCGTACTTCCCTTTCCTATCCTTGATCGAATGCCAATAACTGATCGCTCGATTTTTGCAGCATGGATGATACAACCATCGGCTACTACCGAGTCATTGATTAACGTCCCGGAAATTTTTGAGGTCGGAAGAATCCGCGCATGCGTATAGATTCGATTTCGATTATCAAACAAATTAAAGTTTGGAATATGATCGGTAAATCCAAGGTTAGCCTCGTAGAAGGAACGGATATTTCCGATGTCAGTCCAATACCCTTCAAACTGATAACTGAGCACCTTGTGCTTACCAATGGATTGGGGAATGATTTCTTTTCCGAAATCATTGGTGCTTGGATCGTTCATCAATTCTATTAACAAATCCCGGTCAAATACATAGATACCCATGGAAGCCAGGTATAGTCGCCCTTCAGTCTTCATGTAGTCACTCACCTCCGATTTCCAATTCAGGATTTCTTCGGAATTGGGCTTTTCAATAAAACTTGTGATGAAACTCTCCTGGTCGGTCTTCATTATACCGAACTCAACACCCTCTTCTGCCTTAACCGGCAGCGTGGCAATGGAAATTCGTGCTCCACTCTCAATGTGCCGCTCAATCAACTCATTAAAATCCATCTGATACAACTGATCTCCGGAAAGAATTAATACATATTTGAAATCATGATTAAGAAAATGGTGCATGCTTTGACGCACGGCATCGGCAGTACCTTGAAACCAATTCTTGTTGGACATCGTCTGCTCTGCAGCGAGTACATCAGCAAACGCACGGCTGAACAAGCTAAAATTGAAGGTATTCTTGATATGACGGTTGAGCGAGGCGGAATTAAATTGTGTAAGAACGAACATCCTACTGAGATTCGAATTGATACAATTCGATAATGGGATGTCCACTAATCGGTATTTGCCTGCTATGGGTACTGCGGGTTTAGAACGTGTTGCAGTTAATGGATACAGACGTGATCCCTGGCCTCCGCCCAGGATAATCGCAATAACGTCATCATTTATCATGGTCCAAGATTTTTTTATAAAGTTGATGTGTTTGTTGGGCAATCGCCTTCCAGTCAAAATATTTTTCTACTCTTTTTCTTCCAAGAACGCCCATGCTTTCTCTTAATTTTTCATCGCTCATTAGTTTATTAATGCCATTGGCCAAATCTTTTGCGAATTGATCCGGATGAGCGGCTTCAAACGGTGCTATCGTTTCTTGTTCCAATGGTACTAGAATTCCTGTTTCGCCATCCACCACTACTTCTTTGATACCGCCTACGCTACTTGCCACGACTGCGGTTTTACATGCCATTGCTTCAATGTTGATGATACCAAACGGTTCATAAATGGATGGGCAACAGAACACTGCTGCGTGCGAATACAATTGGATGACATCCTTTTTGCTGACCATTTCAGCGATCCAAATTACATTACTCCTGTTTTTCTGAACCTCTTCCACGCGTTGTTTCATTTCGCGGCCAATCTCTTCGGTATCGGGCGCACCGGCACATAAAACAATCTGTGTATCCTTGTGGATATATTTGATAGCATTTACCAGATGGATAATTCCCTTTTGCCTTGTAATGCGCCCCACAAAAAGCACATACGGTTTTGATTTATCGATCCCGAATTTGTCCAGTGCTTGTGTATCCGTGGTGACTGCATATTCATCCAAGTCAATGCCGTTATAAATTACGCTTACCTTTTTTTCATCCACATGAAAGTATTTCAGTACATCCTGTTTCGTTTCCTGTGACACGGCAATGACTGCATCAGCCATTTCAATAGCGGTCTTTTCAATCCAGGATGACGCATCATATCCCCTACCCAATTGCTCCCGCTTCCATGGCCGGAGAGGTTCAAGAGAATGAGTAGTTAACACCAAGGGTGTTCCATAGCAAAGTTTGGAAAGGATGCCCGCAAACTGTGCATACCAGGTGTGACAGTGTACAATGTCTGCAGTCATCACTCCGCTGTTCATTTGAATGCAGGTATTGAGGGTTTTAAAGATGGGTGATAATTCAGATTTTGTATCATTATGCGAAAGAGTATCTGAATTGAATCCAAGTATGCGCAGCTGCTCAGCATTATTTTCCTGATCGCCAAAGCATCGCACTTCCACTTCCATCAAACGGGATAGTTCGCGCGTCAGGTATTCCACATGAACACCAGCTCCTCCGTAAACATAAGGTGGGTACTCGCGCGTGTAAAAAAGCACTTTCATAATAACCTATTTCAAAAAGTAATAATAAAGTAAAATATCAACATTTGAGTCTTTATAACCTAATTTTACTGATCGTTTTATCCTAAGTTAACTTAACTATTTTTAGCATAACTTTCTAGCATATCCATCATGAAATAGTAATACCATATCAGAAATAAATTCAGCTAACAGAATACATTATATCAAGGAAGTACAGTATATAATTCTTATCTGATAAAATAGGAGAATATCTTCTGGTTCTCCATGTTGGCGCACGTACTCAATGTGGCTTTAATTTATTTTTTTATTAGTCCAGCCTTCAGCGTTGGCCCTATCCGGTTTTACAGTATTTATTTCTACTTTTAGCATTCAACCATACCTCAACGCATGAAGTCCCTCCTTTTTTTGATCCTGATTTGTTCTTCTATTGTCCAGGCGCAATCCGAACAATATGAAGAGATCGTAGTCTCCTTCAGCGGAGATATCGAACCTTCCAAAAGCATACTGACTCCATCGATGAAATCAAAAGTGCTGAAGCACTTGAAAATTATCAAGCCCGCTGATTACACTGTGCTAGCTACCGCAACCAGTGCTCCAGATAAAAACATGGCCGTGATTCGCTCAGCCAAAACTAAAGTCGAATTGGCCTGGGTATTATACGATGGGGCGGAGAATATTATTCAGACCACTTGGTACGAGCCCATGATAAACGCAACCGCAATAATTAAAGTGAAAACAACAGCTTATAAGAATGGCTTGAGTAAAACCGACAAGGCTGCAACCTTTTTGAAAATATCCAACAAGACCGGAACGTGGTATCAGGTAGTCGGCACGGTAGACGGCTCCTTTGGATTTATCTTTATCAGTGAGGCATTCTCTTTCTTGTCGAAGCACGGAGAGGAGCATTGAGTTTGGCCTCACTCCTACCAATCCTCTTCGGGCTTGGAGTTTATCCAGCTATTAATCGTTGAGCTGTGCTTCAATGCGTAATGCCTTGCCAACTATTTAACAACACACATTGTAGCGGTTACAGTTGCTATGCTAGTGCAAAGCTTACTCTTAACACTCCTGAACATCTTGGCAGATCCCACGCAATGTCAATAGTAAAACTGTTGCTTAGCTACGAAACTGAGCAATTGTTCCTGAAGCATCAAGAAATCTTATGTATTAACGAAGTCGGATTGGAAGGCGAAGACGATTCTTGTCCCAGTCCATGTTCATATTTACACCGGTTGTTTCTGATTCAAAACTAATTGTAAACGTTTCTACTTCCTCCATCAAAGATTCTACCGGTATCTCTACTGTAAGGACGTCCAATACATGGTTAGGCTCTGAAGCTGCTGTAAAAACTACTCCAAGTTCACTGTTGAGGATTACTTTGAAAGTCTCTGCTCCCGGTATTGCGTACATGCGATAGCTCCCTGCATTCACCGGTTGCCCTGCGAAAGTAATATCTTTATTGAATGTGATCTCGGTAGCCGCATTGGCACCTAGTCTCCAATACTTACCATACGGTTGCAGTGCACCTTCGGATTCTGCTCCGAAGATCAAACGTCCCCGCTTGGAGGGCTGGCTATAAGATACTTTAATGTCCAGACCATTTTCGTTAATGGTAGCTGTTGCAGCAGGACTCTTCTTAGGGGCGAAAAAAAGACCATATACAGACCATAGAACAAATAATATAAATGCTACGCCAATGCCGATGAGAATTTTCCTTTTCATAATGTGTCAGGGTTTGTTAGTGAAATTCCATAAAGTGATAAGGAGTACGATGTTAAATATCAATAAAAACAAATGGGCTCCTTGTTACATTAACCAAATTTATGAAAAGTTATGGATCTTACTCCGAGTCTGGGCCAAAACAAATGGCAGGCATACTTCCCTCCTACTTTCATTCCTGGCCTATTCATACGAAAGAACTTTCATTAAAAATTGAGGAAGTCTACCTTTAAAACTAATTTAAGCTGTTGGCTTGTTATTATTATTGAATGCTATTTCTGGCATTTTATTATTAGATTTATCAAATTGAAATTGAAATGAAAGACCTTTATACATTAGTTTTTGTAGTTGCGTGTCTACTAACACCTGCAATTGGGTATGCAGATAAATATCCTAAAAACTTAGACATCGATATACAACACTATCAATTTAAGCTTTGGCTTTCCGATAGAAATGACAGCATTAGAGCAGAAGCTACGTTGATAGTAAGTTTTAAAAAAGCAGGTATACAATTCATCCGATTGGATTTAACGAGCGCTGTCGCTGAACTTCAGGGCAAAGGTATGTACGTAACAAGTATAATCAGTAATGGAAATTCACTATCATTTTCACATCGGACAAATGAATTGTTGATTAACACTCCTGCTTCTGTTGTCGGCCAGCCATTGTCAATGACTATAAAATACTACGGAATACCCGATGCAGGTTTTGCCATCAAACAAAACAAATATAAAGACCGCTCTTTTTTTAGTGATAACTGGCCTGACCTGGGTCATCACTGGCTCCCCCTGGTAGATCATCCTTATGACAAAGCAACTTGCGAATTTATTGTTATAGCTCCCTCCCACTACAAGGTGGTGTCCAATGGATTGTTACAGGAGGAATCATCACTAACAGATGGAACAAAGCTGACCCATTGGAAGCAGTCGGTGCCCATTGCCCCATGGCTTTTTGTGTTAGGGGTTGCGGACTTTGCCGTTCAGTATGTTGACTCCTTTCAAGGGAAGTCTATCGAAACCTGGGTGTACCGCCAAGACCGAGAAGCGGGGTTTTACGATTTTCAAACTCCCACGAAACAAGCATTATCTTTTTTCTCTGAATATGTGGGGCCATTCGCTTATGAAAAATTGGCCAACATTCAATCCAATAATTCTACAGGTGGGATGGAAGCCGCATCGGCCATTATGTACAGTGAACGATCCGTGAACGGAAAACGAGATGCGCGATGGCAGGATGTTATAGTTCATGAACTGGCACATCAATGGTTTGGCGATGCCGTAACCGAAAGCGACTGGGATGATGTGTGGTTGAGTGAAGGCTTTGCTACGTACTTTACATTACTGTACACGGAGCATAGTGCGGGGCATGATGATTTTGTAAAGGGCTTGAAAGCATCCAGAGAACAGATTATCAAGTACCTCACAAAGAATCCGGACTCCCCGATCGTTCACAACCAACTAAATGATATGTCGAAAGTGACGAGCTCCCTCACCTACCAAAAAGGTGCTTGGTTTTTGCATATGCTGCGAAAACTAATGGGTGATGCCAATTTCAAAAAGGGAATTCAGGCATACTACAAAAAGTATTTTAATGCAAATGCTACTACTGCTGAATTTCGATTTGAAATGGAACAAGCTTCAGGACTAGACTTGCAAAGTTTCTTTTCTCAATGGCTATTTCAAGTAGGCATGCCAACCGTCAAGGGGCAATGGACATGGAACGATCAGAAAAAAGAATTAAACATCACTCTGGAGCAAACTCAATCTAATGCGTTTTCGTTTCCGCTAGAAATTGGAATCATCCCTCAAGGAAACAAAAACATTGAAATAAGAAAAGTAGACGTGTCAATTAAGCAATCGACATTTACTTTTGCATTTGAATCAAAGCCGGTTTCCGTTACACTTGATCCCAATACAACCCTATTGGGTGTTTTTGATATTCAACCAAAATAAAATCAACTATTCAATAATTATTCTCTTCAAATAATGACTTCCCGCATCTATCACCGGAAGTGTTAAACTTTCTGTTTTAACAGGCTGCATCGTAAACAGTACTTTTGATATTCCATTACTTCCTGAAATCTCTATTGGTAGTGTCATCGAAGGCATTTGCTTCGCCTGAATTAACCATGAAGTTAATCCTGTTTGTTTGATACTAACTTCCAACAGGTTGGTGGTGCGCAAATAGAAATCAAATAATGGTTTCAAATTCATTTTGGATGCATCACTGAATAGTTTTTCTACATCATCAGTAGTAACAAAATTATCATACGTATATTTTGGGTCCGTTGCCAGTTTCTTCAATGTTGGAAAAAATATTTCATCCCCTATTACATAGCGTAACGTGTTCATGAAAAGTGCTCCCTTGAAATAAATGTCTCCCGTGTATGTGTCTTGCGAATTCACTTCATCGCCTTGCACCAGAGCTTTTTTGTTCTGAACATATTTTTTGAAATGCATCAATAGAGAATCATATCCTTTCTCTCCCGTCAACTCACGAAAACAAAGTGCCTCCGCATAGGTGGCAATGCCTTCCTGTATCCACATGTGTGCCCAGTCTTTGTTGGTAACTTTGTTGGCCCACCATTCGTGCGCGAACTCATGGTAAAGGTTGTCGGAATAATACTGTCCGTTGAATCGTTTATAGTTAAAAGGATCTCCATAAGTTATCATGGTCTGATGTTCCATGCCCGGGTTGGGCACTTGCGCTATTCCTATCTTTTCCTTTACCCACGGATATTCACCAAAATATTTTTCTAATATCCGCGTATCTCTTTCCCTAATGTCAAGTACTGATTGAGCTTTGTCTGCGTTTTGCTTTAGGATATAATAATCCATTGGTACAATGTTACCCATACTAGTTTTATACGGTCGACTAACCAATTGATAATCGGCAATGTTGAAGAGGATGCAATAGTTACTAATGGTGTAATTCGTTTTCCAATGAAAGGTGGACTTATTTCCTTTTGAACTGGTTCCTTGCAGCAAGCCGAAGGCAGCCACTGTTAATCCTTTCGGCACCGTGACCAATAAATCAACTCCCTCATTGGGTTCATCACTAGGATGGTCTTTGCATGGGAAATATACTTTCGCTCCATCCGTCTGGCAATTAATCACCACCCATGGCTTTCCGTTCTTATCGGTAGTCCATGTAAAGCCGCCATTCCAGGGCGGCTTTACTGCTACTGGCGGCTTGCCTCCGTATTCAATTTTAACCGTATGTTTACCTGCTATAAAACCCTTTGGTGTGTTTATAAATATCTTATCATCCTTTCGCGAAAAACCAACTTCCTTTTTATCGACTATAATTTTACTTACCGTAAACTGATCTATTAAATCAAAAAGGATTGTATCTGCTGAATTAGTCAATATCAAATTAGTTTCCACAAACCCATTGATTGCTTGATTGGTAATATCCACATCTAAGGAAAGTGTATAATGCCTTATATCCATATTGGCTTGTAACGGATTTAATTTGCCTCCCGAAATCCAGGTTTGAGGGTTCTGTGCATTCAGCATTAAACTGAATAAAAGAAAGTAAATCAATAAAATGGATTTATGTTTCATAGGTGTTTTACTGATAAGTGGGTGTTTATTGCATACTAGAGTAGCCCATTCCATCGAGGAGTGTTTGCCAAGTTATATAATTGAAATCGTTTAGCAATTATCTATCTACAAATAAACTAAATTCAACGCAATCACCTTGGTCCACTAGTCTATTTATCGAATCAAACAAATCCAATTTTATGTTTCGCTTTTAAGATACATGACAAGTCAGACCGACTAAGTGCCCACAGAAACAATCTTCCAATTCATGTACTCATTAACATGTAAATAATTGATTACATTGATTCATAAACAAAGTTTTATGAAGTACACATTAAGCCTCCTTGTCATTCTAGTAAGTTGTAATCAACCACCTCAAGACAATTTCACAAGACTTTTCTCAGGAGAGTTGAAGGTTATTGATCTTACGCATTCGCTGAATTCAAGAAGCCCATATTGGCCAGATAGCAAAGGGAATCCATTTAAATACGATACACTATTTGCACAGCCGAGTGGTGCACCGGGCATGGGCCGATTTACAATGCCCGAGCATTTTGGAACACATCTCGATGCACCTATCCATTCCGCAGATCATCAACTTTCAGTAGATCAAATAAAGCCCAATGATCTTATGGGGCCACTTGTAGTTATCAATGTGGAAACTAAATGTGGTGCTAATGCGGATTATTTACTCACTATACAAGACATCGAGGACTGGGAAAAACAATTTGGTGCTATGCCAGCGAGATCTATTGTCATCATGTTCACCGGTTGGAGTAGAAAATGGGAGAACTACAATGCCTATAAGAATCAAGATACGAATGGCAAAATGCACTTCCCGGGTTTCTCTTCTGAAGCCGCTACATTCTTAATTGGCAAACGTTCCATCCTTGGTATTGGCATTGATAATCTTAGTCTTGATGCCGGTATGGCAGTAGGTTTTCCAGTCCATGGTATCGTCAATGGTGCCGGTAAATTTCAACTTGAAAACGTTGCGTCTGTTCATGAACTCCCTCCAACAGGTGCTTTTATTATAGCTGCACCTATAAAGATTGAAGGCGGTTCCGGA
>JANPBK010000241.1:0-8653 GCA_031430395.1 Cyclobacteriaceae bacterium
CGAGTCCCTTCATCCGCACACAACAATAGGCAGTGAGCAGTTCACAGTAGGCGAGTTTGCCCATTGACCCTGCTTACTGCCTATTCTATAAATCAGGTAACTTTTAAATTATTGTCCCTTGAACATTACATTAGACAAGCAAAGCACAACAGATGGATTGATTAAAATCTCACTTAATGAAAGTGATTATCTATCCAAAGTTGATCAAAAATTAAAGGAATACTCGCGCAAAGCGAACATCAAAGGATTCCGTCAAGGAAAAATACCAACCGGAGTAGTGAAAAAGATGTTTGGCAAAGCGATCCTAGTGGAAGAGGTCAATCATCTCATTTCTCATTCTGTCTCTGATTACATCAAAGACAACAAGCTTAAAGTATTGGGTGATCCACTACCGAATGCTGAAAAAGCACGTACGATCGATTGGGAAACGCAAAAAGAATTTGAGTTCGAATTCCAAATAGGTATGGTAGAGGATTTTACAGTGGACTTATCCTCTAAAGTGAAAGTCACATCTCACCCCATCGAAGTAGATCAACAGGTGATGGACGAGACTTTGGCCGATATTAAAAATCGCTTTGGCAACATTAGTTACCCCGAAGTGAGTGAAGCTCAAGATAATCTCCAGGGTGAAATTATTAGAAAGGGGGAAGTTGTAAGTGACGAAACTAAGAAGGGGTCCTTTATTTCTATTGATAAAGTCGAAAAGAAAGAACAAAAGAAATTCATCGGGCTAAAAAAGGATGATATCCTAGAATTTGAAGTCGAAAAGGCTTTCTCTTCAGATTCTGAAAAAAGCCGAGTATTAAATATGCCGGAAGAAGAGGTCAAAACGGTTACCGGTACATATCTCTTTACAGTCACTTCTATTAGCCGAGTAGAGGCTCCGAACGTCAATCAAGAGCTATTTGACAAAGTTTTTGGCAAGGATGTTGTAAAAAATGAAGAGGAGTTTACGAATAAGATCAAAGAAACCATCGCGGAGAATTACAACCGCGAAACACAACATTTACTAGATCATGAAATTCAACATTATTATGTAGATCATACGAAGATCAACATGCCTGAAAATTTCCTGAAAGCATGGATTAAGAGCACCAGTGATGGACAGGTGACGGATGAGATTCTTGAGAAGGAATTTCATTTATATAAAGATTCCTTAAAGTGGGATTTAATCAAAAACCGAATTACAGAAGAAAAGGAAATTAAGGTAGAAGGTGACGAGGTGAGAGCCAAAGCAAAGCAATTGATTATCGATCAGTTTGGTGGGCCAGCTATTGCTGCTCAGCTTGGCGACAAAATGGAGGATATCGCCAATAATTATTTATCTGGACAAGATGGCAAGGGCGAAAATTTTATGCGAATTTATAACCAATTACGTCAAGAAAGGATCATGAAGGCAGTAAAGGAAACAATCACGATTTCCGAAAAGAAAGTAAGTTTGGAGGAGTTCAAAAAACTAGCTGCGAGTCACAATCATTAGTCTTTGAACCTTTCTGGCTATAAGTAAGTTTTAAGTTGAGCTCTGCCGGTAGGTGGAGCTTATTTTTTGCAAGTAACTCGTAAATTGAATTAACAATAGCTAACATTGGGAGATTTTTATGGCAATAAAATAACAGCTTAAACGTCTTTCATTTAATAAACTTCGAAATAAATAGAATCAATATGTCAACCAACGAATTCAGAAATTATGCCGTTCATCACTTAGGCATGAGCGGCAATGCCCTCGACAGTTATGTAAAATTCATCAACCAAAATCCCTATATCGTTAATGCTATGACCCCTAACGTAGTAGAAGAGCGACAGATGCGAGCTACAGTTATTGACGTGTTTTCAAGATTAATGGCAGATCGCATCATTTTCTTTGGCACTGCAGTAGATGATTATGTGGCTAACGTCATCACAGCCCAACTTTTGTTTTTAGAATCATCGGATCCTAAAAAAGACATCATCATGTATATCAATAGTCCGGGTGGTTCAGTACATGCAGGTCTCGGTATTTATGATACGATGCAATATGTGAACCCAGACGTAGCAACTATTTGTACTGGTTTGGCTGCCTCGATGGGGGCGGTACTATTAGCAGCGGGAACTCCTAAGAAGAGATCCGGATTGCCCCACGCTAGAGTGATGATCCATCAGCCATCAGCAGGCATGCAGGGAACTTCATCTGATATGGAGATATCAATGCGCCAGACATTAGAATTGAAAAAAGACTTGTATACCATCTTGTCTAACCATTGCGGTCAAACTTACGAGAAGATCGAAAAAGACTCAGATCGTGACTATTGGATGCGTGCCTCTGAAGCCAAAACATATGGTTTGATTGATGAGGTATTAGAAAGAAAGAAGAAATAATGAGCGGAAAGGGAAGTCTGTAAACAGTTACCTTCAACATTCACAGATTTCCAACTATCGTTCAATCCTATTTTCGTGACAATATTATTGATACCTTTGGGTGTTCATTGATTAATCAAGCTTATGGCTGCTGAAGTTACCTGTTCGTTTTGTGGGAGAAATAAGAAAGATGTGGACCTGATGATCTCAGGTATACATGCTCACATTTGCGATAAATGTGTGACGCAAGCCAGTCAAATCTTATTGGAAGAGAAGAAGAACAAAGTGGAAGCAGGCACGCTGCCAAACTTTAAGTTGATCAAGCCACGAGAGATTAAAAAATTTCTGGATGAATATGTAATTGGGCAAGATGAGGCTAAACGAGTGATGTCTGTTGCTGTTTACAATCATTACAAGAGATTGACTCAACGCAAGATGGATAATGATGTGATGATTGAAAAATCAAACATTATTATGGTTGGTGAAACCGGAACCGGAAAAACCTATTTAGCCAGAACACTTGCCAAAATATTGCAAGTTCCATTTTGTATTGCCGATGCCACGGTATTAACGGAAGCCGGATATGTAGGAGAAGATGTGGAGAGCATTCTTACCCGACTTTTACAGGCTGCGGATTATAATACAGAAGCCGCTGAACGTGGGATCGTTTACATAGATGAAATAGATAAAATTGCCAGAAAATCAGATAATCCGTCAATCACCCGCGATGTGAGTGGTGAAGGCGTTCAGCAAGCACTATTAAAGCTACTGGAAGGAACAGCCGTGAACGTACCACCACAAGGAGGTCGCAAGCATCCTGATCAAAAAATGATCACTGTCAACACTGAGAATATCTTATTTATCTGCGGTGGAGCTTTTGAAGGTATTACCCGCTTAATTGGAAGAAGATTAAACACCAGACCTCTTGGATTTTCTGCCTCTACAGATAGTATTAGCCCAAGTGAATTGGATAAAGAGAATTTATTGCAATTTGTTTCTGCTCAAGATTTAAAAACATTCGGTCTGATCCCTGAATTAATAGGGCGTTTACCGGTGTTGTCATTTTTGAATCCTCTTGATCACGATACGCTGCGTAAAATATTAACAGAACCAAAAAATGCCCTTGTTAAACAATACAAAAAATTGTTTGATATGGAATCCATTGAATTAGAATTTAAGGAAGGAGCACTTGACTTTATTGTGGAAAAGGCTGCCGATTTTAAATTAGGCGCCAGAGGATTGAGGTCCATTTGTGAAGCCATTATCAATGATGCTATGTTTGAACTTCCATCAGATAAAAGCATCGAAAAATTAGTCATTAACCGTGCTTATGCAGAAGAGAAGTTCAATAAATCACATTACAGTAAATTGAAAGTTGCCTAAATCCAGCATTAGGCTTGTCTTGTAAGATAGGTCATCATCAGTTTGGCTGTATTTTCTGAAGCCGAACCAATATCAAGAGTCTTATAAAGTTGATCATATTCACTCAACATTTTGTTTCTGTAGGCTAGATCTTTCACTAGCGCATTCAATTCATTGCTAACCGATTTTGAATCGGCAGCTTTTTGAATTAGTTCTAGGACGACTTCTTTCCCTGCAATGAGATTTACAAGAGAAATATAGGGTACTTTAATTACGCTACTCGCAATAAAATATTCTAGACTTCCAGCTTGATATACAACTACCTGCGGCACTTTAAATAATGCCGTCTCCAAAGTAGCGGTCCCTGAGGTGACAATAGCTGCATCTGCAATAGAGAGAAGGTCATAGGTTGAATTGTAGACAAATTTTACATTGTCTAGCTCTCTTAATGGCAGATATAATTCATCAGGTAGATTGTCAACAGCTGCAACTACAAATTGAAATTCGGGTTTTTCCATGGCTACCTCAGCCATCAATGGAACAATTTGCTTTAATTCCATGGCTCGACTTCCCGGCAATAGTGCTACTATTTTATTTTGGGTTGAAAGAACATTATCAACAAAAAACGCAGTGTTCGGAATAAATGATTTAATGGCATCTACCACCGGATTTCCTACGTAGTCTACTTCAAAATCATACTTTTTGTAAAACTCCTTCTCGAATGGTAAGATGACATACATCCTGTCCACATCCTTTTTAAGTTGCCAAGCTCGGCCTTGACGCCACGCCCAAACTTTGGGAGGGATGTAATAAAATACCGTGATCTTATGTTTCTTAGCAAATGTTGCTATCCTCCTATTAAAACCTCCATAATCTACTAGTATAATTGCAGTGGGTTTATACGCAAGGATATCTTCTTTACAGTTCTTCATGTACTTGGCAATTTTAAAAAAATTGACAATCGCCTCGAAACCCATAAATGCCAATTGATCATAATGCATGACCAAATGAACCCCGGCTTCCTGCATTTGATTACCTCCGAACCCGCGAAACTCAAGATTAGTCTTTTGACGATTTAAAGCCTTCACCAGATTACTTCCATGCAGATCTCCTGAACGCTCTCCGGCTATGATATAGAATTTCATTTTACTTAAGAAAGTAACAATAAATGGAAGTCAGAATATTTATTCACCGAAGTAATCGACATAATTGCGCGGTGTTTCGTAGAGTCGTATAGAGAAGAGCTTTCCGAATTTGCTAATACTTGAAATTCTAGGCAACAATATATTCCATAGTTCAATCGCCAAATTTTCTGTGCTGGCCATTTTTCCACTCATAAAGCTCACATCGAGATTAAGATTCTTATGATCGACTTTTTCAATAACTTCTTCTTTGATTAATTCACTAAGTTTTTTCAAATCGATCACAAAACCCGTTTCTGGGTCTGGGGTGCCACCTATGGTTACGATTAATTCATAATTATGCCCATGCCAGTTTTCGTTAGCGCATGGTCCAAATACTTGCCTATTCTTTTCCTCACTCCAAGAAGGGTTAGAAAGCTTATGGGCTGCGTTAAAATGTTCTTTTCTGCTTACGTAGATCATGATATTGTATCAATTTGCAAATATACAATGGTTCGACCAACCGCTCACGATCTGCCAATTTGCGGTAAATTGGTCAAAATTTCATTTCTATGGTTATAGTAACAGGTGCAGCTGGTTTCATTGGCAGTTGTTTAATTAAAAGATTGAACGAGGATAACTTCAATGCCATTATTGCGGTTGATAAATTCGACAACCCTGAA
This sequence comes from Cyclobacteriaceae bacterium, assembly GCA_031430395.1. GTDB lineage: Bacteria > Bacteroidota > Bacteroidia > Cytophagales > Cyclobacteriaceae > ELB16-189. Next base: position 5,501 of record JANPBK010000241.1, read on the forward strand.
AAGAATAAAAATCTAGTTGGCCTAAAGATTCAAGAGAAAATAGATAGAGATCTATTTTTGAATTGGCTAAGTAATAATCACGAGACAGTTGAATTCCACTTTCATATTGGTGCCCGTACCGATACTACCGAATTTAATACTCAATTATTAAGTAATTTAAATACAGCGTACACCAAAGCTATTTGGAAAGCATGTTGTCAGTATCAAATCCCGTTGGTGTATGCTTCCTCTGCTACTACCTATGGATTAGGCGAAATTGGCTATGACGATAACGAAGCGACCATTCCTCATTTGAAACCATTGAATCCCTATGGTGACTCAAAGCAAGCTCTTGATGTGTGGGTGCTAGCGCAAAAAGAAAAACCCTTCTTTTGGGCAGGATTGAAATTCTTCAACGTGTATGGACCAAATGAATACCATAAGGGAAGAAAGGCTTCGCTGGTATGGCAAGCCTATCAGCAAATCAGTCAGACGGGAAAGATGAAATTATTTCGCTCTCATAATCCCGCCTACAAAGATGGTGAACAGCTGTGCGACTTCGTGTATGTAAAAGATGTAGTGGCTGTGTGCCTATTTTTAATGCATCATAGAAAAGATTCCGGTATCTATAATATGGGTTCTGGTCATGCTAGAACTTTCAATGATTTGGCTAAGGCTGTTTTTAATACATTGAATATGCCAGTTCATATAGATTACATTGATCAAGCAGCTGACAGCAGTGAAATGTATCAAAATTATATGGAAGCGAAGATGGAGAAGTTAAAAGGTATTGGCTATTTAGGAAAATTTTACTCTTTAGAAGAAGGGATTATTGACTATTTGTCAACGTTTAGACAGCACAGTTGATAGAAGTGGTATCACTAAAATTTATAACCTACTTTACTATCAAGTCGTAAATAAGCATCCCATACTATTTTCAACACAGTTATTATTATCAAAGAGCAATTAGAAACAATATTTCATGGGACAATCACCTTTTTTATAAAAAGGATAATTTTTCGAGTGATACCACTACAGTAGTTTCTAGTAATTTAATACATACCGTTCAGTTTTAGCCTCTAATTACTTGCGATAATTATTTCCGTCAACAAGTATCTTAAACTCAATCCTTCGATTAATACTTCTATTTTCTTCAGAATCATTTCCTACCAATGGTTTTTGAGAGCCGTAACCCTTTTCTTTAATTCTATCTTTTAGTATTCCTTGCTTTACCAAATAATTACCGACAGTCGAAGCTCTATATAAGGACAGTTGTTGATTATACGTTTCTGCCCCTTTATTATCCGTATGCCCTCCTATTTCAATTTTAATATTAGGATTATCTTTTAAAAATTGAACAATTTCTTCCAACTCAGTCTTCGATTTATCTTGTAAGGAAAACTTATCAAACTCGAAAAAGATATTATTTAAAACAACAGAAGCATCTTTAGTAATCGGCTTCAATTCTATCTTCATCAATAGTGGTTCTTCCAAATCAGTTTCCTCGTAATTAAAATGAAGACTTGAGAAGAGATATCCTTTTTTGTTGCTAAACAATGCGTATTCAGATTTGCCTGGCAAGACCATTAAATATTCACCAGAGATGGAATCAGAAATTACTTTAGACATTATTTGTTCTGATTTTAATTCTTTTAGTTCAATGGTTGCCTGCAGAGGTCTTTTAGAGTCGGCATCCACCACAGTACCGCGTACAACATTTCCTTTCTTGGCTACTCTAAATTGCTTCGGTATGGGAGTAAAATATATCTTGCTTTTATTTCGCCCTTGCTCTTTGGAATAATAAGCTGCGGCTCCATCACTCGTTACAGTTAAAGAATACTGTTCTTCGAAATCATTTAATGGAGCACCCATGTTTATCATGGGGCCCCATTGATTCTGCTTTTTTTCGGATACATAAATATCATAGCCACCAAATCCAGGCAATCCATTGGATGCATAATATAAATTTTGATTGTTGACATGAATGAAGGGCGCAATCTCATCAAAAGGTGTATTGACTGAAGTCCCTAAATTCACAGCTTTTCCCCATGTCCCTTCATCTGCTTTTCTGGAATACCAAATATCATATCCTCCGATACCCCCTTTTCGGTCTGATACAAAATAAAGTTCATTCCCATCAGCAGATAATGAAGGTTGCGCTTCCCAACCCGAGGTATTTACCCCTGCGCCCAAACTAATTGGTTTGCTCCATTGCTCTCCAACTTTTCTGCTTTCAAATAAATCGCATCCACGTGGACCACAAATCGTAAAAATCAATTTGCGCCCATCCGCTGATATGGTGGAAGCACCTTCTCTATAATTTGAATTAATTTGATTTGAGATCGAAACAGGTGCTCCCCAATGCCCATTAGCCAGTCGCTCTGAAATCATAATATCCTCATTATCGTCATGGGACTTTCCAAATCGAATGGTAAAAATCAATTCTTTTTGATCAGCCGTTATGGTTGGAAAATACTGCATCGGATAGGCATTTATAGTATCACTTAGTGGCCTAATTTGATAAGGCAATTTTTCATCTTTATGCTGCATTCCAAATTCGCCTTGGGACTTCCAGACTTTGGCCTGTTCGCTTTTGGCTTTGTCTGTTTTTTCCAACGCAAGAAACTTATCTAAATATGTGAGTGCTAGTTCATAGCTGCCTTGACGCAAATAACATTCCCCTAAAATGAAAGTATACGTCTTATTTTTTCTGATATCTTTAGAGAGCGCTAAACCCTTTTCAAAGTTTTCACATGCCAACAAAAGATTACTGGAACTCCTATAGGTTAAGCCTAATCGATAATAAGCTTCCTCAAATTGTGAATCTTTTGAAATTGCCTGATGTAATAAATTAATTGCTTGGTCTAGTTGGCCCCGTACCCGAAAGTTATCCGCTGCTATGTAATAGTCAATTGCCTTCTTTGACTTAGTGCTTAATGGTTCCTGCGCCAAGCAACAGTATGAAAACAGCACGAAAATGATACCTAACAACTTCATCTCTAAAATACAATTTGTGATACAGGAATTTCAGCCCCCTCAAAACCAAGCATAGCGTTAATCAACTTTACTTTTTCAAAGTTAGCTATATCCTCTAACGAAATTTTAGCGTTTCTTATCTTTTGTTGATCCAATAAATTTTGTCGCATCGTACCATTGAGTAAATATGATGTTGGT
>JANPBK010000242.1:0-9498 GCA_031430395.1 Cyclobacteriaceae bacterium
CACCCGGTCAATTGTTAAGTCACTATGCACCAACCAAAAAATTGATTTTGGGGAATCTCCAGGAGCTACTACGAAGTTACGGAACTAATAATGTAGGTGTTTTATCTTTTCGGAGCTACAAAGATGACGTTACGTTAGAAAATCAACGTGTGCTTTCAACCTCTGGTGATCTGGACATAGCCGCACAACAGCTATTCACCAATTTACGAGAACTAGATCGACTTACTATTCAATTAATACTTGCTGAAGAAGTTCCAGATCACGGCTTGGGAAGAGCGATAAACGATCGACTCCGCAGAGCTGCTACCCCAGTTAGCAACTGATTTTGACTCTTAAGCCCGTCAAATTTTTATAAACTATTACTTGCAATCGTTACCATTAAAATCTGTGCATCAAAAATAATTTTACCAATTATCTGACTACTTTTTACTTACTTTAGGTCGAACATAAAATTTCATGGAAAAGGTAAAAAAATTATTGGTGTTGACAGGTGGTGGCGATTGCCCCGGTTTAAATGCTGTAATCCGTGGTATTGCAAAACGCGCCCGCAAAGAAAAGGGTTGGGAAGTCTACGGAAGCGTTGAGGCCTTCAATGGTGTCTTCAGTGAGCCCACAGAATTGATTAAACTGACTAGAAGAAAAACTGCGGGAATCCATGTGCGTGGTGGCACCATCCTTAAAACAACGAATAAGGGAAATCCCATTCACTTTCCGGTTACTCATCCCGATGGCACGGTAACATTTGTTGATAGATCCCAAGAATTAGTGAAGCGAATTAAATCATTAGGTTTTGATGCCGTCATTAATATTGGTGGTGATGGTTCGCAAAAAATTTCCCAAGTACTTTATAAAAAAGGGCTCAACATCATTGGGGTTCCTAAGACCATTGATAATGATCTATCTGCTACCGATATGACTTTTGGTTTTCAAACGGCCGTTCAGATTGCAACTGACAGTTTTGATAAATTAGTGACGACCGCAGAAAGTCATGACCGCGTCATGATTATGGAAGTAATGGGACGTGATGCTGGATGGATTGCTTTACATACTGCTATTGCAGGCGGAGCGGAAATCTGTCTCATCCCTGAAATCCCTTATGATATTAATAAATTAGTGAAGCGGATAGATTCTAGGTATAAAAATGGTCAAGGCTTTGTTAACATTGTGATTTCAGAAGGAGCCAAACCAAAAGATGGTTCTATTGTCTCTTCTCAGGGATCGAAAGGATCGGAACATGTGCGGCTGGGGGGCGTTGCTTTTCAACTTTCAAAACAATTAAAGGACGCAGGATGTACAGCAGAAATAAGAGAAACTGTACTCGGGCATGTTCAACGGGGAGGTAGCCCAACAGCCTTCGACCGGATATTAGCTACACTTTTTGGCGTGAAGGCCTTTGAACTTATTATTGAAGGTAAATTTGGCCAAATGGTGACTCTAAAGAATAATGCCATCTCATCGGTTACACTGGAAGAGGCCACTAAGAAATATAACTTTGTTGAAAAGGAAGGATATATTGTTCAAGCAGCAAAAGGATTGGGTATTACATTTGGCGATTAATCTAAAGTAGGAATCAACATTCAAATCATGAAGACACTAAACGACATTAACTTTAAAAATAAACGTGCTCTCATTCGGGTAGACTTTAATGTCCCTTTAGACAAAAGTTTTAAAGTAACGGATGATAATCGCATTCGCGCCACCATACCGACTCTAAAAAAGATATTGGCAGATGGCGGAAGTTGTATTTTAATGTCTCATCTAGGAAGACCAAAAGAAGGACCAGAAGAAAAATATTCGTTAAAACACACTATTAAAACAACTGAGCAATTACTTGGAACAAAAGTAAAATTCGCTGGAGATTGTATTAGCGATGAGGCCATTCAGCTTTCTTCATCATTACAACCAGGGGAAGTATTGTTGTTGGAAAACCTACGCTTTTATAAACAAGAAGAAAAGGGGGACCTCTCCTTTGCAGAAAAACTATCAAAACATGGTGACATCTATGTGAACGATGCCTTTGGTACCGCGCACCGGGCGCATGCCTCAACCACCATTGTGGCACAATTTTTTAATCATAAGTGTGCTGGATATGTAATGGCAGCCGAGCTATTAAATGCAGAGAAAGTATTGGGAAATGCAGTGAAACCATTTACGGCCATCATGGGGGGTGCCAAAATATCAGACAAGATTCTAATCATTGAGAAACTATTAGATAAAGTAAATCACTTAATCATTGGTGGTGGAATGGCCTATACTTTCTTCAAGGCACTCGGAGGCAACATAGGCAACTCGCTCGTAGAAGAAGATAAACTTGCTTTGGCTAAGGAATTAATTCAAAAGGCGAAACAAAAAGGTGTAGAACTCCATTTACCTATTGATTCTATTGTAGCCGATAAATTTGACGCGGCCGCCAATACTAAAATTGCGAATAACAATTCTATTGAAACGGGATGGATGGGTTTAGATATTGGTCCACAGGCTCAGGTGGTATTTTCTAAAGTAATTGATGACTCCAAAACCATTTTATGGAATGGACCAATGGGAGTATTCGAAATGGAAAAATTTGAAAAAGGTACAAAGACCATTGCAGAAGCGGTCGTTCGGGCTACAGAAAAGGGTGCCTTCTCATTGATTGGTGGAGGCGACTCTGCTGCTGCCGTTGCTAAGTTTGGCTTTGAAGATAAAGTTAGCTACGTATCTACAGGCGGTGGCGCCTTGTTAGAATATTTTGAAGGGAAAATACTTCCAGGTGTGAAGGCACTCGAATAACAAACTAGTTTGCTATAGCTATCATTAACTCATTTTAGGTGATATGGAGTATCGCAGAATGCCCATCGAAGCAGAATCACCAGAGCAACTCGGCTATGCAACAATCAAGTATAATCTGGCGGAAAGTTCAGTAAGAGATGAAGTGATACCTAATGGTGTTTTGGATATTCAGGGCCTGTTGCTCTCCTATGGCAATCACTTGGGTAAGCCAGAACTCCGGCAACTAATTGCCGCAGAAACAAAATCAATTACAAAAGAACAAGTATTAATTACACCCAGCGCGGCCACCGCTCTATTTATCATTCACACTGCTTTATTAGAGAAGCATAATCATCTGATTGTGATGCGTCCCAATTATGCTACCAATATAGAAACTCCTAAAGCAATCGGCTGTCAAATAGATTACCTTGATGTTCTATTTGAAGATGATTTTAAAATCAATTGGACGCAACTTGAGTCACTCATTCGTTCCAACACAAAACTCATTAGCCTCACACACCCTCACAACCCGACAGGCGCATGCTTAGCGCCTTCAGATTTTATAAGATTGGAAGTAATAGCGAAGAATAATAACCTGTACATCCTTGTAGACGAGACCTATCGAGAATTAAATCGATCAGGTATCATGCCTTATGCTGCAGACCTCCATTCTAAAATTATATCAGTTTCTTCGATGTCCAAAGCCTTTGGCATTCCCGGCATTCGTATAGGGTGGATTTTATCGCAGGACAAATCGCTGCTGGAAATGTTGCTAGCTGCTAAAGAGCAAATCATTATTTGCAATTCCATTGTAGATGAAGAAATTGCTTATCACTTTTATGCTAACAAATCAATTCACTTAAAGCGTATTGAAAAAAATACACTTGTTAATTTTGGAATACTTAAAGAGTGGATGAAGGAACAACCCTATCTGGAATGGGTAGAGCCCAGCGGTGGAGTTGTTTGCTTTCCTCGTATCAAAGAAGATCTACCGATAAGCAAAGAAAAATTCTATTACGATTTGAATACAACCTATGGAACCTATGTAGGCCCTGGTCATTGGTTTGATCAACCTGTCAACTATTTCAGGATTGGATTTGGGTATCCGTTAAAAGATGAATTGAAAATAGGATTGGAAAATATCACGAGGGCGCTAGATTTACAAAAGCGCTGCTAATAAATAATTTAACATTTAACTAAAAGTTTATTTTTTATGAAACGTACTATACTTTCTTTCCTCTTATTACTGATGACAATAGTGAGTTTTTCTCAAAACAAAGATTATTCTAAAGATGTTACATCAGTGGATGCCATCATAGCTGCTCTCTATGAAGTAATTACCGGGGAAGCCAATACACCTCGAGACTGGGATCGCTTTCGAAATCTATTCAAACCAGAAGGAAGATTGATCCCCACCAGAAAATCAGATACTGGAGATTTAATTTTAAAGGTGTTAACTCCAGAGGAATATGTGCAGTTATTTCAATCACGTATCCCCACTGGTTTTTTTGAACGAGAACTCAATCGTAAAACTGAAACATATGGCACACTCGTTCATGCTTTCAGTACCTATGAAACCAAAGAGAAGAAGGAGGGGCCTGTAACGAATAGAGGAATCAATAGCATACAATTATTTAAAGACAAAGATCGATACTACATTGTGAATATCTTTTGGTGTGCAGAAAGCATGGGGTTTGTGTTACCCAATATGTACCTACCTAGATGAACGGATCTTAGACTTCTGCATAACTAATCTTTAAACACCCACTCTACACTCATGGTCTTTTCCATCCATAGGATCTTGACGGTTTATACAACATATTAAATTGCAATCATGAAAAATGCATTCCTTATCCTTTGCTGTTTATTGTCAACAGCAGTTTATTGTCAAAAATCAAAAAATTCAAATTTGGACGCCATTGCTGAGAAGTTTGCTGTAGCTTCCTTTGATGAATTCTTTCAGTTGCATAGTTTGCCCAATGATGCCCATGTGCCGGCAGACATAGAAAAAAATGTAGTCTGGTGCGAAAGCGCCTTTACAAAACGTGGTTTCACTACACAACGACTAAAAACAGAAACAGTCCCATTGCTTTTGGCTGAACGCAACGTAGCTAAGGCAAAAAAAACTATTTTGATCTATTTACAAATTGATGGGCAACCGGTGCAGTCCAATCAATGGGAACAGGAAAGTCCGTGGAAACCTACCTTGAAAGAAAAAGACGCCAACGGCAAATGGGTGGCCATCCCATTCGAAAAATTAAAAGCAGGATCTATTAATCGAGATTGGAGAATATTTGTTCGTTCAGCTTCAGATGCGAAAGGCCCGGCAATGGCTTACATCGCTGCCCTAGACGCGCTGATGGATTTAAAGGCGGAGCCTAATTACAACATGAAAGTAATCATGGATTTTGAAGAAGAACTAGGCTCGCCTCATTTACCGGCCGCTGTTAACCAATACAAAGAAGCGCTATCAGCAGATATGCTAATCATCTTTGACGGGCCACGACATGTGAGTAATCAGCCAACGCTATCCTTTGGTGCCCGTGGCATCTGTGAAATTACACTCACAGTACACGGCCCTCGCACACCTGTTCACAGCGGAAATTATGGAAACTATACACCCAACCCAGCCTTGCGCTTATCACAACTTCTTAGCTCGATGAAAGATGATGAGGGACGGGTAACCATTCCCGGTTTCTATGATGGTGTATTGTTATCGGATGCAGAAAAAAAGATCTTAGCCAACGTTCCGGATGATGAAAATGAAATCAAAAAATTCCTAGGCATTGCCTCGCCTGACAAGATTGGAGGCAATTTTCAGGAATCTTTACAATATCCTACACTAAATATCAGAGGGCTTGATGCTTTGTACGTGGGCGACCAATCAAGGACCTTGATACCCGCCAAAGCGATCGCTGAAATAGACATTCGATTAGTGCTTAGCAGTGACCCTAAACGATTAATTGAATTGGTAAGAAAACAAATAGAAACAAAAGGCTATTACTTAATAGATCGAGATCCTACGGAAGAAGAAAGGATGAAGTATCCGCGCATTGCCTCCTTTCATTCAAGCATTTCTTATCTAGCTTTTCAAACACCGTTTGATTCAGACTGCGGTAAATGGCTAAGCAAAGCGATGTACACTGCTTTTGGTAAAGAACCTATCAAGATACGCACGGCTGGTGGCTCGATCCCGATATCCCCATTTGTAATTACACTAGGTATTCCGGCTGTAGCTGTTCCCACCGTTAATGCTGATAATAACCAGCATGCTGAAAATGAAAATATTCGAGTGGGCAACTATATTGATGCCGTTAAAACTTTCTTGGCCATTATGCTAGAGAAGATATAGTATTTGAAAATGTCAAGTACTTACTATTTCAACATGGTGAGCTCATCAAATTTAATTTTCAAATTATCACATTTTCAAATTGTCAAATTGAACTATCTTGCACCCCATGGAAAGTTTCGTAGTCTCTGCTCGTAAGTACCGCCCGCTTGGCTTTGCCGAAGTAGTTGGCCAGGAGCACATTACAACTACCCTTAAAAATGCAATTGATAATAATAAGTTAGCGCAGGCACTACTTTTCTGTGGGCCCCGGGGAGTTGGTAAGACTACATGTGCGCGTATTGTGGCGAGAATGATTAATGGGTTTGAAGAAAAAGCTGAAGTTAACTCGTTGAATATTTTTGAGTTAGATGCAGCCTCCAATAATTCAGTAGAAGATATTAGGAGCCTCATTGATCAGGTTCGATATCCACCGCAATTCGGAAAGTTCAAAGTTTATATTATTGATGAGGTTCATATGCTCTCCAACTCAGCCTTCAATGCATTCTTGAAGACACTTGAGGAGCCACCCCCCTACGCTATTTTCATTTTAGCCACTACTGAGAAACATAAGGTTATCCCTACCATTCTTTCGAGATGCCAGATCTTCGATTTTAACCGAATACAAATCTCTGATATTGCCAAACAACTTAAGAAGGTAGCGGATCAGGAGAAGATTAAAGTAGAAGAAGAAGCATTACACCTCATTGCTCAAAAAGCGGACGGAGCTTTACGGGATGGCCTCTCCATATTTGATTTAATGGTCACTTTTTCTTCTGGCAAAGAAGTAACGTTCAAAGATGTCATTAATAACCTTCATATTCTTGATTATGACTATTACTTCAAAGTCGTGGATGGATTATTAGCTGAAAATTCAGCTGCACCTCTCCTATTGCTTGATGAAATACTACGGAAAGGCTTTGATGGTCACAACTTTATTATCGGACTCAGCGAACACATCAGAAATTTAATTGTCACTCAAGATGTGCGTACGATTAGCTTGTTGGAAGTGCCAGAAAGTATCAAGAAAAAGTACGGTGAACAAGCTCAATCTGCTTCTATCTCATTGCTTTTATCATGGTTAAACATTGCCAACCAATGCGACATCCATTACAAGAGCAGTAAGAACCAGCGCTTGTCCGTAGAGCTAGCCATCATGAAGATGGCTTATGTAAATTCCATCTTGTCTACTAATGGTACTGCTTCGATTCCCGAAGCGGTAAAAAAAAAATTGAATTAGAGCCTCTACTGGCTGAGCAAGCTACTGTTAGTATAAAATCAGTTGAGCAGCTTCCGATCTCATCGCATGTAGATAAGATTATCCCTGACCCTGTTCGTGCAGAAGTAAAAGAAAATACCAGACCTAAAACAACACTCAATTTAGGGAGCATCTTTAAAGCCCCTGCAACACTTTTAGAACCACAAGAGGAAATAAAAACGGGCCCTATTCAAAACAAGCCGATAGTTCCGTTCGCTTTAAAGGAAGCATGGAATGGATATGCTGAAATGCGTAAAGACCAACTTGCCGAATATCACCTGCTAAAACGAGGTTTCGAGCTACAAGCTAATGAACTGATTATATCTATTACAAACCCTGTTGAAGAACCATTATTAGCCTCTATCAAAACTGATTTAGTAATGTATTTACGGGAGAAATTAGGAAATTCATCGATTCAAGTACGAGGAGTATTAAATGAAATCACCACTTCAAAAGTTGCCTATACTAATAAAGAGAAATTTGAAAGTCTAGCCTCGAAAAATCCACAGTTAATTGAACTTAGAAATAAGTTTGGCTTAGATCCTGATTATTAAGATCTGCCCCCAAATTTATTTTAACTTATTAAAACGTTCATTCTTACCAGAAATCACATTATACTTTTATGTAAATTTTCCTTTTATCCATCCAGTATCCAATACTCCAGCAAAACAACATCCAGAAAACAGCAAAGAGTAAGGACCCAGCATACTCACCCGCCACATACTTAAAAAGATGATTATACAAATAGTGATAAAGTGATTCGTCCCCAATCTTTGTTAAATAGAAAAAAACTATCCCAATTTCGGATAATAAGTAAATGAACAGAGTATTTTTTCCAAATACTTGAAAGAAGTTAGTCCAACTAGATTTCTTTTTAATTTCAATAATATATAGAAGAAATGGAAGTACTAATAAATCCAGACCAATGGTGTAAACTGTAAACGAGCTAGTCCACAATTTTTTATTAATTGGCAATAGCATATTCCATGATAATGCTGTTAATAGGAGGCAAACCCCGGCCATCAACAGTTTTGCGATTGACTCATAGGACGCACCATTCTGCCGAATATACTGGCCTGTGAGATACCCAGCGATAACATTTACGATAGCCGGAACGGTACTCAATAGCCCTTCCGGATCAAATGGAATTCCGTCTCCTTCATAAAGGTGATCCGGTCCGAACAAAAACAAATCTAGTTGCAGAACAGCATTATGTTCCAACGTATAATCTCCAAAAAAATACAAGACCACCCAATAACCTAATAATGCCAACACACTAAAAATTATGGCTCCTTGCTTCTTCCAAAAACGTAGTATTAAAGATGCAAAAAAGTAGCCTAAGGCAATGCGCTGCAATACACCAAAAATGCGCGTATGATTTAACGGATTTATTACCCATTGGCCATCTTGCTGATGTACAAATGGAAACCAATACATGAAGTAACCAAGTAGGAAAATGATAAGTGTACGCTTGGTAACTTTGGTGAGAAATGCCTTTGTTCCAACGGTGTCATATTTCACCCAACTAAAGCTCATGGCATTCCCTACTACAAAGAGAAACGTAGGGAATACCAGATCAGTAGGCGTGAATCCATGCCATTTGGCATGAAGTAAAGGCGCAAAGGTGGTGAGATAATTGCCTGGCGTATTCACGATGATCATTAGGGTAACCGTTAAGCCCCGCAAGACATCTAGGGATAAATAGCGATTTGAGGTTTCCATTAATTGACTAACTTAGGTGCTTGATGAAGGGAGGTATTTGAAACATAAACCATCTAAAACAGTAATTAAGAATTGAAATCATTAAAATAAAAGCCAAACCAGTTTAATGGTTTGGAAAAATGTGTTAAAATTGAAAGTTAAACCTAAAACCCATGAAATTAATCCGTCTTAGTTCCTTTTTAATTGCCAGTGCGACCGCCTTTATCGTAAGCTCTTGTGGCTCTCCAGCCAAAGAAACTACCCAGGATACCGGTGAGTTTAAAAAAGCTGAAGAATCATTAAAAGACCAGATTCAAGATGTGGTCTATAATATACCTGCACCCGCTGAAATTCCCTACTTGCTTCAACAGACAGGAGCTGAATTTAACCAAACTCTCCTTAATGATCGTAAAAAGGTAGATCAATACCTGACCAGAAATGATAAAGCAGCTCTGAACTTGGG
>JANPBK010000243.1:0-3185 GCA_031430395.1 Cyclobacteriaceae bacterium
TCTCGTAACCCGATAGATACCTTACGCTGTTCATCTTTGTTTACCAAAACGGCAGAATCTCCGATCAGGTAATTTCTTGGGATGGTGAGGGCTTTCTCTTTAGTGTTGATAACGATATTGGCCTCGACCGATAGATTAGGGTAGAGCATGGCCGGCTTGGAAATGAATTTTGCGTTGACCGTAAAGGAGCGAGATTGTTCGTTCATAAGTGGCTCAATCTTGGTTACCACTGCTTCAAAGACTTGTCCTTTATAGCTGTCCATCGTAAAGAGTACCTTCTGTCCTTCTCGCAAACGCACAATATCAAATTCATCCACTTTCATTTCTAAAATAAAATCGGAGGCATCTCCTAGAATAGCTACCGGGTTTAGGGTATTGACAAATTCTCCTTTCTCTTTCAAGATTTTATACACTTTTCCATCTGCATCTGCTTTGATGGTATAATCCCCCGCAAGGGCATTGCTGATTTTTAAATTGTTCTTTGCCTGATTGGAGGCAAATTCCAACTGCCTTTTTAAATCGTGAAAGTTGATAAGAGCTATTTCATAGTTAGTAATTGAATTTTTGTACCCCAATTCTCGTTGTTCTAATTCAATCAAGCTGCCAACCCCTTGTTGTCTTAAATTTTTCTGCCTTATGAAAAGCAACGAATCATTTTTAAGTTTACTATACGCAAGATCACTGTTTACTTTAGCCGCTTTTAGTTTATCAGAATTGGCCTGTATATCTGCATAGTCAGAGGCTAACTTGGCGTTGGATGTATTATATTTGGAAGGTTCGTTTAATACTTTGATTAAAGCAGAACCTTTTTTTACCTGATCTCCTTCCGTTACTAAGATTTCCTGAATGAGTCCATTTACGGTTGAATAGACCTGATATTGATTTTTACTTTTGACGATGCCTGAAGCATATACCGACTCAGAGATGTTGATAATAACAGGGGAGGTTTCTTCTGTCTTTTTTTTACATGAGAATACCACCAAGAAAAGAAAAGCAGTCAAAAAATATTTCATCAACATATTCTGTAAGTAGACACCAAAATAAGAAAATTTATTAACGTTTAGGCGGAAATTGTTTCAAAATACTGTAGACCGCTTCGGCAATTTCCTTCTCGGTAAGTTCAGGATCATTATTGTTTAATACTTCAGAAGCCCATCCTCTCCATATCAGATTATTATTTTTGGCGTCCATCAAATCGATGATGAGGGTGCCTTCTTGATATTGATAAACATCCAATTGGTTACGCATCCAATAAGGACTGTAATTGTAGCCATATGGCGTTGAACGCACGGTGGAACGGTTTTCAATGATGATGTGATAATGCACAAGAAAATCCGGACTAACCTCAGTATTCGGTATTCCCTTTGCCTGAAATTGTAGGTCTACCGCTTTCTTAATTCTTTTGTCTGTAAGTTCGTTATAAAGTAGTGGATTGTTTTTAGATTCTATTTCCTTAGTGGGAAGCCAAGCATATGTTTTGTAGGTAGTTAAATTAACATCCTTATCATAATCAGAGCGAACCCGAATTTGATTACTACAATTTACTAAGAGTAATGATGTGGATATCGAAAGTATAAAGAGTTTCGCTTTCATAAAATTGTATTTAAGTGAACCTTGAGTTTCCCCAACTTGCATTCTGTTTGTAGAAAAGTATTTTTATCGTCATTATCTCCTAAATTATTTAAGCCTCTTGATCCTGATGTTCTACCGAAATATATCTACTCCATTGGCTATAAGTGATGAGCAACATCAGTGAGAACCAATGATTTTCGTCAGTTAGTCGAGTGCGGCATTGAAGTAAATTGCATGTGAATAACTAGATGTTGTTCCGTTACTGATTTGTGTTCTTCATGTTTTTTCTTTGGCTCATTTACTTGATCTATGAATAGGTTGATTTCAAAACTAAACAGTGAATGGCATAGTACTAATCGGATGTCTAAAAACGCCACGTTGGAACAGCGAATAGCATGGCATTTAGACCATATAAAAAACTGTGGATGCAGGGATATTCCAGAAGGGCTACGCAAAGAAATGAGGAAACGAAAAATACAGATAGCCAACTAAGTGCTCGCGGCATAACAACTGAATATAGCACCTGTTAAGCCAATGAATTAATTATGAAAGCAAAATCAAGAATTGGTAACCTATCACGACTAGCCGCCTTTTCATTCGGTTGTTTTATGTTCGGGTTTTATCTTATTGACAAAGGAGTTTGGGGCTTTGCTTTTCTGGCTTTGGGAATCGGACTGGCAATTATCGACATCATTCCAAGAAAAAAAGGCGAAAGCCCTTGATCAACAAATCAGCCTTAAAGATTGATCCTTGAATTGTCATTCCTCATGACAATTTTTATATGCTACTTACTTCTGGATTTTCGAATTCAATTCGCTGCTGCTTTTCCCAATGAATGAAATTGGTTAATTCTTGCTGTGCACTTTGGTACACCCAAGTTAGTACAGCCAGATCGTCCATTAATCCAATACCCAATATCGCATCGGGCACCAAGTCAAAAGGATTTAGAAAATATAACAGAGCAGCTACAATGATGATTAGCGTCTTAAAAGGAATAATACGATAACGCCTACGAGCATAAGCGGCCACCAGCCTTCCTAAAATTTGAAGACGTTCTTTGAGCTCGATAACAGAAATATTTTTGCGATCCATCCGCATTAGTCGATGGGCTAATTGCACAACCAATTGCATTAAGCGTCCGGGCTTTCCTGCTAGTCGCATCGCTTGAGTAAGAGCCACTTTAAAAAAAGCATTTTTCATTTTAGGTAGAACAGAGAATGGGTTGGAATTAGTTCCGGCCGGTAGTCATCAATTAAGGGCAATACCACTATCAAAACCATGCCTCGATGCTTTTTCAATGGTACTACAGGATAATGCTAAACTGCAGCTTAGGAAGAAGATCGATGTAGCTTTAAGCTGGCACATAAACCATTTCGTTTGATGTAATGAAGATAGCGAAAATGGTGATCCTGAACTGCTAAAAATATTTTTCTATTTCGTGATAAAGGTCATTGGCAAGCTCGGTATTCAACAGTAATTTCATCAAGAATTAAAACCGGAATTTATGAGTCCGAAAATCAAAATCGATAATATATCACGGTTAGCAGCTTTATCTTTCGTTTGCTTTATGGTCGGACTATACCTCATTAATGAAATGGTTTGGGGGTATGGTT
>JANPBK010000244.1:0-10196 GCA_031430395.1 Cyclobacteriaceae bacterium
CGCGGTTGGAGCTTTTTGTAGATGCTTCCAGCATAAATACCGGACTCAAGATCCGAGACCGGGATTTGGTTGAAAAGTACCTCCAAACAAAAGCTTATCCCATCATTTATTTCAAAAGCAAGTCTGTCCGTTTGACCAAGCCTAACTATTATGAAGTGATTGGCGATTTGCACTTACATGGGGTAAGCAAGGAATTGCGAATTATCCTTACTGTAATTGGAGATGTCATAAATGGTGAGAAAGCCAGGGAGATTGGTTTCAAACTTCAGACAATTAAACTCAATCGAACAGAGTATGGAATACTGGAAGGTGCAATGGGCAGCGGTTCGGTTGGCGATACGGTAACCATCTCGTCAGTCATTAGAGTGCGCGATGTTACGCCCTATCGAAAGGGCCTTGACATGCAATACCCGGAAAAGAAGTCTGAAGTAACATTTCCTTTTTCAGGAAGCTTCCAAGGTGAGGCGGGAGAGCATATCAAGCTAATCGAGGATAAAGGAAACTACTTCATTGCTTTCAGCGATAATGATTGGAGTTGGTTCGCGCAGGCAAAATTAGTGGGACCAAATCTTTACAAACTTCTCTCGTTCGGCAGTCTTGTAGAGGTCAAGTCTGGCATGATCTCGTTCACAACATCAGGGAAGCAAGCTAAAGTATTAACACTGGAAGAATTGAAGTAGTCAATAGATTCAATAGAGCTTTGATCCTGAATGAAATGAAAAATCAATACGTGTAAAAAACTTTGTTATTGCCGTAATTTACAAGCATACATTAAGCAATTAACGAATATGGCTTCCGACCAAAAATTTGTGGACTTTGTTACCGACCAAATTAAACGCGTAGGAGAAATAACTGCAAAAAAAATGTTCGGGGAATACGGCATTTATTCAGATGGGAAAATGTTTGGGCTGATTTGCGACAACAAGCTTTTTATAAAGCCTACAAAATCTGGACGAGAATTTATTGGGAAGGTGGTTGAATCACCCCCTTACCCGGGAGCAAAACCAAGTTATTTGATAGGTGACAAAATTGAAGACAGCGAATGGCTCAGTAAGTTGATTAGAATTTCACTTAAAGAATTGCCTGAACCGAAACAAAAAAGCATTAAAAAACAAAATTGAACTACCTTTTTTTGTGGATGATGAAATGGGGCCCTTGGAAAAAGTATCTGATATCTAAGCGCACTCGATAATAAGAAGTAAACTGATGAAATACGGAAACGCTTATGTCTTGATATTGGTGTTTGCTTTTTGCACTTCCGGTAAAGGTCAAACCAAAACAGATCCTCAAAAAGATAATATCAAGTCACAATTCAAAGATGTAAACACTTTCTTAGGGCCTGCTCATATCACTCGTGCAATCAAGCAAGACAAAAAGGGGAACATTTGGATGGCCGCATTTGACGGTGTATTTCGATACGATGGAAAGTCATTTATCAATGTTACGAGTACATTGAGTTCGGCCCGCTTTTTTTCTGTATTGGAGGATAAAAAAGGCAACTTGTGGTTCGGCTCTATTGGTTCAGGTGTTTATCATTACGATGGAACGTCCTTTCGAAATTTCACTACCGATGATGGACTAATTAATAATGAAATTCATTGTATTTATGAAGATAAAGCCGGCAATATTTGGTTCGGTGTTAGTGGAGGAGCAAGTCGCTACGATGGAAAATTATTTCGAAATTATATGATGAACGGAGATTCGATGAGTGAAGTGAGGACAGGGATGACTTTTCCAAATCTTCAACGCCCTCCTAAAGAAGTTACTTCTATCATCGAAGATAAAACAGGGAAGTTTTGGTTTAGTACAAGGGGCAATTCATTCGTTTATGATTCCCACCTCCCGGAGGGGCAGGCATTTACCATTGTAACTCATGATGGAATACAGTTTAAGAATGTCCGTTGGATAATCGAAGATAAAAAAGGCACTATTTGGCTCGGTGGGCCCGATGGCCTTTGGAGATATAACGGCAGTGCATTTACTAATTTCTCAAAGAAGTTTGTGGGATATATCTACGAAGATAAAAAAGGAAATATCTGGACTAGTTCCGAACGT
The DNA here is from genome assembly GCA_031430395.1 of Cyclobacteriaceae bacterium. GTDB lineage: Bacteria > Bacteroidota > Bacteroidia > Cytophagales > Cyclobacteriaceae > ELB16-189. The sequence continues at coordinate 2,056 of JANPBK010000244.1, forward strand.
GCTAATACCCAATGGGTACTTTCCCGTTATGATGAAAAGGCATTGACGAAAAATGAGACCACAGCAACCGAAATAGACCCAAACGAAGGAATGCTTTTTGGAATTTTAGAAGCCAATGATGGAAGTATTTGGTTTGGCACTTTAAATGGAGTGAAGAGAATCAGCAGTGATGCCTATCTCAAATAACTGAAAGAGAGTAAAAGGGGCAGTATATTTCAATGCCCGTAGGTCGCACAATGAAAATTAACTCTTAACTAAGATGATTAAAGTAAAAACAAGCTCTACCTATTGACAATGTAACATAAAGCCAGAAAGTAAGTCAGAATGATTCCCAGCGGCAACGAACATCCGAAATGATGAACAACGACTATTTAGAAAGTGTGAGAAAACAATTTGAGTATTACAAAATGCTCGGTGACAAAACGTTTTCTCAGCTTCAAGACGAAAAATTATTTTGGCAATATAATGCCGATAGCAATAGCATTGCGACCATTGTGAAACACCTTTGGGGAAATATGCTATCACGATGGACTGACTTTTTGACGACAGATGGAGAAAAAGAATGGAGAAATCGAGATGCGGAATTTGAAAACGACATTTCATCACGGCAAGAACTTATCGATAAATGGGAAGAGGGCTGGAATTGTTTATTTACCTCTTTGAACTCATTGACAACAGACGATTTACAAAAAGAAATTTATATCCGTAACCAGGGGCATAGTATTACAGAGGCTATTAACCGGCAACTTGCACATTACCCCTATCACATTGGGCAAATTGTATTTATTGGAAAAATGGCTTGTGAGAATAATTGGACATCTTTATCCATTCCAAAAGGAAAATCAAACTTTTATAATGCAGATAAATTTTTAAAACCTAAACAAAAAGGACATTTTACAGATGAATACTTAAGCAAAGAGAAAGAATAACAAGCGCTACCAAGAAGCTAGCATAGCGGCTGAACAGTGCTTCGAATGAAGTTTATTGTAATAAATCTACGACATGGTTAATCTTCAAAACGTTGTCCTATAAATAAACCCTCATGGCAAGCTATAAATCTAAAAATATATGGACAGAAAAGAATTTTTCAAAAGTGGCTTACTCTTAGGCGGTGCAACATTATTACCGACTAATTCTGTTTTTAGTCATAATCTGACTGAAAATAAAATTGATAAATTAGTTGATATCGATGGTAACTTTATTCAGCAAACATTACCCTACACAGAAAATTTTTTAGAGCCGGCCATGGATGCTGAGACATTGCATCTGCATTATACTTTTCATCATGGTGGTGCAGTGAAGGGCGCGAACAAAGACTTGCAAGCAATCAAAAAAGCAATGGACGACAACAACCTGGAAACGGTGGACTACTGGACCAAGAAGTTAGCGTTTCATCTGTCCTCACACATTTTACATTCTATCTTTTGGACCAACTTAACCAACAAGACAAGCACACCTTCAGGCAATTTATTGAAACGGATTGAAAAAGATTTTGGCAGTTACGATAAATTGAAAATGTATTTAGCAAAAACGGCTAAAGACGTTGACGGCAATGGTTGGGGTATCTTAGGGTATCAGCCTTACACCGATAAATTAACAATTATGCAATGTGAAAATCACGAAAAGCTAGCGCAGTGGGGCGTCATTCCATTGCTTGTAATTGATGTTTGGGAACACGCTTATTATTTGAAATTCAAAAATAAACGAACTGACTTCGTGGACAATTTATTTAGTATTATCAACTGGGACAATGCTGCGCAACGCCTTGACATTGCACTGAAATTGTCAACATAGCATTAGGCAAAAGTAAAGCTAAACCGACAATACCAATAGTAAACTCAGTACTAATATTCAGCAAATATGACAGCTATGAAAAAAACGTTAATTCTATTATTGATGCTTTTTATTACTCTTTTTACTCTTTCTCAACAATTGAATAAAAAAGAAGGGGGTCCTGTTACGGAGCGGGATCGATTAGGGCTCCAAGGTGATGTGACCTATGTTCAACAGTTTTTCTTTAACATAGATACTTTAAACAAAACGTCTGTTGTCAAGCACTTGAGAACCTGCCAGATTATAAAATTTAACCGTAGCGGGAATGTGATTAGCCAAAAGAGCCTGGCCTACAGTCTGGCTAAGCCTGAGGGCAAAGAAGAGAGCTCTGAAAAAATCGATTTAGAGCCTTGGTTGGCAGACCAAACTATAAAGTTTAAATCAGAGAGCGATCATAACACAACGGTTGTGCTTAATGAAAATGAAGGGAAGAGTGCTTATTCGTATGATGACAATGGCAATTTGAAAACCTATAAGCATTCAATCGGGAATGATATCTCGGTTAAAATTGATCTATCGTGGGATAAATTTGGAAATTGGACAAAATTAACTCTGTCGGCTTTGGACGACATAGGAACGAGAGGCAATTATTATTACCAAAGAACAATAGAGTATGCGGATAAGGAGCCAACTATTAACAAAATCCCATTTCTCACTATAAATGGGTTGGATTTGTTGAGCAAAGAGAAAAGAAATATCATTGATTATTACGTTTTGTTGAAAAGTGTTGGAAATAATGGGCCTTGGCTTGAAGCGGGAAAATTTGATCTTAACAATGGCTATTTCGAATTTTCAGATGCTGGAGGTGAAGGCACATCCTACGGACAACTAGCGCTGTTTAGAGGCGTCAATGGAATGGATATTCTTGCTTATAACTCGTACCGAACTTCTGCGGTTCTTTACGAGCAACGTAGTGGAGAGAAACCAATATTCTACACGCTTCAAAACCTTAACCTTGTAAATATCACCAACCAAGTATTCCCTTCACTTGGCAAGGAATCTTTTTATCCAATGGGCTATAAGGGTAATATGGATCTTATACATACTTATTACATTTTGCCACAGTACGGGCTGAACATAAAATATACCGTTGACACAAATCTTGGAGATTTCTGTAAAACATATCAAGGAAAGCAGGAAAACATGACTGAAGCTTGCGAATCATACTCAAAACTGGTAAAAAAAGAGATTACTATTTCATTCGATAAGAGCATAGCAAAATTTGTGATCAGCAAGAAGTAATTATCTGATGACGGAAATGATTTCCTCCATTTAGAATTCTTGTTATTGCCGTGGGACAGTCTACGAGACATAGCGGTATTAAATCAAATTGTTGGGTAATAATCGAGTAGCCTGCAAGGAATATAACCCTCAAGCTTCTTTCAGAATTGTGTCTGATTGTCTTTCATCAGATGGCTCTTCAGCTCAAGTTACGATGTAAGACCATGTTGCCCTTTCAGAAACATTTACGCATCATTCTTGGAGATTTGAAGTACCCATAACCGCACTGGCTGTACGGCCAGATACATTTTAATCGTTTATTGATGTTGCAAGAGCTGCCTTCAATTATTTGCAGAAAGAAATAAAATAGACTAACAATGTACCGGAGTGTCTGCGAATGACCGATGAAAATATAATTTAGTTTTACTACTTTCGTTCCGGCCTGTCAGGCCGGTTGCAACTTCAACAGCCCGGCACAAAATAAATACAGGCGTCAAAATATAATTTTATGTCAACCAAAAAAGATGAAACCTATCACGATTATGTCATCAAGGATGGACAATTTATCGGCAAATTCGATGAAATGTATTCTAAATTTAATGATCCCTGGACCCAATCGGTACAACCCAATAAATATTCAAGGATGGCCGGCATCATCCATCTCAAAAATAATAACATCAAATCCATTGTTGAGTGTGGTTGTGGATTAGGCTATTATGCCGACTGGATTCATCGGGAAACCGGAGTTATTCCAAAGAGTATTGATCTCTCCGCCATCGCCATCGAGAAAGCTAAACAACTTTTCCCTCATCTGGACTTTGAAGTAGCCAACGTTGCTACAGAGCTTCAAAAATATAGAGAATATGACTGCATACTATTTTCAGAGATCATCTGGTATATCCTTCCTGACTTGAAGGGAATTATTAAAACACTGGAAGCAGAATTTAAAAATAAATACTTTGTTGTGAATCAGGTTTTTTATAAAGGAACACAAAAATATGGCAATGATTATTTTACAAATTTAAAGGAGTTTATCGACTACATCCCCTTTACGTTAATCGGGCAATGCGAAGCAACCACCATCACGGATAGTACCATAGAAACATCGACCATTTTTAAAATATAAAACAGCTTTTAATCCCAGGCATCAGTGATCCACGAGTGGCATTTTATTTATAATATGTCTTTCGCACAAATTCCATAGAAACTACCTATCGATTAATTGTCTGCAAGTAAATTTAATTTAAAGAATAGGCTCATTTATAGCTAAGAAGGATCAAAAAAAAACCACTTTTCGGTGGTTTTTTTGTGGCAGTATAGGCCTAATTCTTTTTCTTTACTTTCTCTTTTGGCTTCTCGGTCTCGTTCTTTTTTTCTTGTCCTTGCTCTTCTTTTGCTGCTTTATCCTTTCCCTTTACATCCGTTCCTTTCGTGTTGGAAAATTTAATAGCATCTGCTGTGTCTGCTTCTAAGGAGTTAAAGTATAAGATCACTCCTTCTGCTTCCGGGTATTCCTTCAATGCTTTTTTAACGAGCCTATTTTTTTTCTCGCTATACTCGGCCGCTTCAACAAGCCACTTACCAGCAGCGCTTCCAGCTTTCACTGTTCCTAGTACTGTGTATTCAGCTGCTGGCATGGAGGCTACAAAAATATAAACTCCCCGTTCTTGTTCTACTTTTGCATCTCCTGGCTGAGGTTTACATTTTTGCGCTTGTGCAAAAATGGTCATGCTTGCAAAGGCGATGATTATCATGATTTTCATAAATAACTAGCTTTAGTGTTTTCTAAGGTATGAAATCAGATACAAAGATCAAATTTTAGAGACCTCTATTCATGTCTTTTATACCCCTATCCTTCTATAAAGTCAAATAGTATAGAATAGGTTGGCAAAAGCGATCAAATCAAATAGTCTAATCGCTATTTTAATTCAGCCCTATTTTTCCACATGCAAGCAAATTGAGGCACGTCATATGAGAAATCTCCAGATTTTGACGAGCTTAGAAGATAACGTTCCGGTATTCACTTCGTGCAATACATTATCCAAAATAAGTCTTGTACAAAGTTGAATGCGATAATACACCAACCGCTATCCCATTGTTCCTTATTAAGACCTATTTTCTACCAAGAATTTGCTATAATTGAATGCAAAATTACAAGGCCTCTGCTATCGTAAAGTTTCCATTTTAGGAGAATCACGTGTCTATCCTGATTTCTAGCGCCATCTATCGGAGTTAATTGCAATGGACAAGCCAATTCTATCACATTCTAATCCAAATCTTGCATGCATCAAATAAGCTAACAGATGTTAAAAGACAGGGTGCGCAACTCCCCTACTTTTGTACGTAAATAGGAAAGTAAAAATGAAGAGAGCCATTCGTAATCTGATTATTGGGAAAGGCGTTTACATAGAGTCGCGTAATGAGTTTCGGCAGATAATGCTCTCAGGGCAATATGCGCTTATTTCAATCATGGTCATCATTTTTTATTTTATTCTGGATCTTACTGATTGGCCTATAATTCATGAGACGACATACCTCTATTTTGGAGCTTTGGTATTGATTGCGATTTCACTAATTCTTCACCGCAATCAACGGCACTGCACCGCTAATTATTTTCTGTTCCCGACTTTTAACATCCTTTTATATTTAGTTGTCTCCAGTGAAAATCTAAGGACCGGTGCCTTTGTATTTTTCATCCCCACCTCATTAGGTTCATTTGCTGTATTCAATTATACCCAACGAAGAATTGCCATTGCCTTTGCACTGTTTAGTTTTAGTCTCTTCGCATTGGCTATGGTCGGCAATTTTTCTATACTCACTTTCCGTACCTATTCTGAATCCTATATTCGGATGAATCAATTGATCAATTTTTCATTGGCCTTTCCTATTTCTATCATGGCCGTCTATCTGCTTATTAGCCTAAACCATTACAACGCCAATAACCTCTTAAAGAGCAATAAACAGTTAGAGAAATTGAATCAGGAATTGGATCGATTTGTATATAGCACCTCTCATGATTTAAGAGCACCACTATTATCTGTGCAAGGATTATTAAAGTTGATGGAGGTATCTGGCCTCGAAGAAAGAAGTAAGTATCAGCAAATGATTCAAAGTAGATTGCTCTCTCTCGATAAGTTTATTCATGATATCACTGACTACTCACGCAACAATCGACTGGAAATAGTCCGTGAAAATGTGAACCTGTCAGCGTTGGCGCTTGATGTGTGGGAGTCATTAAAATACAGTGCCGATGCCCAGGGGATTGAGTTTATCAATGAATTACCAAATGATTTGATTGTAACTAACGATGTATCACGTTTACGAATCGTCATCAGTAATCTTGTGGCAAACGCGATTCGTTATCATGATCCTCGAAAGGAAAATAAATACATCCGTGTTTATCATCATTTAACCAAAACTTCCTTTTCGTTGCATATAGAAGACAATGGTCAAGGCATTGCCCCTGAATACCAAACCAAAATATTTGATATGTTTTTTCGTGGAAATGAGTCTTCCAAAGGCTCCGGATTGGGTTTATACATTGTAAAAGAGACCCTCGAAAAACTTTCGGGCAACATTCAGCTTACCTCTACCCTTCGACAAGGCAGCACGTTTTCTGTTTCAATGCCGCAGTAGCGGCAAATTAACTACTGTTTTCAGCGGCCACGATTTTTCTGGGCGTTTATGAGAATCTAGCTGGCCATAAAAATGAAGCAAGAAGCTTGTAGGCCTGGTAAAGGAACAAGCCAAACTAGCTGGCAATGCTGGTTGGGAAGGATTATATTGGTTATAGTGCTTTTTAGGAAAAATCTTCTTAGCACCTTCAAAATCTTGCATATTTTTCTTCAAATCATGCTTGAATTATTAATTGGGTAACATGTTAAAAATTAGAATTCGTGCCCGCTTTACTTTTGTGCTTAAATAGGGAAATAAAAAAATGAAAAAGGCCGTTCGTAATCTGATAGTTGGAAAAGGTGTTTACATAGAGTCGCGAAATGAGTTTCGGCAAGTAATGCTCTCCGGTCAGTACGGCCTGATCTCGTTCGCTGTACTCACGTTCTATTTGATTAGGGATATTGTCGAGCCACCTTTTAATCTAGAGATGGTGATCGTTTTTTCAGTCGCTTTGATTTTGGTGAGCACCTCCTTAGTTTTGCATCGTTACCAGCGTCATTGTTCAGCCAATATTTTTCTTTTCCCCACCTTCAATATTTTATTATACTTAGTGGTCGCCAGCGAAGACCTTTCAGCAGGTGCGTTTGTGTTTTTTATCCCAGCCACGCTAGGTTCGTTCGCGGTGTTCAACTACAGTCAGCGAAAAATCGCGGTAGGATTTGCGTTCTTGAGCTTTAGCCTTTTTATTTTGGCGATGGTAGGTGATTTCTCACTGCTTTCCTTTCGTCATTATACAGAATCTCATATCCGGTTAAACCAGTTAATCAATTTCTCAATGGCCTTCCCGGTTTCTATCATGGCTGTTTATCTGCTCATAAGTTTGAACCACCACAATGCCAGCAGACTTGTTAAAAGCAATAAGCAACTAGAGAAATTGAACCAGGAATTAGATCGTTTTGTGTATAGCACTTCACATGATTTACGGGCACCTCTATTGTCGGTACAGGGGCTTTTAAAATTGATGGATATATCCACGTCCAGCGAAGAAAAACTTAAGTACCGCCAATTAGTTCATAGCAGATTGCTTTCTCTTGATAAATTCATCCATGATATAACTGACTATTCGCGTAATAATCGGCTGGAAATCGTCCGTGAAAATGTAAATTTATCTTCTCTGGCGCTTGATATTTGGGAGTCATTGAAATATAGTACCGATGCAGAGGGGATTGAGTTTGTCAATGAGTTGCCAGCTGATTTGATTGTGAATAACGATGGATCACGCTTGCGAATCGTGATCAGTAACTTAATTGCCAACGCTATACGTTATCACGATCATCGAAAGGAAAATAAATACATACGTGTTTATCATCATCTGACTAGTTCTTCCTTTTCACTACATATACAAGACAATGGGCAGGGGATTGCCCCCGAATATCAGACTAAAATATTCGATATGTTTTTCCGTGGAAATG
>JANPBK010000245.1:0-2702 GCA_031430395.1 Cyclobacteriaceae bacterium
CTTTCAAGCTGGTGGATTTTTGACAAACAAGAGCACGCGAAGCCAATAATTATGAAAGCTTGAAATAGACGCAACATTTTTTTAATCAAAAATACTAAACCTAGAGGAATAAATGATTTCTTGAAAAGAGTGCTCGCTAGTGTTGAGTCAGGTAGGTTAGCGTAGAAAATTTTTGGCAATTCCCAGTGGCCTTAAGATGTACCTTTTTTTATCTACATGCAAAACTTGTCTTCGCAGTATATCGTCCAGCGTTTGAATTGTTTTAATGATGTGACGTCCTTTATTAAGCATGACACATTCAGCCATTACACCATAGGCGGCATCGGTAATTTCTGAGCGTGTGGCGAAACCTGTTTTATTGAGAGTTTCCAATACTTGTGTAGCCCAGATGACAGGGACATGCGCGGCTTCGCAGATCCATAAAATCTCTTCCTGAATTTCACTCAAGCGTTCAAAACCAATCTCAACAGCTAAATCTCCACGTGCAATCATAACGCCTACAGATCCATCCATCATTCCATTGAACAATAGTGCCGGTAAATTTTGAATGGCTAAGAGACGTTCAATCTTCAAGATAATCGCTGGCACTTTTTTTCTCGCGTGTTTACGTAGTTCATTACGCAATATTTCAATATCCTGCGGTTCACTCACAAAAGAATAACCTACCATATCTGCATGTTGACAGATAAATGGAATATTTTCTTTATCCGTTTCTGTCAGTGGGGGAATCTTTAAATCACTGTCAGGCAAATTGATTCCTTTTTCGGGTTTCAAAAATGGTTTTTTGGTAGAAATCCGTTTTATACGAACACGAGCAACATCGGGTTCAACTGACATAACTTTTGCTTCAAATTTTCCATCATCAAAAAATAGATGCTCGCCCGGTTTGATCATTTCAAGAATGAGCGAAGGTTCAATCCAGAGCGCAGTTGTGTCTATTTGTGGTGGTGGTGATGCAGTCATCGGAAGGATCAATACATCTTGTTCTTCATGAAGATGTAGTCCTTTCTTTTTGTCTATTTCCGGAGACAAGGCAGCCACACGAATTTTTGGCCCCGCCAAATCCATATACAACTTGCAGCTATGACCTGTTTTGGAAATGGATCTGTGCAAAACATCAATCATTTTGCTCCATACTTCCGGATGGTCGTGTGCGCAATTGATACGTGCCACTGACATACCGCCCCGCAACATTTCCTCAACCATCATTCTGTCATTGGCCATCTCTTCTGTAAAGGTTACCATGATGTGCGGTCTGCCGGTAGAAGGACTAATGCCCAATAGCTCTTCATTGTGGCGAACTCTAAGCCGGGCAGCATCCTCAAATCCACATGGAATTTCGTGTCGCTCCACATGTGTTGCGTTCAACCAGCGAAGCACCTGTTGCACCTGTGCCATCGAATGGCTTTCGCAATTAGCCAGCGATGAAAGTCCTATTTTATGCAGGTATTCTTGGGCCTCTCTGACTTCAGCACTTCGGAGCACCAAATAGTGCAGTAAGTTTGTAGCGCTAAGTCGGAAATTTGGGTGAATCTGTTTTAGAAGGTCTTCCTGTTTTCGTTCGGTGGTAATCATCAACTGTACAAGGTCATCCAATTGATCATATACTTTTTGAAAATCGTATGACTGCAGTGAAAAGGCTTTCATTTTCCCTGTTCCTTAATGAAATCACTACAAAGATTGTAAAGGTTACGGGTAGATTCTATGATATTCGTCATCTCTAAAAAATACCTGTTCGTAGAGTAAGGATGATGTTTGTTGCCATTTTACGAATGCGGATGGATGCAAGGAATTGACTGTATTGATGCTCGCTCCAATAATACTTATTCTTATAAAAAGTAAATTTCAGAGTCGCGATTATTTGTAATTACAAGTAGATTGAAATTTATGGATGTTAGTTATTAAAACTTTTTTTGTAATTAGTTTTGGCAATTAGTCGATTCTCTAATTTTTTTATCAAGGTTACGTCTTAGTTATTGCTAGTTGCGTGGTCTGCTAAAACCCCAAATCTACTAGACCAAATATTCGGACGCCAAAAATATTAATCCAACGAATCAAGTCTTTGTGTTCAATTTTTCCTGCACATCTTGCGACAGAAGATTGTTCAACGTAAAACTATATATTTGCTTTCTAACCGTCTATTAAGGATGTCAATAACTAGTTCTAAACAGGTTTTTCGAGTAAGTATACTTTTTATTTTTTTAGGGGTGAAAACAGTGCCTGTAATTGCACAAGAAAATTTTGAAAGTGGGTATATTATATTACTGAATAAGGATACGCTACGGGGACTCATAGACATTAGAGAGTGGTCTTCTTTACCTAGTTCGATTAATTTCAAAAATGATCAGCAGAGTAGCCGACAATCCATTTCGGTTAATGAAATTAGTGAATTTACCGGAATGAATGTAAGATATATTTCTGCTTTACTAGAAGTTGAGACAAGCCCATATTTAATTAGTGAATTGGATACTATCGCAACTTTTAGAATTAGTAAAGAACGAGTTTTTGTTAGGGAATTAGTTCGAGGTCAAAAGGCGCTATACTGCTACACGGATAGAAACAATCGTGAGTACTATTACATCAAGACGGAATTGGATTTTGAGTTGTTAAGGCATAAAAGATATTATTTCTATAGTCTATTTCAAGATCAATATGGGTATCAATCTAAAAAATTGATTCTTGAAAATAAAGCTTACTTAAAC
>JANPBK010000246.1:0-2580 GCA_031430395.1 Cyclobacteriaceae bacterium
GATTGACATTCCAATACATGTATTTGAAATTTGACCGACTCACGATTGTTTCGTCTGACTGCTCTGGCTTGATTAGTACTTCCAATGAAATATCAAAATTCTTTTCGCCATTCGCTACCAGATAAGGCAGCACCTGTGGAAACTGATCGGGGCCTTTAACCCGAAAAGGTTGAAGGGCATCGAGTGTTACAATCCAAGGGGAAACCGAAGAACCAAAATTCTTACCCAAAAACGGACCGAGCGGAACGTACTCCCAATTTTGAATATCCCTTGCACTCCAGTCGTTGAATAAGACAAAACCAAAAATATGCTCTTCTGCGTCTTTGGTAGAAATAGATGATCCTAACTTCGTTTCTGTACAGGTGATAAATGCCATCTCCAATTCAAAGTCGACTTTTTGAGAAGGGCAAAACAAAGGGATCTCGCTATCTAATGGTTTAATTTGTCCTTTTGGACGATGGATTTCAGTGCCCGAAACAACAATGGAAGATGCTCTTCCATGATAGCCCACCGGCAAATGTTTCCAGTTGGGCAACAATGCATTTTTGGGATCGCGGAACATCGTTCCCACATTGGTGGCGTGTTCTTCGCTGCTATAAAAATCGGTGTAGTTAGGAACGCGAACGGGCAATTGCATCTCCACCTCACTCATGGGAATCAACGCGATCTCACGTGCAGCCACATTCGATTTTAATTCATCGTTGTCATGTTGTAGCAATTCTGAAATCCGCTCGCGCACTTCACGGGTTTTCTTCTTGCCTAAGCCTATAAAATCATTTAGGTAGCGTTGATTGAAAATACCCACAGGTAATCCAAGTCCGTCCAGAAATCCGTTCTCATGAAGATAGACCAGATCAAGCACATGCTTGCCAATGGCCACGCCTGCCACAGGCGAGAGATATTCGGTCTTAAAAATTCCGAACGGAAGATTTTGAATAGGGAAGTCGGACCCTGCAGGTACTTCTACCCATGATTTCAATTTCGGGTTATTCGCTTTAATAGAGTTATTCATAGTGCAATTGAAAGGTAAATTTAGCGAATTCATTCACTAATCTCCGAGTTGTTTGCAATCTGTATTGGCGATAAATTTGACCAATGCAATTTCCTGAGGCCTTTCAAAAACGAATGCAAGTTACACTGGCCGAAGAATGGCCGGCTTTCGAGGCAATTCATCAGCAACCTTCTTCCACCAGCATTCGACTGAATCCCGCCAAGCAAAAAGCATATGAACTGCCGAAGATTGCCTGGACAGATTTCGGTTACTTGTTGCCCGAAAGGCCCTCTTTTACGCTAGATCCGACTTTCCATGCCGGCACCTACTATGTGCAAGAAGCCAGCTCTATGTTTTTGGAGCAGGCTGTCAAGCAAACAGTAGAGTTGACACGGTCGCTACGCGTAATTGATCTTTGCGCAGCACCAGGTGGCAAATCGACACACCTGCTAAGTCTATTAAATCAAGAATCGCTCCTTGTAAGTAATGAAGTCATTCGATCGCGAGCTTCCATACTATCGGAGAATATTCAAAAATGGGGAAACGCCAATATGGTGGTGACCAACAATGATCCAAAAGACTTTCAGCGGCTAAATGGATTTTTTGATGTGATGGTAGTAGACGCACCTTGTTCAGGTGAAGGCTTATTTCGCAAAGACCCGAAAGCAATGGAAGAATGGAGCGAAGACAATGTAGCACTTTGTGCGCAGCGACAGCAACGTATTTTGGCGGATGTGTGGCTAGCATTGAAACAAGATGGAATATTGATCTATTGTACATGCACGTATAATGAAAAAGAGAATGAGGAGAACATGGGTTGGTTAAAAAATGAGAAGAAAGCTGAAAGTCTAAAGTTGAAACTGGAAAGTGAGTGGGGTGTTGAAGAAATAGTTAAGAATGGGATTTATGGGTATCGCTTCTTTCCGCACAAGGTAAAAGGCGAAGGTTTTTTTATTTCAGTCCTGCGAAAAAAAGATGAGGCAGAAGAGGTGTCGATGCGCACCAAGACCCAACTGCCATTTTTACCTAAGAAAATAGCAGAGCGAGTCAACGAATGGTTGCTCCACCCCCATCAATTGATTTTACTAGATGATTTGATAGTAGCATTACCTGAACAATTTAGCACGGAGATTAACTGGCTGGCCAATAACTTAAACGTAGTGACAAAAGGCACTGCAGTAGCTACACTCAAACATGAAAAATTAATACCCGAACATGCTGTAGCTCTTTCGCTTGAATTGAATAGAAATCATTTTACTCAAATTGAATTGTCATTAGATCAGGCACTGGCTTACCTCAGAAAAGAAACACCGCTTGTTGGCGAAGGCCAAAAAGGATTTGCGCTAGTTACTTATCAAAACCATCCTCTCGGTTGGGTAAATCTGTTAGGGAACAGAATCAACAATTTATATCCGGCCAATTGGAGGGTGAGGATGGGGGGATGAAATAGTTTAGCATTGATTGATCAGTAACCCACTAGTTCCATCTTCCGCTACCTCACCCATGTTGGTGTTCTTCACCAACATGCACACCGAATAATCTAACAATACTTTTTCGAGTTTATATTCTCCTGCTCACCTAGCTCATCA
>JANPBK010000247.1:0-10088 GCA_031430395.1 Cyclobacteriaceae bacterium
ACTGATCTCAATAAAATCTTCGATATGTTCTACCGTGCGAGTGAGCAATCCGATGGTTCCGGTCTTGGACTGTACATTGTTAAAAATGCGGTGGATAAATTGGGAGGCATATTAAAAGTAAGCAGTGACCTAAATAAAGGAACCACTTTTGAATTGAAGCTGCCCAATCATACCTTAGCAGCGACTAACAAGGAAATATCATAGATGATTATTAAAGAGGTTCTTACGCAGGAAGATAAATAAGAATTCCTGCTGTTTCCACTAACACTTTATAGTACTATTCCGCAATGGATTCGTCCATTAGATAAGGATGTTGAAAATATTTTCGATCCCGACAAAAACAAAACCTTTCGTCATGGAGAATGCATCCGATGGATTTTAAAGAATGAGCAACATATCATGATTGGACGTGTGGCTGCCTTCATCGATCAAAAAACTTTGAACAAAGGAACCCTTCAACCTACCGGTGGCATTGGCTTCTTTGAATGCATCGAAGACAAAACAGCGGCCTTTGCCCTATTCGATCAATGCAAACATTGGTTACAATTAAAAGGTGCGGAAGCGATGGATGGTCCCATTAATTTTGGAAGCCGCGACCGTTGGTGGGGATTGTTAGTAGACGGATTTAATCGAGAACCCAATTATCAGTGCAACTACAATCCACCTTATTATAAGGATTTTTTTGAGGCGTATGGATTCAAGGAATATTTCAAGCAGCTCACCTTTGCACGAAAAATAATTGATCCGCTTTCCCCCAAGCTCGCCTACAAGGCAGAGTTGATTGCAAAAGAACCCGGATACGAGTTTCGGCATCTACGTAAAGATGAAGTAGTTAAACTTGGAGAATATTTACGCACTGTATATAACAAAGCCTGGGCCAACCGAGCAGAAAATCCTGAGATTTCTTCAACACAAGCTGCATTGATTGTAAAGCAAATGAAGCCGATTTTAGATCACAAACTTCTTTATTTTGGATTTTACAAAGGCGAACCCATTTCATTCTTCCTTTCATTACCTGAAATCAATCAAATCTTTAAATATGTAAATGGTAAATTGGATTGGGTTGGTAAGCTGAAATTTGTGTGGTACCAATTTAGAAAAGTAAATACGAAAGCTTTTGGAATCCTTTTTGGCGTAGTGCCTGATCATCAAGCTAAAGGAGCCGATGGCGCCATGATTATGGCTGCCCGTAAAGTATTGCAAGATGAATACAAACGATATGATGAGTATGAAATGAATTGGATTGGAGATTTCAATCCAAAAATGATCAATGTGGTAGAACAAGTTGGTGGATTCGTGGCAAAAACCCATATTACCTACCGAAAATTATTCGATGAATCTAAGCCATTTAAAAGGCACCCTATTTTAAACTAAGCATGGAGGCTCCTGAAGAGAAAGAAGAAACAAGATCAAGCTTTTTATTTCGTAACCTGTTCAAAGGGTTGGCTTGGTTTGCAGTGATCATTGCCATTTTTGTTTTGATGGAAGGCTATATCCAACAAAATTTTAAAGAGCACATTGATACCATTCGGGCTAACCCTGGTATTTTATACGGCATCTATACAATGTCAGAAATTATATTTGGTATTCTGCCTCCAGAAATTTTTATGATGATCTGGATATTAGATAACATTGATGTAAGTGGATTTATCACCAATCTGGCAATCCTCACTGTCATCTCATATGGAGCCGGTATTTTGGGTTACTACATTGGAAAAGTATTTTCGAAAACTAAATTTTATCAAGAACGCGTTCGTGAAAAATACCTGAAACAATACGAAGGCAAACTAAAAACGTACGGTGGCTACTTAGTATTTGTCGGAGCTGTAACACCGGTACCTTTTTCTGCTACCTGCATGTTGGCTGGTTCGGTCAACCTTCGAATGAAGCACTTTTTGCTTATCTGCATCACACGAGTGCTACGATTCGCGGCCTACGGTGCTGTGGTTTGGAATGCCCCGGAGTGGTTCAGCGGTCTAACGCAAGGGTTGTAAGAGCAATCTCTCTTTCGCTACTTTCTCAATCTTCTCTTTCGAATAGTAGACAGGAAAGTGTTGGTCGATGGCCCACATCCCAAATAGATTCTTGTAAAAGGAACTTTCCGTATCACCACTTTGCCCTGGAGCATTAGTAAAAATTGTCTTATCCCAATCTGCCAAGTCAACAACCATTCTAAAAGTGGCTCCTGCATTTTGATTATCTCCATTGGTAGTCATGCCGGGTGTAGCACTATTTCCTCCACGCGGCAAAGGGCCAACCTCCATTTTTTTTCGGGTAGCTTCATCCACTGCGTTGCTCATCGGATGCTTGATCAAAACATGATGATAGGCGATTTGTCCGTATTGCCAATTTTTTAAATCTGCGCCCAGCTTTTTAGTCAATTCAAGGGTTGCTTGCTCCAAACTGAGTAGAAGAAAAGCATCTCGGCCAGCTATTGGATCTGAACCAAACTCTTTTCTGGCAGTCACAATCCATTGAATAACTTTTGACAAGGGTAAATTCTTCACTAGCTGTTTTCCATTTTCCGGAACAAAAAGAGAAAGGCAGTTTTCTGAAATTTTCTTTTCCCATGCTGCATAAATTCCTGCAGCTACCGAAGAGCTTTCCATGACATAATTCCAATTCGTTAATAGCAATCGGGCTGATTCTGTTTTTTCATTGGGGGAACTCAGATTTTTCAATAGCGGCACCAATAGCGTGGCCGGTATTGATAAGTAATCACTTTGTAATTTTGCCATGTCGGTAACATTGAATTTCTTTTTCGTACTCAATACCTCATTAATCCGATCAGCACGAAACGAATCTGCCCAAGTCCAGCCTACCGCATTGCGATTTGGATAATTAGGAGGAATCAAGTTTTCATTGGCTGTTGCCCAAAATCCTTTTTTTGGATTGAAGACAGATGGCAATGATTTGATGGGAAGATACCCACTCCATTCGAAGCGGCCATCACCGGGCACGGGCACCAATCCATCCCACCCTTTCCGAATGGGCGCAACCCCTACCGCCTGCCAACCAATGTTCCCTTTCTTATCTGCCCATATCATATTCTCTCCTGGTATGTGACTATAAGCACATCCTTCTCGAAACTCAGTCCAGTTTTTCGCTTGATCGATTCGTAAACTAGCCATATAAGGAGCTCCACCTATTTCCATCCACCCACATCGAACGGCATACGCGAGGTTATTTTTCTCGTCCATATAGGTAATAGGACCATGCCTGGTATAGCGATGTACGATCACAGTATCTTTCGCGCCTTTTACCCTGATGGTGTCAGTTAGAAGGCGCATTTCCTCCCATCCATTTTTATACTTGTATTGATTCTTATTTTGAGGATGGAGTTGATATACATATAAATCTTCTGCATCTAAATCAAAAACAGTAAGGCCCCACGCACCAAACTCATTGTGACCGATTGATATGCCTGGAATAGTTGGTTCTCCGCCACCCAATACATTCCAGCCCGGTGCCTGCAGATGAACCATGTAGCGAAGGGAAGGAGCAGATAAAGCGCGATGCGGGTCATTTGCTAATAATGGAAATCCGCTTTCTGATTTTGATCCACTCACGATCCAATTATTACTACCTATGGAGTGTTTGGCTGAGTTTAATAACTCCTTGTATTCTTCCTCATCTGCTTTTGCAAAACTTTTGTATTGTTCAAAATTTTGGTTAGAAGAAAGATATAAGTCTTGCGGTGTAAAGACAACCGGCTTACGAAACGCATCGTAGAGTTCTGTCACCGGATCTGATAAACGAGTCTGGTCAATTGCAGGGTCTATATGAAGATCAGGTTCTCCCGGTTCAAACAAGTTTAACTCTTTCACTTTTTCAGTTCCCAAGGCAGTGACCATTCTGGCAAACGCAATTTCTTCAGTAAGATTTCCCAGCAAACCTTGATGTCGAGAGATTACAACATCAGGCGTCCAATAACCAGGCTTTACACCTAACAACCTAAATTCAATCGTTAGAAGTTGGGGGTTCTTTTCTGTTTCCTTTATGTAAGTGTTCACTCCCTCCGTAAATGAAGTAATGATTTGTTCACCACGCGGATGATAATGATTCAATTCCTGCTTTAAGTTCCCACGAAACTTAAATAGACGTGCGCCCTGATCGCGCTTGATTTCTTTCGGTCCCAGCCATTCAGCCAACGTGCCGGTGGCTTGCCTTCTCCACAATTCGAATTGAAACAACCTGTCTTTAGCAGCACAATAACCTTGAGCAAAAAATAAGTCGTGCTCATTCTTCGCATAAATATGATTTACCCCATTTTCATCGCGAATTACTTCTACCGTTTCGAGCAGCCCTATTAATTTTAGCTCGGCATTGATTTGGCTCTGTGCGAATAGGCTACAGACGAAAAAACAAGAGAAGAATATCTTTCTCATAGAATGGTGATCGTTAACTTTTCTAAAGTAAGAACAATTGGCACTCTTTTAATAATGAGCATCTCTAAAAACCTAAACTGTTTGTCAGACTGAGTTTATCGAAGTCGTTTTGGAACCCCAAATGAAACAACTTGGTTTCGACAAGCTCAACCTGACAGGGTTTTTAGAGATGCCCTAATATGTTTTATCAAACAATGGCTGCCGTTCACGCTCGAAATAAAGGCTAAAACTAAAATTAGCTTCTTAACCGATAACCCGTTAGTTTTGCCCCGCAAATAATCACTCGTAAATTATTTGCCATGGCCCACGATCCCTCCAAATTTCTTTTCGAAGCATTGACCTATGATGATGTGCTTCTTGTACCCGCTTATAGTGACGTTTTACCCCGCGAAACTAGCACAGCAGGCTTTTTAACAAAGAATATCAAACTTAACATCCCGCTGATTTCTGCTGCCATGGATACTGTGACAGAAACACAGTTGGCTATTAGTATGGCCTTGGAAGGCGGCCTAGGGTTCATTCATAAGAACATGACGATAGCCGAACAAGCCGAGCAAGTGCGTAAAGTAAAGCGATCACAGAGTGGGATGATTCTCGACCCAATTACGTTGCGAATAAATTCTACTGTTCGTGATGCAGAAAAGATTATGCGAGAGAATAAAATCGGAGGTATTCCGGTCATCGATGATAATGGAAAACTCGTAGGGATTATTACCAACCGCGATTTGCGCTTTCAGAAAGACATGAACATGCCGATTGAACTGATTATGACCAAAGAGAATTTGATCACTGCTCCGGAAGGGATTACACTAGAAAAAGCTGAAGTTCTTTTGCAGAATTATAAAATTGAAAAACTACCCATCGTCAGTAAGAAAGGAAAGCTTACAGGCCTTGTCACCTACAAAGACATTTTAAAAAAGAAAAATAAACCAAACGCCTGCCACGATGAATATGGTAGACTAAGAGTAGGTGCCGCTGTAGGTGTAACGGCAGATATGCTTGACCGCATCGAAGCACTGAGAAATTCAGGCGTGGATGTGATTAGTATCGATACTGCACATGGGCATTCCAAAGGCGTGATTGAAGCTACCAGACGAGTCAAAAAGAAATATCCTTCCCTCGAATTGATCGTTGGGAATATTGCAACAGGTGAAGCTGCCAAAGCGTTGGCCAAGGCTGGAGCCGATACGGTAAAAGTGGGAGTTGGCCCTGGCAGCATTTGCACGACACGTATTGTGGCAGGCATTGGGCTTCCTCAACTCTCTGCAGTGTATGAATCCGCCAAAGCATTGAAAGGATCTGCTGTTAAAGTAATTGCCGATGGAGGGGTACGTTTCTCCGGAGACATTGTAAAAGCCTTGGCAGCAGGCGCAGATAGCGTGATGATCGGATCACTCCTTGCAGGCACTGAAGAAGCCCCCGGAGAGATGATCATATACGAAGGACGAAAATTCAAATCTTACCGAGGCATGGGCTCCATGGAAGCAATGGACGATGGCTCCAAAGACCGCTACTTTCAGGATGCAGAAGATGACATCAAAAAGCTAGTGCCAGAAGGAATTTCAGGTCGGGTTCCCTTCAAAGGCTCGGTAGCCGAAGTGCTTTACCAACTGGTAGGTGGATTAAAAGCAGGCATGGGTTATTGTGGCGCCAAAAACCTTGAAAAACTGAAGTCTGCCAAGTTTGTAAAAATTACGGCTGCCGGTGTGCACGAGAGCCATCCCCATGATGTGACCATTACGAGGGAGGCACCTAATTACAGTAGGAAGTAGTTTGATTCATCGGTTTTGTATGAGTTACCTTTGTAGTCTTGGGGGCATTTATTTATTACTATGGATATGAAATCGAGGGTTTTTCTTGTTTTTGCTGTTCTTTTCAGTCTTACAAAAACTGCGTTTGGACAAACCATTTGCACTATCAATGCTAACGTAAATTGGTCGGCTTGCACATGTGTGGAAACAGGGTTGGCCCCCGTAAATGGGAACAAAATAGTAGTTAGTGCCACAAGGACTTTAACCATCAATGTAAATAGTCCTGTACCATTTTTTATTGGCGATATAGATGTGTTGGGTACGTTGATCGCAGATAGAAATGGAGCACAGTTAAATGGAAATATTCGGGTGTTAAGTGGTGGAACGTTTGATCTTGCTAAAAAATTAGATTTAGGTTCATCGGGCGGTTGCGGATTTACAGTAATCATTGATAGCGGAGGCAGCTTAACTTTTAGTGGCGGAGGTGCTAGTAGTCTTCTGTCAGTCTGTGGTAATCCTGCAGCCCAGGCGGGTGGAGGGTGCAGTACATTCCCAAATGGGGCACCACCATTTTGTGGTGGAACTCTACCACCTGGAGGAGGGTTTGTTCTTGATGAAACAGGCAATGGTGGCATTAATTACATATGGAAAGGAACGACCAGTAATTGGACTACTTCGACTAACTGGACTCCAACGAGAACAACATTAACAACCGATGATTTCTTAACATTTAATACTGTTGGAAATACAGGAGGAAACTTCTCAGTTACCAATATTCCAGTGCAATCGATAGGAAAGATTGTAGTTACGGGTACTTCAACTTATGCTTTTACTTCCACAGCTAGCAACACATTAACATTGACAAGTGTAATAGGCAATGCATTTCAAATTGACAATGGATCAACTCTCGCAATCGGCAATGGTAGTTTTGCCATAAATATTACTTTGCCAAGTAATGGGTTGGCAGAGATTGGAGGCAATTTTAATTTAACCAATGGTAACTTTGGTGCAGGCAATGCCACGTTGACACTGCACACTAATAGTGCTCCATTAGCTCGGACTTCTGGCCAGGTATCACTCAATAGTGCTTCAATTCTAAATTTCGGCTCGAGTACTCAAACAAGCGGATCAACTATTGTTTTACCGAATAGCATTTTTGTTTCAGCCCCTACAATTTCTTCACTTCGTGTAAACAGGACTAATGGAGCTACTTTAGGAGACCAGTCAATAACTGTTAATAGCGCTGCAACCTTTACACTTGGAGACCTAAATACCAATGGATCAGGGCGACTCCGATTTGCAACATCTGCAGCAAATCCAGTAGAAACGACAGCTAGTAAAGTAGTTGGCTTTTCAGAGATGTTATCGAGAAGCGTAACTACAGGCGCTATTGATTTCCTTGGATTTAGCCTTGCAAGTGGTGTAAATGATGTTGGCTTTGTTAACATTGTGCGAAGAACCGGCACTGGTGGTATAAATACTTTTAACTCTAACCAAAGCATTTCGGTTAGCTGGGATGTTTTGAGTACGGCCGAGCCTGTTGGTGGTCGCAGCTTAGTTTTTCGATGGGTTTCTTCATTTGATAATGTTACGGTTTCAACAAATCAATACCAGCCCTATGTCTTTTCTTCCGGCCCAGGGTGGACGGCATTGGGAACACTTCAAAACCTAACCGCGACAAGCCCTTTGCGCCAAACTACATCTGTTACAACAACTAAACTTTCAGATACTTTTACTGTCACAGATCAGACTCAAACACTTCCGATAGAACTCGTTTCTTTTGTGGTTAGATCTATGGGTGATGCTGTCAACCTTGAATGGATCACCGCCTCTGAGCTCAACAATGATTTTTTCACCGTTGAAAGAATGTCTGAAGGTGATGAAAAATTTAACGCGCTTTCAACCATCCAGGGAGCCGGAACAAAAACAACTGAAAGTAGTTACGAATGGATTGATCAGAATCCGCGGGCGGGTACCTCTTACTACAGGCTAAAACAAACTGATTTTGATGGGAAGTATACTTATTCAGAAGTAAGGCTAATTGAAAATACGTATGTGGGGGCTCTCTTAAAATTATACCCCAATCCGATTAGCAATAATAAATTTATGCTTGAACTGAATGGACTGACCGGATCCGTAGAAGTTCCTTTCGCCATTATAACTATGCAGGGCACCCTTGTTCTGCAAGCCAACTATAGAGCAAACGAATTTGGCAGTCTAAAAGCTTCTATTGATCTCCCGCTACTACCTAGCGGAGTCTATATCGTGGTAGTCAATGCACCTGCTGGCTTACGAAGGAAGATTGTAATCCCTTAATTTTCATATTTCAAAAGCCATTCTTTTCCTGGTATTGTAGAGCCAATACCTATGAAATTGCACAACAATAGTCTTACCATTCCAAAATAACCTATTTACCAAACATCACTGCGCTATTTTGTTACAGTAGGTTAATAATTTAAAGCTACTATACATGGATATACGTGTTCCATGATAAATACTCAAATAGCTGCTTAAGCTACCGTACTATTAATCTTTCTCCTATGTTTTTGGTTGACTATGAAGTCCTACACTAGAGTCGAAAATAGACTTAAAGAGGCTACAATCTACTAGTTATTGGTATCTTTGGAGACTATAGATGTTCGAATATGAAAAAACAGATTCTCCTCATTTTCATTGTTGTCTCTTCTCTTTTTATTAGCCCACTTTTTGCACAGACGATATTTACATCTAATGCAGTGGGGCCCAATAATTGGAGTCTGGCAGGCACCTGGACACAATCCGGACCTATAGATGCGGATGGCGTACCCGATGCAGGAGATTTTGTAACAATTGCCACTGGTCATACCGTTAACATTACTGCGGCCTCTGCTTGTTCTTCGCTGACCATCAATGGAAGTGGCATATTGGCCTATACCGCCAGTTTTACCCTTACACTCGGCACTACACTTACAATGGATGGCACCAGTCAAATTACTGGAGCCAATGCCGCTCAAAGTCTT
The DNA here is from genome assembly GCA_031430395.1 of Cyclobacteriaceae bacterium. Lineage (GTDB taxonomy): Bacteria > Bacteroidota > Bacteroidia > Cytophagales > Cyclobacteriaceae > ELB16-189. Next base: position 9,139 of record JANPBK010000247.1, read on the forward strand.
GTTGTTGGATCTACTTTTAGTGTCCCTGTAACTGCCACAAACGCAAGAATATCAGGAATTAGTTTTGCTGTAAACTCATCTTCTAGCATAGCTGGTACGCTTACCTTAAACAGCGATACAGGTGTAAAGATTTTTTTTGGTCCAGTAACTAATTCAGGTTCGTGGACATCGACCTCTATTGTTACGGCTGGTAACCTTAGTATTAGAAATGGAGTATCGTCTTCAGGAGCAAGTTTTGCAGCTGGCGCTGCTACTTTCAGTGTCAATGCAGGGCAATCAATTGGGGGAACAGCAGCCATGTCATTCGCTGGCGCAGTGGCAATAAATATAAATACATCATTGGCTAGTACAGGAGCCATTTCATTTGCGGGAATTGTTACGATAGCTCCGGGAGTAACCCTTACCAATAATAACACCAATACCGTTATCATGTCAAATGCAGGTATTGGGTTAGCAGGAACCGGAACCTTTACGCAAGGTACAACCGGCAACACATTGTCTTATGCGGGATCAAGCATTGGGGTGACTACCTTCAATGCAACAGGTACTAATAATACCGTAATTTATACAGCCAATACTCCAACAATTCTTGCTGTCAACTATTTCAACCTCACTCATTCAGGAACAGGCACTATAACCGTTGCTGGTGTAAGCATTGCCGGTAACTTAACCGAAAGCACCACCGGCACTTTTAATTTAACCGGTACAATTACCTTTAATGGCACAGCAACGCAAACCATTAGTGGCACCGGGACATTTACATTTGTCAATATCACATTAAACACAACGGGAGCAGCCAATGTAGCAGTGAACAAAAGCATTTCAGTTAGTGGCACCATTGCCTGGTCTGCCAATGGATTGTTGGTCGTAAATTCCAGTTCGGATATTACATTGGGAACGGCTGCTGTTATTACAGCGCCAACCTCTACCCGCTACATTCAATTAGATGG
>JANPBK010000248.1:0-3985 GCA_031430395.1 Cyclobacteriaceae bacterium
GTCAATGCACTAACTTTAGGCCTCTAGGTTTAAATAGTAGAATGCTTCAATTACTGAGCGAATCGTCTTTATTATTACTTTTTCTTGTATTAGCCGTAGGTGCACCCTTAGGCAAAATAAAAATTGCCGGTGTAAACTTAGGCATCGCCTCCATCCTTTTTACCGGGCTGGCATTTGGTGCATTGGCACCGACCATTAAGTTGCCGACTATTGTCTACGAAATTGGCCTGGTACTTTTTATTTATTGTATAGGTATTTCCAGCGGTGAGCAATTTTTTGGGAATCTGAAAAAGAAAGGCTGGCGTGAGAATGTGTTCGCGTTGGGTACCATTGTTGTAGCATTTATTATCGTTGCATTCATTGGAGTTTTCACATCCATAAAGTCCTCGTATCTGGCTGGTATTTTTGCCGGTAGTCTCACCAACACTCCATCCTTAGCAGCCTCTTTGGAGTTTATCAAAGCTTCTGCCCCTATCGCCCTGATTGAATCGGCATTGGCCGAGCCTGTAGTAGCTTATTCAGTTTGTTACCCGATGGGTGTGATTGGAATGATTCTCGCCATTGTATTATTTCAGAAGATTTTCAAAACCTCCTTAAAAGCGAACGAGCAACTAACCGATGCGGAAAAACTGACCAATGCAACGGTGGTCGTTTCGAATGACAACGTGGTAGGTACTTCTATTGCTGAACTCAGAACGAGCCATGGACTTAAAGTTGTCTTTGGCAGGATTAAACGAGGCGCCACTTCATTTTTGGCATTGGATAATTTGTTTCTTGAGCATGGCGATTTAATGACGATAGTTGGTAAACCAGCGCAAGTGGAAAAGGCGCTGAATTTCTTAGGGACACGAAGCGAGAACAATCTGGAAATGGACCACCAGCAATTAGATGTGCGCAGGATGTTTGTGTCTAATCATGATCTGGTAGGCCAATCCCTCAAGGATCTTAACTTGCCACACACCATGGGCATCATTATCACTCGCATCCGAAGAGGCGATAGTGATATTTTGCCCAATGCGGAAACTACATTACAATTTGGAGATCGTGTACGTGTTTTGACGGGCCGAAGTGAGTTAGCTTCTGCCAGTAAATTTTTTGGCGATAGTTATGCTGCACAAAGCGAGGTCGACATTTTGACGCTTGGATTAGGGGTGGCTGCCGGATTTTTCCTTGGAATGATACCGATTCCATTGCCGGGTGGAATTATTTTGAAATTGGGAATTGCAGGAGGACCGTTAATTGTGGCGCTGCTCTTAGGTTCTGTGAACCGAATAGGTAAATTAGTTTTTGTGATGCCGTATAGTGCCAACAATACGATTAGGCAATTGGGTCTTGTCTTATTTTTAGCCGGAGTGGGCACCAGATCAGGCTACGCCTTCCGTGAAACGATGACCCAGAGCGATCAGGGAATTACTTTCTTTTTAATAGGAGCAACTATTACTGTTTCTATTGCCTTCTTCTTTCTCTTTGTAGGTCATCGGTTTTTAAGAATCCCGTTTCCCCGATTGGCTGGCATGCTGGCGGGTCTTCAAACTCAACCAGCAGTTTTGGCTTTTGTAAACGAACAGGCCAAGAGTGAGCAACCTAATATTGGCTACTCTTCTGTTTTTCCAATTGCTACGTTATCGAAAATTATTTTTGTGCAAATCCTTCTTACACTATTGACGTAGTTATTAAAGACTACTTGCCAATTTTAAAGCAAGTTTGATCATGTCAGTGGTGAATTGCTCACGATCTTTTGCAGAAAGAGCTTCGCCAGTAAGGATGTTATCGCTCACTGTTAACAAAGAAATGCTGCGAACTTTAAAATAGCCAGCCATCGCATATAGCATACTGGTTTCCATGTCTACCGCCAGCACTCCGTCCTTCACGATCTGTTCATACCGATGTGGGTCTTCACTATAAAAGAGATCGGTACTAAAAACACTCCCCATGGTTATCGAAACATTTTCTGTTTGAGCAATTTTCATAGCCAGGTTAAGAAGTGAAGGGTCTGCTTGAGCTAATTGTTTAGAAGGGGATAAATAATGTTTAACAACGTTAGAGTCGGTGCCCGACTCAGATGCCAAAATTACCTGACCCAACTGAATATTTTTTTGGACTGCGCCACACGTCCCAACACGGATGATGCACTTTACTTGATAGTCTTGAATCAACTCATGTATATAAAGCGCAGTACTGGGTATGCCCATACCCGTGCCTTGCATGGAAATGGTTTTACCCTGGTATGTTCCGGTGTAGCCAAACATTCCTCGAATGCGATTATAACAATAGGGGTTTTCAAATAAGGCTTCCGCATGATGTTTTGCTCGGAGAGGGTCACCCGTGATCAAAATGGTTTCGGCAATTTCACCTTCTTTCGCTTCAATATGCAAACTCATAATTGATTCAATTTAGCTGAGGAAGGCTCATTTACTTTAATGACACGTTATTTTTACTCTTTAATAATGAAAACTTTTGAGTTACTAAAAAACACAGCATATGATTTTCTGTAAATTGTGAAACTCCGGTATGAACAAAGCGGTTCATATAGCCAACCTGATATTGCGTGTTGCCTTTTTGTATTCCAAAGGAAAGTAGGATTCTGTTCTGATCAAAGGTGTTGTATGTTACTTCTTTTCCAAAGTTAAGTAAGACTTCATCCGTAACAAGGATAAAAGGAATGAGTTGGCTATTTTCTATAGGTTTAAAATTTTTGCGTATCCCAAAAAGTAGGCGTATGCGATTGGTAAATGTATATCCTTCTGCAACCACAGAATCTTTCACATTCTCCTTAAAGCGGGCTTCATAGCGGTACCGTTGAACAAAAAGCGTTGATTTATTCATTGGTAAAGTATAGAATACTTCTGCCCATGGTCGATGTTCTTTTCGGAGTAGCTGCGGGTTGCCAGCGTAGGTGGGAAGTAATAGAAAAGCATAACCTGCCGTGAGGTTAACGCTTTTAATATGACGTGTAATTCCAGTTCGGGCTACAAAAAAACCTTGCGGCACATAATGAAAATCATTCCACCAGGAGTAATGTTGACTAATTCGTGTGGAAGACATATAGCCAAGCCAAACTTGCTGAACACTATTAACGCTTTTCGCTTGCGCGCTGATTTTAAATGGAAATACGATCAAGAGCAATAAGAAAAAAAAGGAAATAAGTAGTTTGCTCATTCAGTATCGTATCATTTCGCTTCAAACCTACACATGAATATTGGCAGACCTAAAAAATGCGATATGATTCTTATCAGTTTTGCAATCGAGTTCAATTTCCGCAATCGATATTTTAGTGTAAAAACAAACTTGAGAATAGAGTCAGGATTTGAATGTGAGTTCACATGACATATCTCATGTTCTTCATCTTGGGATTTCAGCTATGTTTACAGAAAACAAAAACCAAATGAAAATCAATCATCAAGAATTAAAAAATTGGGTGGAAGAAATAAAAAACCTGATGAGCCCTGATCAGGTGAAGTGGTGCGATGGATCAGTGAAAGAGTATGATGAGTTGTGCGCGCAACTTGTATCGAAAGGAACATTCATCAAACTCAATGAAGCCAAAAGACCTAACTCATTTGCGTGCTTCTCTGATCCAAGCGATGTGGCTCGGGTAGAAGACCGCACCTTTATATGTAGTCGCAAAAAGGAAAATGCTGGCCCAACTAATAATTGGCGTGATCCGCGAGAAATGAAGGCAGAGTTAAATGGAGTATTGAAGGGTACCATGAAAGGACGAACGATGTACGTGATTCCTTTCAGCATGGGTCCTATTGGTTCACCCATGGCACAGATTGGCATAGAGATTACTGACTCAGAATACGTAGTCGTTAATATGCATATCATGACTCGGGTTGGAACCCGAGTACTTGACGTATTAGGCGATACAGGAAATTATGTGAAATGCTTGCATACGGTAGGTGCGCCTCTTGACAAAGGACAAGCCGATGCTAAGTGGCCTTGCAATCCAACGCTTAAATACATTGTTCAATATCCTGAAGAA
>JANPBK010000249.1:0-4585 GCA_031430395.1 Cyclobacteriaceae bacterium
CCGTATTCCATCTTATATCAGCCAAGTCATGAGACAATAGGAAAAAGAGCGGCTGAATTAGTAGCCTCTAAAGTTAGGAATAAATACTCGTTAGTTTATTTTGGAAGTAGCCCAAAAGATTCTGTCATGGCTTTTAACTATATGAAACGGGCCATAGAGTTGGGAATTACAATTGTATATGCTGAAGAGGTGAGAAAAGAAACCTCTGCAGATATATTGGTACGGCTTGCAAAAGCTACCAAATATGATGAGTGGAAAAATCCACTGGAATTTACGATGAAGAAGGATAGTATTGGTAGCATATTTGTGGGTTCAGACGACCCAGTTATTTATACTAAAGTGATTAACAGTGTTGAGACGCGTAGAGATTCTTTACTTATAGTGGGACAAGAGTCTTGGTTGGAAGATAATTCCGTGGATTACCAAAAATTCGAAAAGACCCGCGTTGTCTTTGCATCTCCAAATTATAGCTTTTCAAATAATGTAGGAATTGTCATCTTTCGCAATAAATACATTGAAAAGCATGGTTTACTGCCCCCTGAAAATGCCAAGAAGGGTTATGAGATGATGATGAATTTTGGAAGAGCTTTGGGTAGAAACGGTACTTATTTTCAGGATCAGCTTTTGCTGGACGGTGTACAAGAGGGTGTGCTAACACCCGGATATATGCTTCAAACCTCGGGAGATAACGGCTTAGTGCCCTTTGTAAGCTTCATTTCAGGCGTATTGACCCTTGTCAAATGACTTTTTTCATTCTAAATGTCTGAAATTCTTACACTTCAATAATCAAGAACGGCCTTTTAATTACCTTTCGAGTTGATTATTGATTTAAGTAAGCACAGTAAGGCTTTGACGCTTTCCATCTTTTAAGTTAATTGGTATACCATGGGTTATAATAGTTGCAGGTTTTTTATTTTTTGCCTGATTTCGGTAAGCTTTACATTGTCTGCACAGGACAAGAAGGAAAAGCCGGCTGTCACTTTTGAAGAATTGTATGATGAGCCATATTCTATCAATAAGCTATTTGTAGGATTTCAACCATTATACGGGGAGTTATTTGCCACCAACGTCAACGCTGGTTTTGGTGTGGAAGCAAGTTATTATTATAAAGATAAAATGGATTTTAAAGCCCATTTTAGAAAAACCTACAGCAGCAATTTTTTTGATTTCAACAGACAAGCGGCCTTAGACAATAATGATGTTACCTCAAAGCCTCAGATTTTCAATTATTTTGAAATTGGAGGAACCTATCACATCAAAGACTTTGATGAAACAGGAAAGACCAAAATGGTGCTTTATAAAAAGAGTTTCAAAGGAAATAGATGGGCAGCCACGGTGCCACTACATGCAGAAGTACCCTGTAAGGTTAGAAAAATATATGGTGTTCGTTTAGGTGGAATATCTTGGAAAAGCACGGTGGATTTAAACCGTGCGCTGAAAAGTCAAGGATTAAAAAATGCAGATATTGTGAACGCGAGTGGGATCGGACTTCCTACCCTGACTGCACCTGATCCGATTACTGGAGTAGCCAAAAATTTTAGTGTATATGGAAATTTATATGCGACCAATATTTATGTAGGAGGTTCTATCGCCTGGTTTAGAAATGTAGCTGTCAGTTTTGACAAATATGAAGAAGGCCTCGATGATGGACTTCTAACGTTGTACTTCGATATTCTTTTTGCTCCCGGTTTAGGCTTAGATCCGGTCACGTATTTGGGTGAAGATTATTCAACCAATGCGATTAAAACTACTTCTTTCGGACTGCGTGCAGGTATTGATGGAAAGTTCAATCGAACATTGAGTTGGTCTTATGGTGGAGAAGTTGGAATCAGACCATCCATTTCAGGACAGGGATTTTATGCCATGTTTAAAATATCGTTTCCTGTTTTTGGAACCAGCTTAGATTACAAAGTCGAGTCTTTCGGGAAATAAAAGTCGAGCTATTCATGGTCAATGATATGCTCATCACCAATATTAAAGGCCTCGTTCAGGTAAGAGACACCACCCCTCATTTTATCTCTGGTAAATTACTTTCACACTTACCGGTACTGCCAAATGCCTTTCTATATATAAAGAATGGATTGATTGAAGAGTATGGCTCTATGAGTAAGATGCCATCTTATACACCAACTCTACTAATAGACGCTACTGAAAAATTTGTGTTTCCCAGCTTTGTAGATTCACATACTCATTTAGTGTATGCAGCGAGCAGGGAGGAGGAGTTTGTCATGAAGATAAAGGGTGCTGGCTATGCAGAAATTGCTTCTAAAGGTGGAGGCATTTTAAATTCTGCTAAAAAACTTCAGGCTTCATCCGAAGAAGAGTTATATACAGAAGCCTTGAAGAGAGTAGGGGACATAATTAAATCAGGAACAGGCGCTGTAGAAATAAAAAGTGGTTATGGACTCACGGTGAAAGATGAATTGAAGATGCTGCGCGTGGCAAGAAGATTGGGAAGGGAAACACCACTAACAGTAAAGACAACTTTTTTAGGTGCCCATGCCTTACCTCAAGGCATCGAAAAAGAGGATTACCTAAACCTGATCATCCATGAAATGATTCCTGCGGTAGCAGAAGAGAAGTTAGCGGACTATATAGATGTATTTTGTGAAGAAGGCTTTTTTACCACGGAAGAAACAGAGCGAGTTGTAAATGCAGGTAAGAAATATGGAATGAAGCCACGTATTCATGCAAACCAGTTGAATCGCTCTGGAGGTGTTCAAGTGGGGGTTAAAACAGGAGCGATCAGTGTTGACCATTTAGAAGATATTGGTGAAGAGGAAATCAACTTGCTCAAGAACAGCACTACGATGCCTACTACATTGCCGGGCGCTGCTTTTTTTCTAAATCTCCCATTTCCACCTGCCAGAAAGATGATAGAATCCGGACTTCCTATTGCCATTGCTTCTGATTTTAATCCGGGTAGTTCACCTTCCGGCAATATCCCGTTGATGATTTCGCTTGCTTGCATAAAAATGAAAATGACCCCGGAAGAATGTTTTAATGCTACAACCATCAATACAGCCTACGCACTAGAGCTACTTGAAACCCATGGTAGCATTTCGAAGGGGAAAATTGCCAATGTTTTTATCACCGAGAAAATTCCATCCATCGCCTTTATTCCATATAGTTTTGGAAAGAATTGTATTGAAACAGTAATCTTAAATGGAAAGGTTATTGAGTTTTAAGATTATTAAATTATTACAATAGGAACAATTTGAACATGATATCTGATGACATTAATTTTAACTTTAGGCTTTAATTTAATATGTCCTTAGAGACCAGCCTCAAGCATCTGCTCCGCGATGTACCGAATTTTCCTAAACCCGGAATTATTTTTAAAGATATTACCCCCCTTTTAGCGGAACCTACAATACGAGGAGAAGTTGTTAAAATGATTAGTCATCACTATAGGGCTCAACAAGTTGAAGCAGTGGCAGCGGTGGAAGCCCGTGGCTTTATTTTTGGGGCACTCATCGCCCATGAACTAGGGATTCCATTTATTCCCATCCGTAAAGCTGGAAAACTACCATACCAAAAGATTAAGGAAGAATATCTCTTAGAATATGGTACGGCTGCAATCGAAATGCATACAGATGCAATACCTGAGGGTTGTCGCGTTCTTATTCATGATGATCTCTTAGCAACTGGCGGAACAGCTTCTGCCGCAGGTAATATGATTGAGCGATTGGGAGGCATCATTGCAGGGTACTCCTTTATTATTAATCTTGCTTTTTTGCCCGGTGAAGGTATTTTAAAAAATCGATTTAAGGTCAGTCCTCATTATTTAGTAAGTTTCGATTAGATTTTTGTACTATTTCATAACTAAAAGAAGGACTAACTGTTATACTATCCCATATGGCAGAGCAAAGTAAAATTCCAATGTTTCCCCTATCCATTTTCCCTTTGCCTGGTGAAATGGTTCCTCTCCATATTTTTGAGCCACGCTACCGTCAATTGTTAGATGATGCGGAAGTAAGGGACTTTTCGTTTGGTATTTATTTTAACCATGTTTCTAATATCCACAAATTCGGAGCTCTTGTAAAATTAGAAAGTGTTATTAAACGTTATACCGGGGGAGAATCAGACATCATTGTAAAGTGCTATGACTTGTTTACAATGGAAACATTATTTAGGACGTATCGTGATAAACTTTATCCAGGAGGCGAAGTATCTATGTTTAAGGTTGATACCAATGTAGTGGTAAGTACCAAGCTCATTGAAAAATATAATGAGTATGCCCAATTGCTAAACATAACGCATCCTACCAAAGCGGCATCCATTTACCATATCGCCAACGACTTGAATTTGGATTTTGAAAGCAAATTAAAGTTTGTGGCCACGGATGATGAAAGGAAAGAAAATTACCTTCACCATCAACTAAATTATCATCTTCAACTTTTTGCTCAAGTAGAAAAAGCGAAAGATGTTTTTCATCTTAATTAATTTGCCGGGGGCACACATCATTCGATAGCCTTCCCTCTAAAAATATACTTCTAAAACAGCTTAGTCGATTGGAAGGAAGCGCAATCGAATACGAAAAAACAATCGATGTTTCGGGGATCAATTTCTTTTTTATCCTAAA
>JANPBK010000250.1:0-10212 GCA_031430395.1 Cyclobacteriaceae bacterium
CAAACGTTAGTGGCAATTCCTCCGGACAAATGAGATCACTGATAATCTTATTCTTCATTTAAAGTGCGCCTTAGTTAACATCAGCTTCATCGCGCGAAGCGCGATTTTTTTCAGCGGTTTGAAAAACTATATTTAGAAAAATACAAGTAAGCTTTTTCTCAAGTTGTTCCTACTTAGTTATTGATTCTTATCGATACTATGCTCCCCATTTGTACCTCGTAACTCTAAACAATGTAAATAAATGAAGTTTTTGGCTTTAAATGCAGATTCCATCACTGCCTCCATTTTCTGTACCGGGAAGTAGTACCACGGAGGTTGATACCCATGAGACCAGCAAAACACTTCGCGGTTTAAAAAGCCCGCTAGACAGCTTGGATATCTAGACTTGAATGAGTAGAATTGACAATGGAAGCGGCATAAGTGTGTTTTGGTTTTAAATGTTGGTGAAGGTCATCAACAATCCCTTATAAGCGCATCTTTTCTGATAAATGGCTTTCCGAACATGCGCTTACACTAATGTTAGCAGCAACTCTTTGGCAACACTACAAATACTAACAGACAGATAATGAATTCACTTTTTCTTCTAAGCATATTGACAGTATTAATATCATGCAGTGGACAAAATCCGCCTCTCAAAGCAAACAATACTTTAAGCGACCAACTTTTGACTATTGCCAAAGGTGACATTGTAAAAGAACTTGGAAATAACATAATGCTTATTTATCAAGACAAGAAAACAAATTACTGGTTTGGAAGCTGGGAAGATGGGTTGTATCGTTATGATGGAAAGACTATCCTTCATTTTACAACGAAGGACGGATTAAGTAGTAATAGAATAGATGAAATTAAAGAAGATAAATTAGGGAACATTTATTTCAATAACAAAGGAGAAATAAGCAAATTCGATGGACAAAATTTCATCACTGTCAGCGCGACAAGTAATTCGAATAATGAATGGAAGTTAGAACATGATGATTTGTGGTTCAAGGGCTATCAGGACTCGGGGTTAGTTTATCGTTATGATGGCAAATACTTACACCGACTTAAATTTCCTGAAACCAAAGAAGGTGATGACCATTTTTCAAAATTCCCCAATGCAAAATATAGTCCTTATGACGTTTACAACATTTATAAAGACAGCAGGGGGAATGTTTGGTTTGGTACAACATCCCTGGGTGTTTGCCTGTATAACGGGAAAACTTTCACATGGCTTTCTGAAAAAGAACTGGAGTTTGATGTTGAAACCGGTTTTGGCATTCGTTCTATTATTGAAGACAGCGATGGTAATTTCTGGTTCAGCAACACGCTGAATCGCTTCAATGTCTACGGACAAGACAATGCAACTAATTACGTAAAAGAAAAAGGAATAGGTAGCTTAGATGGAAAGAAAGACGGAGATTTAGTTGCCATTATCTCTATGGAAAAAGATAATGATGACTTATGGATGGCAACGTACAACCAAGGAGTCTGGCGTTATAACGTTAGACAGATAACACATTACCCTGTAAAATATAATGGAAAAGATATTACCGTGTTTTCTATTTACAAAGACAACAATGGTGGGTTATGGCTTGGCACACATGAAAACGGAACATATAAATTTAATGGCCAGACATTTGAAAAATTTAGACCTTAACCTCAGACAAAAGAGCGGCCGCTAACAAAATGTTTGCGCAATGGAGCGGTGAAGTGTAAACTATAAGTTTTTATCTTCGTTCACCGTTTGGTGTCGGGGACCCGCCTCCTCGAGACGCTACGGACGGGCAGGCAGTGACGCGGCTTTGGAAGCGCACCACTGAAGAAACACAAACGTTATGTGCCATTATAAGAAACCGACATCAATGAATCATATGCTAAACTTGATTTTAATATACATAAGCTTTTTAACCTTTTCATGTAAGAATGATGACCCAATGAAAACTGAGATTATGGTTGTTGCCGAAGAAGCTTCAACAGGCGTTTTTCAACTTTTTACACGTAATATAAATGGTACAAATCCAAAACAACTTACCTTCAATCAATTCAAAAGTTTTATGCCTGCTATCTCTCCAAACGGTGATTACATAGCATATGTAATTGAAAGCAATTTTTCCGCTGACATCTATTTAATCAAGTCTGATGGGACAGATAATCATAAAATTACAAACGGAGGAGTTAACATAACACCATACTGGACATCCAATGGAGAGCATATCTTATTTTCTTATTCTACAAACCCGGGCAATACTTATAATTCAAAAATTTATAGAATGAAAGCTGACGGAACACAGAAATCAGTTCTTATAAATGATACATGCAATTGTTCAGAATTAGTTCCAACTGTTTCACCCGATGGACAGTTCGTAGCTTTTGGTTCAAACAGGTCAGGGGCGGAAGAATATGAAATATGGAAAGTGAATATTGCTGGAAATGATCTTACTAAATTAACAACTGTAGAGTATGATAGTGATATACAAGCTAATATTCAACAAAAAGTGCCTGCATGGTCACCAGATGGAACGAAAATCGCTTTGTGGCGAGGTGTTGAAATGACCGAACTACAACTAGATGGAAGTATTAGAGACCAAAAAATAATTCAAAGTTGGAAAATATGTGTTATGAATGCTGACGGTTCAAACTTGACCGCTATTGACTTTGGTGACGACCCTACTTGGTCTAATGACAGCAAGTATGTTATACACCCTGACCCCATGAATAGAGACATGAATGTTAACAATCAAATTTCTATCAAAAAACATTTACCAGACGGAGGTGATAATATTACGCTTTTTAAAACAGCTAAGAACTTTGGCAGAATGGACATTGGTTATACAATCAAATAACGGCACATAACAAAATGTTTATGCCAGCTTGGGCTGAAGTGGAAATTTGAAGTTTAGCTTTCTTAATTTCGTTCAGCAACGTGGGACAGCGAAGTGCTTCGAAAGCCCAAGCCGTCATAAACATAAACATTGTGTGCAAGGCGTTTCGGGACAACTTGGACAACTGACAACCACGAATATGGGGAGAAGAAAAATAAATGATTTTAAGAGACTTGGGACTCATGTTATGTTTATTTCCGTACTGACAATAGCAGCATTCATCCGAATTTCTTTTGATGACAATGACATGAACACTGTAATATTTGGGACCGTAATTGCCTTTGGGTTTATTCTCGGACTAAGTATCTACAATGGAATGGTGATTAGTTTTTCTGAAAGCTTTAATGACAAAATTAGAGTAATAAATTATTGCATGCCGACTGTTCCTTTGGTTATATGTTTTTTGATCTTTGATTTTCCCATTGAGAATTCGGACATTCTTATCTTATTGACATTGATTTTAATTTCGAATCTTGCGGGATACTATTTTATAGAACGGACAAAGGAAGAAACGGCCAGCCGCTAACAAAAGCTATGCGCCATTGTTTTATTAATTATTTTTAAAGGCCAAAACAACGGCTCATAGCTAGACGTTGTGCGCAATTATTCTTCGGACAAACCGGTTATGGATAAACAAAAAACTAAAAAGAATGGACAATGGATTTAGCCTTTGGAAAACTAATACAAAGCGTTTCAAAAGTTAAGCTAGGAGGCGGAATTTTGGAAAGACGTGCATGGTGATAATGGGTATAGTCGTGACGTTCGGATTTATTTCCCGGGTTTCAGGGCATCTATCAAACTTAGTGGCCTTTATCAGGCTCAATATCTTCGATAAAATAAATCTGCAAGAATGGCTCGACAAACCCATTGATGATCCCCCTGAACCAGATCATCAGTATTGTATATAGGGCGATCTTTTTTGAAAAATAAGCTATAACACCCCTTAACTGTATTGAAATGATTAATTTTATATAGAACTCAATCGTTTAGGATACCATTGATATTCTCCTATTTATATCAAACCTACATACCAACAATGATTTCAAATTTAAGAACAAAAAACATTTTACTAAGCATAATTACATTATGCTTAGTAGCATTTGGTAACAATGTTTCTGCACAACAAGTGATTTATTCCAATGGAAATAATAGCTGGAATCCCGATGTGCTGGGTAATCATCGGGCTGTGGTGCAATTTACAGGCAAGGGAGATGTCGCTAAAGTGGTAATTGAATGGCGAAGAAGAGATGAAAACCCTGAGCAAAAGAAAATTATTGTGGTGGATGCGAAGTCAGGAAAAAACTTAACTAACATTAAAACAGAAGATATTAACAGAGAGACTGGCACAATTTATTTTGAACCAATTTCGGGTAATAGTACATACTATATCTATTACATGCCCTATATAGACGAAGGGCCTAACGTATATTACCCTAAAGGTGTTTATGTTAAACCTGATAATAAGGCGGATGCAATTTGGCTAAGCAAAATCAGTACTTCAGGTAACATACCAGTCAATTGCGCGGTGAAAGAAATTCAGAGTATAAATGACTTTAATAACTTTTATCCTATGGAAGTTATTGCTACTTCTGCAGAAACACAGGGTTTAATAAAGAAATATATCGACAGGTCATTTTTAGTTTTTCCTGAAGACAGATTAAACTCAATCCGAATGCGAAATGATCTTCCGCAGCGGTGGATAACTGCTGGTATCCAAAATTCTTTTTCCGGTAACGCACTGAGGGGAGAGTATTTCACTTTTCAATTGGGAATATATGCGCTAAAAGATTTGAAGGATGTGAAGGTTATTTTTTCTGATTTAAAAAATAGAAGCGGGGAAGCAATTCTTTCTAAGAATATTTCTTGCCTTAATACGGATGGTGTAAAATATGACGGGACAACCTTCAACAACATCGTTGATATAGCTAAAGGAAAAGTTCAGGCCATGTGGTGTGGTATTCATATCCCTACATCTTCAAAGCAAGGAGATTATACAGGAAAATTAAAAGTTATATCCGGTGGTGAGACAACTGAAATATTGCTACAAATAAAACTTGGGCAAGACGTGACCGAAAACGGAGGCATTGATCAACCTGAAAAAATGACGCGCTTAAAGTGGTTAAATTCATCTCTAGCACAAGCGAATACCGTAATAGCGCCCTACATTCCACTGGTGGTAAAAGACACTACAATCTCTTTGCTTGGCAGAAAACTATTCTTGAGTAAAAATGGTCTTCCTGCTCAGATCCAAACTTTTTTTACTTCTGAGATGACATCCATAGGAACAACGCCTAATGATATTCTTACTCAGCCTGCGAAATTTCAATTTCTGGATAAAGACAGCAAGGAAATCAGGCAATGGAATACGAGTGCTGTAAAATTTCTGGATGTTAAACAAGGCACAGTAACCTGGCAAAGTAATAGCTCATCGCCTGAATTGCAGATGCAAGTGAATGCTTCATTGGAGTTTGATGGGTTCTTATCTTACACAGTTAAAATAACAGCTCAACAGGATGTTATGTTAAGTGATATTAATTTCAATTTACCGATGAGGCTATCAGCCGCCAGATACATGATGGGCCTTGGATTAAAAGGAGGGAATCGTCCCGATTCGCTTCACTGGAAATGGGATGTTTCAAAAAAGAATCAGGATGGTGCCTGGATTGGAAATGTAAATTCCGGGATTCAATTTTCCTTGCGGGATGAGAAATACAGCCGCCCACTAAACACAAATTTTTATTTACAAAAACCTTTACAATTACCCACTTCATGGGGCAATGATAACAAGGGTGGAATCGATCTTACTCAAAATGCCAAAACTGTTTTAGTAAAAGCATATAGTGGTAGCCGCAACCTGAAAAAAGGCGATATTCTCTATTATAATTTTAATTTACTCATAACTCCATTTCATGCATTAAATACTGAATTTCAATGGGACAGCAAATTCTATCATCGTTACAAAGAAATAGATTCCATTAAGCAAACAGGTGCAACTATAGTAAACATTCATCATGCCACTCCTATTAATCCCTATATCAATTACCCCTTCATCGAATCAGCTAAAATGAAGGCGTACATAGATGAGGCGCATAGTAAAGGTTTAAAAGTAAAGATCTATAATACCATCAGAGAGTTGAGTAATAAAGCCTATGAAGTTCATGCGATGCGAAGTTTTGATCATGAGATCTTTTCCGCAGGCAAAGGCCGTGGATTTAGCTGGCTACAGGAGCACCTTGGTGATGATTATATAGCGGCTTGGTTTGTCCCTGAGATTAAAGATGCAGCTATAGTTAATAGTGGTATGAATCGCTGGCATAATTATTACGTAGAGGGAATGAACTGGCTGGTGCAGAATGTTGGCATTGATGGAATTTATCTGGATGATGTGGCTTTTGACAGAGTCACCATGAAGCGCATAAAAAGAGTGTTAACTCAAAACAATCATCCTGGTATACTTGACCTGCATAGTGCCAATCAATATAACAAGAACGATGGTTTCAATAATAGTGCTAATTTGTATATGGAGCACTTTCCTTATTTGAACAAATTATGGTTTGGGGAGTATTTTGATTATGAAAAAAGCAAACCTGATTTTTTCATAACAGAAGTAAGTGGTATACCTTTTGGCTTAATGGGCGAAATGTTGCAGGATGGTGGGAATGCATGGCGTGGAATGATCTATGGCATGACCAACAGAATGCCATGGAGTGAAACTGCTGACACCAGACCAATATGGAAGTTATGGGATGACTTTGGAATTAAAGGTTCTGAAATGATTGGTTATTGGAGCGAAAACTGTCCTGTAAAAACCAACAATGAAAAAGTGTTGGCTACAGTTTATAAGAAAAGCGGCAGCACATTAATTGCTATAGCAAGTTGGGCCGATGATGATGTTAAAGTCAAGCTGAATATCGATTGGAAAAAATTAGGTGTCGATCCTGCTAAAGCTAGTTTAGTAGCACCCGATGTCAAGAATTTTCAAATAGCCGCTACATTTTCTGTTAATGAAGAGATATCTGTTGCAAAAGGTAAAGGCTGGCTTTTGCTATTGAAATAAGGGGAACTTCTTTATTAAGTTATTTGAATTTTACCTTGAGGCTATATTGTATACTGTTGTTTTGATATTCTTCATTGCCTTATGATTAATAAATATTGATTTATGATATCTAAATTCTGCATACTTATTTTTATATCAATATCGTCTTATACGACAGCGCAGAATAAGCCTGCAACGATTAAAGAATATAAAAAGATTTTTAAAACATATTTATTTTCAGATCCTGACCCAATTCCAAAGCCAGACACAAAAATTTATCCGTATAGCCGATTTGACGGATATACCGATAACGCAATTCAAAAAGAATGGAAGGTAATCGAATTAGAAAATGATTACCTACGAATCATGATCTTGCCTGAAGTGGGCGGAAAAATCTGGTCAGCTGTGGAAAAATCGACAGGTAAGGATTTTATTTACAATAACCATGTAATCAAATTCAGAGATATCGCCATGCGTGGGCCATGGACAAGTGGAGGAATAGAAGCTAATTATGGCATCATTGGTCACACGCCAAATTGTGCCACTCCTGTAGATTACATTACGTTCAAAAAAGAAGATGGTAGTGTAAGTTGTATGATTGGTGTATTAGATTTAATAACCCGTACGACCTGGAAATTAGATATCAATCTACCTGTCGATAAAGCATATTTTACTACAAACTCATTTTGGTATAATGCTTCATCTTTTGAGCAACCTTATTATACATGGATGAATGCTGGTATTAAAGCGGAAGGGAATCTTCAGTTTATCTATCCGGGCAAAAACTATCTGGGGCATGAAGGTGAGTATAGCGATTGGCCTATTAACAAGAAAAACAACAAAGACATTTCATTTTATAACAATAATAATTTTGGTGGCTATAAATCATATCATGTATTTGGTAAATACACTGATTTCTTTGGTGGGTATTGGCATGATGAAGATTTTGGAATGGGTAGGTTTGCAAGCCATGATGACAAGGCTGGAAAAAAAATATGGATTTGGGGATTGTCGCAACAAGGGATGATCTGGGAAAAATTGTTAACAGATACTGATGGTCAATATGTAGAAGTACAAAGCGGCAGATTGTATAATCAATCAGGGGAGAAAAGCATATATACTCCTTTTAAGCATCGCTCCTTTTCACCTTCACAATCTGATGTATGGACAGAATATTGGTTTCCAGTGAAGCAAACAAAGGGATATGTAAAGGCTAATAATTATGGTTCTATTAATATTAAAAATGAAGGTGGATGGTTAAAGATTTATTTCTCACCATTACAATTTTTGAATGAAAAACTGGAAGTATTAGAAAACAATAAAACTATTTACTCGAAAGATATTTCGGTTAAACCAATGCAACTTTTTACTGATTCCATTAAAGTGCAGGTTGATGAAAGTAAATTAAAGGTCGTTTTTGGTGTTGATAAACTAATTTGGAATTCATCACCTAATGATGGAGATCTTAATAGACCAATGGAAATATCCAAAGATTTTGATCATAATTCTGTCTATGGACTGTACCTGCAAGGCAAAAATAATATCAGCTTCAGAGACTATGTAAAAGCTGAAGAGAAACTAAATGCTTGTCTTCAGAAAGATCCAAATTACGTTCCAGCCTTGGTTGATATGGCCTCTTTGTTGATACGAAGATTTAAATATGTTGAAGCTGTACAAGCTACCAGCAAAGCATTGTCCATAAACACATATGATCCTGCAGCAAATTACTATTATGCACTGGCTAACTTGTATCTGGGTAATACTACTGATGCAAAAGACGGATTTGATATAGCAGCATTAAGTACGGAATATAGAAGTGCCTCGTATCTTGAATTGAGTAGAATTCACTTTCGTGATAGGGAACTAAGTAAGTCACTTGAATCCGCTGAAAAGAGTTTGATCAGCAATCAATACAATCTGGATGCGCTACAACTGTTGGTTGTTATTTATCGTTTGCAAAATAATACTGAAAAAGCAGAAGAGTCACTACGAAGAATACTGAAGCTTGACCCGTTAAATCATTTTGTTCATTTTGAAAAATACATGTTGGACAATGCTGAGGTCTCTAAAAATTATTTTACTTCCAATATTCAAAATGAAATGCCGCAACAAACCTTTCTGGAGTTGGGGATTTGGTATCATTCACTTAACCGTAGTGAAGAAGCAATAAAATTTTTGAGCTTGTCGCCAGCCTCTGTAGAAGTACTTTATTGGAAATCCTATTTAGAGAATAAACCTGTTGAAATAAATGAGGATAAAGTAAGTGTGGACTTTCCATTCCGAACTGAAACCGCTGGTGTGCTTGCAAAATTGATGAAGACAAATAATCACTGGATGTTAAAATATCACCTCGGATTAATTGAATGGAACCGGAATAACATCGCCAAGGCCATTGTATTATTTAATGAATGTGGTTCATTACCTAAGGACCCTTCTTTTTTTGCAGCGAGAGCAACATTATTAAATATCGATGCCGAATCAGTTGTAGCTGATCTCCAACATGCTATCAAACTGAATAATCATGAATGGCGATATTCTAAATTACTGGCTGAGCATTATATCAAACAAAAGCAATATGATAAAGCGTTGGTTATTGTGAAACCATTTTATGAAGCCAATTCGGATAATTATATTATCGGAATGCTTTATGCAAGGACATTATTGCTCACTAATAAATACAAAGCCGCGGATGACTTTCTGACTAAATTAAAAATTCTTCCTTTTGAAGGAGCTACTGTAGGGCGGCAACTATATGTTGAAGCAAAACTGATGCAGGCAGTGGCGGAGATTAAAAACAAACAATATAAAAAGGCATTGAAATTTAGTTATAGCGCAAAATTATGGCCTTCCAATTTGGGTGTAGGAAAACCATACGATGAAGAAATAGATGAGAGACTGGAAGACTGGCTGATTTATACTTGTAATTTAAATCTTGGCAACAAAGATGTAGCTAATCAATCACTTCAAAAAATAATTGCCTTTACACCAAAAGTTGATAATACGGTGCTGAATTTTTCTCCAGCTAATCATTTGGTTTCAGCCTGGGCTATTGAGAAGTCCACTTCACAAAAAGCAGCAGAAGATTGGCTTCAGTCTCAGGCAAAATTATTTCCTGAAAATAAAATTATACAGTGGAGTCTGCGAGCTTATCATAAGGAGAAATTTGACTTAGCAATTGAAGAGAAAGTTGGAGGAGTAAGAGTGCTCGAGCAGCTTATGCAACAAGAATAAAATTAGTGATTAAAGGAATTGAGACGGCTGATAATGCTCAATTGCGCCTTGACCATAAAGTGAATGGTATTATTATTATTTCCA
>JANPBK010000251.1:0-9624 GCA_031430395.1 Cyclobacteriaceae bacterium
GGTAAATTATCCCCCGTGAATTCACCTACAAAGTAGTTTTGAAAATTAAATCCATTTCCAACGATAGTTCCACCTCCATTTCCATAAAATGTATTATACTTGAAGGGATAAAAACGCAATCTGCCTAAATTGTCCCGACAAATCAAATCGGCAGTCCCGTCTCCATTCCAATCTGCAACGAAGAAATGCGTAAAGTTAAAGCCGTTACCAACTTGTGTGCCAGCAATTGGTGTACTGAAACCTAGACCATTATTCCATGGGTAAAAATATAATCCCCCATTCGAGTCCCTCACTATCAAATCCGCCAATTTATCACCATTAAAATCAGCCACCAGATAATTTGAGAAGTAAGCATTGGTCAGAACAATACCATTTTGTCCATAATAGGTTTTTCCTTCAGAATCCCAATAATACATCCGCAGAGTTCCATCAAAGAACCTACATAGTAAGTCAGTATATCCATCGCCATTAAAATCCCCACTTAAAAAATCGCTAATATTAGGTTGACCAGAAAAAAAACCATTTCCAACTAGAAAATTAGCCGCTCGGGTAATAAAAAAGCTGTTGAATCTTGTTGCAACAAAAGAATGCAAGTTTCCAGAAAGGTCTCGATTTATAAATCCGTTCTTTAGGTCACCTACAATTCTTCCAGTCGAATTTGCATTAGAGTTACCTTGATTATAAACAATGACTGCAGCTTCTGAATTGGACTTAGAGATGCTTGATTGCTCTAGGTCTTCTTTACAACTATAAAAGATAGATGCAATGCAGATCACAATAAAAAATGTCCGTGTATTTTTTTTCATGACGTTTTTATTTAGATTTATGGTAAAGGAACTATATTAAATACAATTTTACCATTTTTAGTGAAAAAAAAATGTTTGGTGTAATAAGTTGAAGTTCGAATAAGTCAAATAAACCGCTTAGGATTCGCGCTCAAAAATCCTTCCCAGGATTTTGTTTTGCTTTTCGTTACTCCATTTTGATAGTAATGACAAACGGCAACAGCGAGGGCATCGGTCGCATCGAGTAGCTTGGGAAGTTCCTTAATCCCAAAAATTTGCATGAGCATTCTGGCTACTTGCTCCTTGCTGGCATTTCCATTGCCGGTAACAGATTGCTTAACTTTTTTAGGCGCATATTCGGCAATGGGTACTTCTCGATAAAGTGCTGCTGCCATAGCTACCCCTTGTGCCCGCCCTAATTTCAGCATTGATTGAATGTTCTTACCGAAAAAGGGAGCTTCCAATGCCACTTCATCCGGGTGATACTCATCAACAAGCGCCAAGACCCTGTCAAAAATCTTTTTCAGCTTCATTTCGTGAGCTCCAAATTTACCCATGTTGATAACTCCGAACTGTATCAGACTCAGTTTACTCCCCTTTAAAAGAATTAATCCGTAGCCCATCACGTTCGTGCCGGGGTCGAGACCTAAAATGATTTTCTCTTTGATGGGTTTTTTCTCCATTTTGCATGGCAAGTTAAAACACATTGCCTTAATGATCCTCTTCTTTTTTATTGTATTCGGATTTTATTTTTTGCTGGTGCTATGGTTGATCTCAGGTTGGCAGTTGGCATTGGAGAAAAAGAGAGAACCAGCTAGCGCTATACATAAGCAGCACAAGATTTCCGTGATTATTCCTTTTAGAGATGAAGATTCCAATCTCCCTAGATTAATAGAAGGATTGAATGCCCAAAGCTACTCTTTCCAGGATTTTGAAGTCGTTTTCGTAGATGATCATTCTTCCGATCAATCGCACTCCATAGCTTTATCATTCTGCCATCAACATCCGCATTGTACGTTGCTATCTCTGCCGCTCACGCAGAGTGGAAAAAAAGAGGCGTTATCATATGGGATTTATCAGACCAATGGTGAAATAATTGTTACTACAGATGCAGATTGTTTTCATCCTACAAATTGGTTGATGCAGATAAATTCAATTTTTCAAAATGAGCAAGTAGTAATGGGAGTAGGCGCTGTAAAAATTGAATCCGGTAATTCGTTTTTCTCAAAGCTTCAGTCCATGGAGTTTGTAAGTCTAGTTGGCTCCGGAATAGCAACATTAAGTTATGGCTTGCCAACGATGTGCAATGGCGCCAATCTTTCATTTAGAAAGTCAGCATTTATTGCGGTAGATGGTTATGTGGGAAATTTAGATATTCCTTCCGGTGATGATGAGTTTTTGATGCAAAAAATCGATAAAAAATTCCCGAAGGGCATTTCTTTTATTCCGGAAGGTGATGCGGTTGTTTCAACGCACGCACATAAAAACATTTTAGCATTTATTCAACAAAGAATGCGCTGGGCCGGAAAATGGAAATTCAATGAGTCAATCTTAAATAAGACACTGGCTGTTTTCATTTTCGCATTTCAACTATCGTATCTTATTCTATTGATATCTTGGATTGTTGGTTGGGTACCATTTAAAGTCGGAGCCATGTTTTTAGTTGGTAAATTGTTAGTCGAGTTTCTATTTCTTTACCAAATATGCTTATTCTTAAAAGTCCAATGGCGATGGACTTCCTTTATTGCGCTACAGCTTATTTATCCTATTTATGTACTTTGGATTGCTTTATTCGCACAGGGTAAAGAATATATCTGGAAGGGAAGACACAATAGACATCAACAAGTCGAATAAAAACCCAACGAGGACAAGATGAAGAGACTTTAATCATCTGAAAATGAGGAGATAGGATTAATTGCCTGTTAGGCATGATTCATAGCCAAAACCGTTACGCTATATTTACTACCTAAATGTAAATTGGATTTATGTCCGATCAGGCGCTCAAAAAGTTAGTCGAAAAGAAAGAGATGGAGCTCAACGCTTTGTTGGAGATCACTCAATCGATCAATAACAACGTGGCCGAGGATTCGCTTTACAAGATTTTTAATTTTACGCTTCGCTCTAATCTCGAGATTAAAAAATTGGGATTATTTGTGTTTGATGAAATCTGGAATTGTAAAGTCAATTTTGGGACAAAGAAAAATTTCATGAAGTCTAAGTTGGATGATCGCTTTAAGCTTATTAAACGCATACATTATTTAAGCGAATTTGAGGAATGTGATTTTCATGAATTCGACTTGGTGATACCGATTGCTCATAAAAGTGAAACGCTAGCATTGGTTTTTGTTGGCGGATTAAATAATAACGCGGTCAATCATGAACCCGATGAGGGTTTGAAATTTATTCAGGCATTAAGCAATATTATTATCGTTGCTATTGAAAATAAAAAATTAGCACGAAAGCAATTAGAGCAAGAAGCGTTTCGTAAAGAATTAGAAATTGCCAGTGACGTGCAGCAATTTTTATTTCCTAAAAAATTGCCGAATACCGAGCACTTAAAGATTGAAGCGAGCTATCTGCCACATGATATTATTGGAGGTGATTATTACGATTATATTCCAATTAATAAGAACCAATTTTTGATCTGTGTAGCCGATGTAAGCGGCAAAGGCATTCCGGCTGCGCTGATGATGTCCAATTTTCAAGCCTCCCTTAGAACACTGGTTCGCCAAACACCAAATCTAACAGAAATCATAGAAGCGTTGAATTACCAGGTGCTTGATAATACAAAAGGTGAGAAGTTCATTACCTTCTTTTGTGCGATTTATGATATCAATTTGCGTACCATGGTATATGTCAATGCGGGTCATAATGCGCCTTTCCTTTATGATAAAAAGAATGGAATTCGATTATTGGAGGAGGGCTCTACTGTTTTGGGCGCCATGCACCCACTACCGTTTATTAATGAAGGGTTCCTGACAGATTTGACAGAGTTCACTTTGTTAGCCTATACAGATGGATTGACGGAAACAGCCAATGAACAAGATGTAGAATTTGGACCGGAAGCGCTTCTTGAATATTTTACAAAAAATCATAACAAAAGCCTAAGTACGATCCACCAGGATATAATTGTTCAACTAGATGGGTTTAAAGGAACAAACGGTTATCGAGATGATATTACATTGCTGACATGTCGAGTAGAGTAATGGATTGCTCAGTATGCATTGGGACCAATTAGTTTTGCACGCAGTATAATTTACATGTTTCGAACACCTTCAATACTTCCTTGGCTCTTTCCTCAGCTTACCTGGCGAATAAAGACAACTGCAAAAGAATTGTTTCTAACTTTTGATGATGGCCCAGTACCCGGTCCAACTGAATTTGTTTTGGATGTTCTTAAACAGTTTCAAGCTCATGCAACTTTTTTCTGCATTGGCGATAATATTCAGAAACATCCTGAGATATTTAAGAGAATCATTGCTGAAAATCATCAGGTAGGAAATCACACTTTCCATCATTTAAAAGGTTGGGGAACATCTACTGATAAATATGTAGCTAATGTCCAATCTTGTACCGATGAAATTAGATTGAATCAGACCTTAACTTTTTCAAATCGGCAATCGAACGAATCGAAGCATTTATTCCGTCCTCCCTATGGTAGAATAAGATCTAAGCAGATCAATGCTTTAAAGGATAATCACGAAATCATTATGTGGGATGTACTCACATCCGACTATTCTCAGTCCCTTTCGCCAGAAAAGTGCCTTCAAGGCACCATCGAAGCTTCCCGTCCGGGATCAATAATTGTTTTTCATGATAGCCTGAAAGCTGAAAAGAATATGATGTATGCATTGCCCAGTTATCTTGAGCATTTCAGAAATCATGGATATCAATTTAAAGCATTGCCCCCTTTTCAATCTTGAATAAATCACCCACCATTTTGATTGCTCCATTGGATTGGGGCTTAGGCCATGCCACGAGATGTATTCCAATAATTAGGGAATTCCTCAAGAGAGATTGTAAAGTATTGATCGCATCAAGTGGAGGCGCATTGCAATTATTGAAAATTGAATTTCCTGAATTGGTATTTTTTGAAATCGCATCGTATCAAGTTGAATATGCAACTAATAATCAACTTTTATCAAAACTTTTTTTTCAGTCTTTTAAATTAATTTCGGCCATTCGTAAGGAGCACGATCAACTCCGCCTAATTCTTCGGAACCACAACATCGATCTTATTATATCGGACAATCGATTTGGTTGTTATTCGAAGGAGGTAAAGTGTATTTTCATCACTCATCAACTCAATTTCATACTTCAATCGCCCTTTCATTGGGCATCTAAATTATTTAGTAACTGGAATCAGCGAAGAATCAAAAAATTTGACGCTTGCTGGGTACCAGATTTCCCTAATCAGGAATATTCGGGCAAATTGTCATCACCGAATGGATTGCCTATTTCTTTTGTAGGTGTTTTGTCAAGGTTTGAGAAATCGACAAGATCTATTGTAAAACAATATGATGTCTTGGCTCTAATTTCTGGACCAGAACCTCAACGGTCAATTTTTGAAGACGTAATTCGTCATCAATTAAATACTCTTTCCTTAAAAGTATTGATAGTGAAAGGAAAGCCTGAGGAGGGAGGCTTGATAATTAATAAGGAGAGATTGCAAGAGGTAGGGCATTTGAAAAGGGAGGAACTTCAAACCGTGATTGAAGCATCTGAGTATATCATTTGCAGGTCTGGTTATAGTTCTATCATGGATTTAGCAGTGTTACATAAGAATAATGTAATTATGGTGCCCACTCCAGGTCAACCGGAACAAGAGTATTTGGCTGACTATTTGGAATCCAAAGGGTTGGTATATACAGTATCTCAAGAAAAGTTTAATTTATCAGAGGCATTGAAAAAATCTATTGACTATCTTGGATTTAAGAGTAGCGCGTTTAATAATGACTTATTAAACGCATCAATAGATCAGTCTTTATTAAATCTTAAAAGGAAATGAAACACTTTATTCAGTCATTCAAATTTGCCGGGAGGGGCATTTGGTTGGCGGTGATGAAGCAAAGAAATCTCCGCATTCATTTAGGGATAACCGCTTTGGTTATATTAGCTGCCTATTATTTTGAAGTAACCAATGTAGAATGGAGTATACTTCTACTTTGTATCGGTCTGGTAATATCCTTAGAGTTAATGAATACAGCTATAGAATCATTAGTGAACTTAATTAGCCCGGAATGGATAGAAAGCGCAGGTCGAATAAAAGATATCTCAGCAGGTGCTGTGCTTTGGTCTGCCATCATAGCGGTACTCATTGGCCTTCTAATTTTTGGTAATCGCATATTTCTACTCTTCGAGGGAATGTAAAATCAGCTAACTTTGAATTTAATTTATTGACTTTGAATTTTACAGATACACACGCGCATATCTATAGTAAAGAATTTGACACAGACCGCACGGACATGTTAGCGCGTAGTGAACAGACGGGTGTGAATCAAATCTATATGCCCAACATAGATCACTCATCCATTGATGGAATGCTCGAAGTAGAAGAGAAGAATAAAACCAGGTGCATTCCTATGATGGGATTGCATCCTTGTTCTGTAAAGAAGGACTTTGAAAAAGAGCTTTATCTGGTAGAAAGTTGGCTATCTAAAAGAAAGTTTGCAGCAATAGGGGAGATGGGTACTGATTTGTATTGGGACAATACTTTTTGGGAACAGCAGAAGGAGGCTTTCTCTATTCAAGTAGGATGGGCGAAGAAGTATCAACTACCAGTTGTTATCCATTGTCGCAATTCAATGGATGAAACATTAGCTTTATTGGAACCTCTTTTAGATGGTAAACTTCGAGGTGTATTTCATTGCTTTGGAGGGTCTATGGATCAAGCCAAAAGAATTACTGACATGGGTTTTTATCTTGGGCTTGGAGGAGTAGCGACTTTTAAGAAGAGTGGTTTAGTGGAGGTAATCCCTTTGCTCGAACTGGAGAATATTGTCTTAGAAACGGATAGTCCGTATCTCGCACCCGTACCCTATCGCGGCAAGCGTAATGAACCTTCCTATATTCCCCTGATTGCACAAAAAATTATTGAGCTAAAAAAAATAACTTTAGAAGAATTGGCACATATCACTACGATGAATGCACATAGACTTTTTAGTTAATGCAAGCATGCTTTTTAGCTTTGGTTCGCAATCGTACATTACTTGATGAAATCCTGATTTATCTTAACATTATCTGCCATGAACTATTCCACCATTTACATCAATACCGCTTCACCCGGAAGAGCTCAGTCAAAAATTATGATTATTTATACGGGTGGCACTTTTGGCATGACGTACGATGCACAAGGTGTTCTCATACCCTTTGATTTTTCATTGATTCTCCATCATTTACCTACCCTCCGCAATCTGTTGCTCGATTTGACAGTGGTTTCTTTTGATGTTCCCATCGACTCCTCTAATGTACAACCAACTCATTGGCAAATGATTGGCCAAATCATTTTTGATCACTATGCTGAACAAGACGGTTTTGTGGTTTTGCATGGAACGGATACAATGTCTTTCACTGCTTCTGCATTGAGTTTTATGCTACAAGGGTTAATGAAACCGGTCGTTTTTACGGGAGCCCAACTACCGATAAGTGAGCCACGTTCGGATGCGCGCGAGAATTTGATTACGTCCTTAGAAATTGCATCTGCAAAAAAGAATGGGAATGCGATGGTTCCTGAAGTCTGTCTTTATTTTGGAGATGAACTATTACGCGCCAATCGATCGAAGAAAGTAGAAAGCATGCACTTTGACGCTTTTGAATCTGAAAATTACCCTCCTCTGGCAAGAGCCGGAGTTAGCATAGACTATAACCTATCGGTTATTCACCAACCCATCGAAAAAAAGGAACTCAAACTAAGAACTCTCTTTGATCAAAATATTTCCATTCTGAAGATGTTTCCGGGTATTTCAATGCCAACCGTACAATCCATTATATCAACTCCTGGACTAAAGGCTTTAATAATAGAGACCTTTGGTTCTGGCAATGCCCCTTCGTCTCCTTGGTTAATTCAGTTATTAAAGGATCAAATAGAAAAAGGTCTTATCATATTGAACATTTCTCAATGCCCTGGAGGTATGGTTGTACAAGGAAGGTATGAAACTAGCCAATGGCTAAAAGAAATTGGTGTCATTAGTGGAGGCGATATGACAACAGAAGCGGCAATCACTAAATTGATGTTATTAATTGGTGAGCAAGGAGTTAGTAAAACCAAAGAGTTAATTGGGAAGCCCATAGCAGGAGAGATTAGTTAGAATTTACTCCTTCGCCTAGTTCTTATTATTTTTCTCGATAATGTTGGTTATAGATAACCAGAATTGATACTTGCGGAGAGGGAGGGATTCGACTTGTCCTCCGTAGCTTTAGCGAAGGAAGTACTCTTTTTATTAGTTTAAGATAAACTGGAATAGGGATGTTTTATCAAATGTTTATTTCTAAAAGCTATCCCAGAACCAGACTTCAAGTACTTCTCGAAGGCAAATGCATGTTCTTTATTTTTGAATGCGCTATAAAAAACTAACTCAACAGGAAGTCTTGTTTTAGTGTATTCTACGTAACCATGACTGTGCCTTTCCAAACGTGAATCGAGGTCGTTGGTGCATCCTGTGTAGAAAGTGTTGTCTTTGCATTTAAGGATATAAACGAATTGCATGCTAAAAACCTTCCTGAGTTAGAGCTATGAAAGATAACCCTCCTTCGCTGAAGCTATGGAGGGTAAAGCGGAGAGGGAGGGATTCGAACCCTCGTTACCTTGCGGTAAACACGCTTTCCAAGCGTGCTCGATCGGCCACTCTGACACCTCTCCTAAAAATGCCCTCAAAGGAATGGATTAATAACTCCTGATACAAGGTTGAAAATGCGATTTGATGGGAATCGTTTGACTCCTTACCTAATCAATTTTACAAACCCCTTAAAATTCAAACTTGGTTAAACTCTTTTATTCTAAAACCCTTTGAATTTCCTGTGACTTTCTCAAGATTTTAGTATTGAATAGCTCGAAAGCAGAAATAAGTGCAAAGAAATTCAGTTTTTTTTTAAAAATCTTGTTGGGAAATCGCTAAAACCTTTAATTTTGGCCACTTCAAGTTTTATCCATAAACCTTAAACCATGAAAAAATTAGTTACAATCCTTGCTTTCATCGGAGTGCTTACATTTGGCGCTTCTCAAGCGTTCGCTCAAAAAGGTGGCGACCCCGCTGATACAACAGCTCAAGCTGCACCTGCAGAATCAACCGTTACAGAAGTAGCTGCTGCCGAGGCTGCACCTGCTGACGAACAATCATTTCACCAAGCCTTAAAAGATAAGTTTATCGAAGGAGGTGCTCCATTTATGTGGCCTATCCTCATTACCTTCATTTTAGGATTGGCCATTGCTATTGAAAGGATCATTACCTTGAACTTAGCTACAACCAATACTAAAAAGTTATTAACAGACATTGAAGATGCATTGGCTAAAGGTGGCGTTGAAGCTGCAAAGGATGTAACCAAAAATACACGTGGGCCGGTAGCATCTATCTTTACTCAAGGTCTGATGCGTTCTGGTGAAGGCGTTGACATGGTTGAGAAATCTATTGTATCTTATGGGGGTGTTGAAATGGGACGTTTAGAATCTGGCTTAATCTGGATTTCATTATGTATCTCCCTTGGCCCTATGCTTGGTTTCTTTGGAACTGTGGTAGGGATGGTGCAAGCCTTTGATGCGATTGAAGCAGCCGGTGATATTTCTCCTCAAGTTGTAGCCGGTGGTATGAAAGTGGCTTTGATCACTACAGTTGCTGGTTTGATT
>JANPBK010000252.1:0-2313 GCA_031430395.1 Cyclobacteriaceae bacterium
CACTTTGCTTTTGTAGAACGTAATGGTTTCCGGTTCTGTCTGCATGGAGACGACATATTTCAAAAAATCATTACTCTTAAAACTATGTTCTCCTTTGCGGTGGTAAAAGCCTTCGATAAAATACCAGATCATGGTGGCTACCACCGAAGCGGTTTTTTTCTGAGCATCATCCACTTCGGGATTATATTCATAAAATCCTATAGAACTTAGTTTTTCATTCATGCCCGCATACCAGCATAGTTGACATGCTTCTTCGCCTGTTAACCCAAATGGTTGGGCATTGGCATTGCCTGGAGCATCCGAAGATTTAATGGCAGTGATATCGAAAGAAAGAAGATCCGCATTGCGAATGGCCGGTTCCATTTCCGTTAGGTTTGTACGCATTTGTCCAATGCGGAAGGCTTCAAAATATAATTTTTCTAGAATGGCAGTGGAAAGAGGATCAACCAAATATGTTTGATGAGCCAGATGTGTGTAGCTCAATAAGTAGTTGGGCTCGTGCAAAAGTATTTTATGAATGTGTTGACGCGAGGGTGGAATTTCTTTGCCATCCTCTAAATCCAAAAACGCATCGATGTTCACCAGGCTAATGAGTTTTTGCATATCCTCATAGCCGCAGTATTGACCATAATCAAGATCATGCGTACCACCCAATACAATTGGTAAAACATTGTTTTCAAGTAAGATTCTGCACACTTCACTAATGCGCGTATACGTTTCATCTAAATCAATTCCGGTATTCAGATTGCCCAGATCGATAATGCGATAATTGCCTATTCCTTTTTTGAGATGATAAAGTTTCTTCCTGATTTCATCCGGGCCGTTGGCAGCACCCATATTGCTCGTGGTACCGCGCTCTTCTTTCACCCCAAAGATGGCCACATGCGCTCCTTTTATTTCCGGAATTTTTTCTGTGTAGGCTTTTATGTTTTTGTAAAACGAGTTGTTGGTAAAGGTTTCGTTGTAGATGGATTCCGGAATGGGGGAGAAGAGGATGGTAAGGTCCATAGGCTTTGTTGAGGTCCAACAAAACTATCTTTTTAAAGGTGATTTGACAACTTATTTGATGGACGAGCGGATGGATTTAAGCTATGGACAATGAACTATTTTCTCAGTTAGTTCTTCCAAATCGTTGCCAATTTGATAGCCACCTTACTGAAATCGGGACATGTATTTATTCCCGCAATTCCACCAAATTCACAAATGATTTTGCCTTCGCAGTTTCTAACAACATCAATATAATCGGCACAATCGAGGCATCCTCTCACAAAGTACACCTCCTGATTTTGGTACAGGTATTTAATGATCTCACCTTTATTTCCTTGTAGTGTAATGGATTGAATGGTGGCATTGGTCCAAATAGGATTGGTGCATTTTTTCTGCGAACAATCCTCTTCACACGAAAGGCACAGCAGAAGCGTCATCATCAATACATTCTTCATAACATCTATTAGACACAGATGCGATTTAAAAAGTTGGATAAGGTTCCTCCAAAAAAAAGCCCTCGATCTGAGGGCTTCTGAATTTTGTTAACCACCAAAATCATCAAATCTCACATTCTCCTTAGGGATTCCCATATCATCGAGCATCTTCAAGACAGCTGCGTTCATCAACGGAGGACCGCACAAGTAATATTCTACATCTTCCGGTGCCGGGTGATTATTCAGGTAATTATCAAATAAAGATTTATGAATGAAACCCGTGTAGCCATCACTGTCTCTATCTTCCAGGCTTTTACTTACTTTCCAGTTGTCTTCTGGCAATGGCTCAGAAAGCGCAATATGAAAGCGGAAGTTTGGAAATTCTTTTTCTATGTTTCGGAAATGCTCCATATAGAATAACTCCTTTTTAGAGCGACCACCGTACCAATAAGAAACTTTGCGTTTTGTTTTTTCTGTATGGAAGAGGTGGAAAATTTGTGCACGTAGAGGCGCCATACCGGCACCACCACCAATGTATACCATCTCACGTTGCGTCTTATTGATATGGAATTCTCCATAAGGACCGGAAATCGTTACCTTATCTCCAGGCTTGCGTGAGAACACATAGGAAGAGCAAATGCCCGGATTTACATCCATCCATTTGTTGTTCGCACGATCCCACGGTGGAGTAGCGATGCGGATATTCAACATTACAATATTGCCTTCTGCAGGGTGGTTGGCCATCGAGTAAGCGCGGAAGATCGGCTCCTCATTTTTCATTTTTAAACCCCACAGCTTAAACTTATCCCAATCTCCTTTAAATACATCCGGAGTGCTATGACCTAACTCCGGGTGCGGCTTGATGTCCATCGTACTGAAATCAACCTTCATG
>JANPBK010000253.1:0-3632 GCA_031430395.1 Cyclobacteriaceae bacterium
CTTTTATTGAATAATAAATATCGCTAAGACCAAATCCACCAATCCGGTTGGATGCATAGAAAAGAGTATCTCCTTTATGAGAGAGCGAAGGTTGAGAGTCCCAACCAAGACTGTTTATATTAGGCCCCAGATTTTTGATGTCTGTCCAAATACTGTCTTTTCCAAGTTTAGCCACATACAGATCACAATTTCCCAATGAGCCGGGCGCATTGCAACGTGAAAAATAAAGAGATTTTCCATCTAGGCTCAAACAGGCCGAGCCTTCATTATACTGGGTATTGATGGTTTTGAATTCTTCAATTTGTGCCCAATGTCCATCAACTTTTAAGGCATAAAAAAGATCTTCATTATAATTTCGTTCTTCGTGTGGGTTTCTTTTGGAAGTGAAGAGTAAAACATAGTCAACGTTGCCCATCGTGGGTCCATAATCTTCTTTTTTTGAATTGATGTCTTCACCCATATTGACCAGTACAGAGTGTGGAGGGCGTAACGTATCAATTTCTTTTCTATAATCAACAAGTTTATAATAGAAATCAAGAGCGACATAATTCTCTTTCTTCTCAGGATCGATCAGTTGATATTTCTTATATACTTCTTTGATATCGATGCCCTGTTGATGATGTTTCAGCACAAGCTTATAAAGTAGTATAGCCTCGCCTTTGGGGCCGTATTTTTCGGAAAGTTGTGCGAGTTTCCAAAGCATTGGTGTGCTCTTGGAAAAATTTTGAATGCCGAATTTCTTGACATAATCTTTCAGCACTTTATACATCTGATCCTGGGTTGTAGGCTGGTCCATCGCCTTAATTTTTTTTAGGCTTACGCCATCATGGTAAAATTGTATTTTGTGAATATTAGGAAAACTAAATATGTCAGACTGGCTGTAAGAACTAACGGAATCCTGTAGTTTAATCAAGGCGCCCTTTTTCAACTTTTTTTCATTTTGCCCATAGCAATTGGGTGATGAATTTCCAAGAATGAAGCAAAAGACTAATAGTAAATGGGTTTTCACTTTGATTGGTTCGAAAATGGATATAGCTGCAATAGTTAAAAATGGAATATTTTTGAGATATAACCAAAACGATGGCATAGGTATTGAGTAATAGGGAAGCATTGATATTTAAGTAGGAGACACCCATTTTTTGTGTCATATTGGCATTGTATATATGTTTAGAAATTTAGCAACCCATCAGGCACAAGAAGACTCAGAGGAATTGATACAATTGATCAATCCCGAGCAGGATATGGATATCAAGCCGGAGGATCTTCCCGAGGAATTGTCTATCCTACCCATTAAGAATACTGTTTTATTTCCGGGAGTTGTGATTCCCATAACGGTAACACGCCAAAAGTCGATCCGATTAATAAAAAAGGCGTATCAAGGCAACCGTATTATTGGAGTGGTAGCACAGAAAAATAAGCAAGCCGAAGAGCCTGGAATAGATGATTTGTATCGGTTTGGAACAGTCGCAAGAATTATAAAGATGTTAGTGCTTCCGGATGGCAATACGACCATCATTATTCAAGGAAAAAATCGATTTGCAATAAAGGAATATCTACAAGAAGAACCTTTCCTTACCGCTAAAATCGAATTACAACAAGAAATTCAGCTGGATTTAGAGAGCAAAGAAGTAAAGGCGTTAGTTCAATCATTAAAAGATGCAGCCTTTAAAATTCTAAAGCTCAATCCGGAGATTCCGCAGGAAGCACAGATGGCGCTGGACAATATTCAAGGCATGGCCTTTCTGGTTCATTTCCTAGCGTCCAATTTGAATGTTGATGTTGCTGACAAACAAAAGATATTGGAAACCAATAATGTGGTTGACCGTGGCACATTGTTGTTAAAATACATGCTGAAGGAAATCCAAATGTTGGAGATCAAGCATGAAATACAAAAGAAAGTACACACAGATATT
Organism: Cyclobacteriaceae bacterium; assembly: GCA_031430395.1. GTDB lineage: Bacteria > Bacteroidota > Bacteroidia > Cytophagales > Cyclobacteriaceae > ELB16-189. The sequence continues at coordinate 1,914 of JANPBK010000253.1, forward strand.
GATCAGCAACAACGCGATTATTTTTTGCGTCAGCAGATAAAGGTATTGCAAGATGAGTTGGGCTTCGATGGCCCGGACAAGGAGATTGAAAAATTGCGCAAGCGAGGAGCCGATAAAAAATGGTCGAAGGCGGCCGCAGCTCATTTCAATAAGGAACTGGATAAACTGCAACGTACCAACCCGCAAGCCCCCGATTTTCCAATTGCCATGAATTATACTGAGTTCATGTTGGATATGCCTTGGGATGAGTATACCCCTGATAATTTTGATTTAAAGAATGCGAAAAAGATTTTAGATAAAGATCACTTTGGATTAGAAAAAGTAAAGAATCGCATTCTTGAATACCTAGCTGTTTTAAAATTGAAACAAAACATGAAGGGCCCCATACTTTGTTTATATGGCCCTCCCGGAGTTGGTAAAACATCCTTGGGAAAATCGATTGCTAAAGCGTTAGGCAGAAATTATGTGCGAATGAGTTTAGGTGGTGTGCACGATGAGGCTGAAGTAAGAGGCCATCGTAAAACGTACATCGGTGCGATGCCAGGAAAGATTTTGGCCAACATCAAAAAGGCGAAATCTTCGAACCCCGTTTTCGTGTTAGATGAGATTGATAAAGTGAGGTCTGAATTTAGAGGCGACCCTTCTTCTGCATTGCTTGAAGTATTGGATCCGGAACAGAACAATGCCTTTGCAGATAATTATTTAGAGGTTGAATACGATTTATCAAAAGTGCTTTTCATTGCTACGGCCAATTCATTAGATACGATTCAGCCTGCTTTACGCGATCGAATGGAAATTATCGAATTGACCGGATACACCGTAGAAGAGAAATTACAAATTGCCATAAAACATTTAGTGCCTAAACAATTGAAAGAACATGGCCTTGGTGTGAATGAAGCTAAATTCGACAAAGATGCTTTGTTAAAGGTAATCGAAAGTTATACACGTGAATCTGGTGTTAGAAGTTTAGAGCGCAAGATTGGTTCTGTAGTGCGAAGTATTGCCAAAACGAAGGCAATGGATGAGAAATTTGAAAAGGAAATAACGCCTGCTTATGTGGTGAAGACGCTGGGTGCAGAAATTTTTGATGAGGAACTCTATCAAGGAAATGATATCGCTGGAGTAGTGACAGGATTAGCCTGGACTCAAGTGGGTGGCGATATTTTGTTTATAGAATCTAGTCTGAGCAGGGGCAAGGGTGCCTTGACGATCTCAGGTCAGTTGGGTGACGTGATGAAAGAGTCAGCGATGGCAGCCTTGTCTTATTTAAAATCAAATGCCGAGTCATTAGGAATTGATCACCGGGTATTTCAACAATACGATTTGCATATTCACGTTCCGGCAGGTGCTGTTCCAAAAGACGGTCCATCAGCAGGCATCACGATGTTGACTTCATTGGCTTCGATTTTCACTCAGCGCAAAGTGAAATCCAATCTGGCCATGACAGGTGAGATTACACTTCGCGGAAAAGTATTGCCCGTGGGTGGCATCAAAGAAAAAATATTAGCAGCCAAGCGCAGTGGTATTAAAGAGATTGTACTGAGCGTAAAAAACAAACGCGACATTGATGAAATCGAAAAGCACTATATCAAAGGCCTGTCTTTTCACTATGTGGAATCTGTAGAGCAGGTTTTAAAGATTGCGCTTTTGAAAGATAAAGTAGAGAAGCCAATGACTTTTATACTTGAAAATCAAAAAGCGCCTTAGTCAGTTTTCGTG
>JANPBK010000254.1:0-3096 GCA_031430395.1 Cyclobacteriaceae bacterium
GCCTTCGCTCACGGGCAACGTGTGGTACACCCGGGCTTTCATAGCCGCGGTCTGTTTCATTTTAGGTGGTATGCGGGACATGTGCACGAAGATAAAGCAAACAGCGACATCGCAAAACGGATGCTCTCCACAACAGTTGCCAGTTCGATGCCCGGATGCTGGCGCGCGTTTGCAACGCGTGCCTGTTTCATCTGGTTTTACTTTTTTCAACTATTTTGTAAACTATATATTTCATCTTGAATAAACCCAAAAGGCACTGGCACGTTTGCATGCATTTTTTCATGAGAAAATCTCTTTTTACAAAAATTTATTTTCACAAAATCCCTGCGGGTGCTTACCTGTAATCGTTTGGGTGGATCTCAAAATGAAAACGGTGGACTTCAAAAACTTTCAGTGCCAACCTGTGATGAAAATGGTGGATTTCAAAAACTTTCAGTGTCAACCTGTGATGAAAACGGTGGATTTCGAAAACTTTCAGTGCCTACCTGTAATGAAAATGGTGGATTTCAAAAACTTTCAGTGCTCACCTGTAATGAAAACGGTGGATTTCAAAAACTTTCAGTGTCAACCTGTAATGAAAATGGTGGATTTCAAAACGGATACGGTGGACTTCTAAAACTGCCAGCGCGTACTTGTAATGAAAAAGGTGGATTTCACGATGGGCAGGGTAGACTCAGTAATGAACCGGTGCCCTCCTATTGAGGCATTGATCAATAAAGGGGGCCGGCTGTTTAAAGAGGCTCCTCCCCTACCTCAAGGTGGCGAATTTTCTCCGGCAGTAGAACCTAACTTAGTATTGCGGTCTAGCAAGCGTTGCAAACTCGCGCTAGCGGGCAGGCTCAGAGTGACAATGGTTATCAGATTGAATCCAATCACTCTTCGACAGGCTCAGAGTGACAATGGAGTTATCCAATCAAAAGACCTGACGGCACGAAAAGAACAGGGGGAGTCACTTGCTATAAAATAATGCATTTTGAATACCCTGAATAGAGCGATGAGCCTCTTCAGACTCGATAAAGTAAATCCCGATTCGTTTGTCCTGATTGTTTTTTTTCAAAGCCTCGCACATACAAGCCATCACGCTCTTTTTCACACTTTCAGAATGGTCGTTTAGGTGGAAAGCAATCATATGGGATGTTACCATCTCTTTTGTTTGCGCATATTGAAAGGCTTCTTCAATGGCGGGAATGGAACAAAAACTATTAATCAGATCACCGATTAATTCATTGGGCAATGGATTGGCTAAGGTGCCTATCTTTACCTTTGTTGGCAAGGCTATTTTCTCTGTTGTGATGGGCACTTCTCTTTCAATCGGAAACATGTTTCGCTGATGTATATTGATGACGATGCGATAGATGCCTTGCTCAGTACAAAAGTCCATTAAATCTTGTGCCATGATAGCTTTATAGGTCATCGGGTCTTTAGACCATTCCGCCAACGCCTCTTCATCAGAAAAGGCGAGCAGCGTTGTAAGTCCATTGATTTCCACCACAGAAAGTAATTTTAACTCCGCTCCAGGCTCAAGCTTATGCCACTGTGTAGATTTATTCTCCTCATTCACGGACGGAACGAGCAGAAACGATTCGGGACTATTTAAAGCATCTAAAACTAGGTTATAATTTTCAACTGTTTGGCTGATGCCGAAGCGGTTTAGGTAGGTAACCAGCTTTACGTTTCGAGGGGCATCACTCTTAGCTAGTTTATTTTTGCCACCATTTGCCCCAAATAGTTTATCAAATAATTTCATAATAAATGCTGGTGGTTTATCTATTTAGAAGAACGAATGGCAGCTCACCCTCCAATTTATTTCACATCGATTACCCAATGTAAATAATATCCTGAATTTTATAATTAGCCCTCGAGCCGGGCGGGCTCATACTTTTTGCATTGCCAAAAAAGTAGGCAAAAACGCTAGGCAAAATAATGCTCGCCTGAACGGACGGGCAGGCTTCCACCCTCGTGCCGTCACGCCCCCGCTATTTTGCCAGGCCAGCGCTCTTATCGTTTCAAACGTAGATGTATTCGTATTGAAAGAGTTTATTAGATCCAAGATCTGACGGCATGGAAAATTTTCATATTCCCCTACTCAGTCACTCTAAGATAGTCAGCCATTTTGATAATCTTTGTTCCTTCAAAAGCCTTTAGTTCCAAAAGATCCTGATCACCGGTTATTAAATAATTTGCCTGGGAGTCTCGTGATAAGGCGAGAAGAAAATTATCTTTTCGGTCTCTGCATAAATCGACCTTACTCCTTACCTCAACAACTTCTCCGTAGACATCGAATAGGTCGATTAACTTCTCAACGTCTACTTTACTAAAATATTTTCTGAATTTGGGTCGGTTTGCAACCGTTAAAAACTCGTCAATGGATTCAAGACTAAAATAAATTCTAACTCTCTTCTTCTTTACTCTTTCATCCAGCTTTTTAAAGTTTCTGGTTATTAAGAAGCTGATCCAAAGGTTTGTGTCAATGATAATTCGATCAGCCTTTTTTGCCATGTCTCTTTGCTCTCACAAGTTCAACCTCTTTGGTTATCTCGTCTAAGGAAATTGCATCTGTCTTACTTCTCAATTTGGTAAGAAGTTCTTGAAACGATTTAATAGGGTCCTTGTCGCGAATGCTTATCAGATTCAAGTAAGCCAATTCTTTAATTATTCTTTTGGCTTTGGGGTTCACGATATCAATTCTTAATGTTTCCATAGTTCAAATATACACCGCAAAATTCAAATGTTATTAAGTCCTGAAAAGGATCATAAACGTCAGACCCACGCGCTTATCGTTTCAAACGAAGATGTATTCGTATTGAAAGATTTTATTAGATGTAAGACCTGTCGGCACGGAAGTCCTCCCTCTTCGATGAAATGTCATTGCGGGACTGGGAGTAACTGGAAGAGCGAAGCGAATAAACCAATCCATCAGTACCCGCAATCCCAAGGAGAACTGGTGAAGAAGCTATGAAATGCGCTTGTCTGCTGTACAGAAATGATCGGGATTTTTTTGAGCGTGCGTTTTACATCAGGTCATAAGACTTGACGGCACAGAAAAAGTTAGGCTAACTCTTTTGCCCTCGAGCCGGGCGGGCTCATACTTTTTGC